>NZ_JBSXOH010000021.1:0-39065 GCF_056859355.1 Cyclobacterium sp. L-R
TTTTTCTGAAAGATGAGACCAGTAAGAACTGTAACTCCAATCTTGTAAATCTATGTTTTACGGGATTTTGGTGAATGTAATTAATCAGGCTGTTTGGAGATTTTAGCATAGCACCGCTATGGTGAAATTGAAAACAGCAACAAAGTGGCTGATTTTGAAGCGATTTCAGCACGTTATAGATTGTCTATTGCATATTTCGGGTTTAAGTAATCCTTCACCCTTATTATAGCCAAGACAACTTACTTTGGTTAGCCTGTCACACTTACCAATAAAGCGGTGCAATGCGTAGGGTAATACATTGGGGCCAGACCATGCCTCCAAGTGGGTTTCACATCCTCAAACCAAAGCACTTCTAAACCTGGATGATTGTATTCAGCTGCGGGGGTAAATATAGACTTCGATTAGCAGGTTTAAATTTTCACAATTCCTCTTTAACCTTGGGGATAAATTAACCATTAAGTAAACCCCTCCAAACCAAAGGAGTTCAAAATAAAAAAAGAAAATGAAAACCGAACATAGTTTGGAGTAGAAGGTAAAACAATAATTAAAAATTTCTATAAATATTGGGTAAATAAAGTAATTTTCTTTTTATTATAAGATTGAAATTAGCAACTAAAGACTCCAAATAAACAATGGCAACCCAAAAAATCCAAATAAGGTTAATGAGCCTGTTTCTATGTCTATTATTAGGTGTTTCCTGCAAGGATAATACAAAAGAAACAACATTAATTAAGCCCTTTGATCAGTTATCAGAAGAGGAAAAAAGAAATCCTGAAAATGCCTTGTCTGGAATAAAAGTAAATGAAAAGTTACAGGCAACAGTCTTTGCTTCAGAGCCGACACTCACCAACCCTACAAATATTGACATAGACCATAAAGGCCGAGTATGGGTTTGCGAAGCATACAATTATAGACCAGATTTAACCGGGAATGAAACCAATCCAAAAGGAGATAGAATATTGATTTTAGAAGATAGTGACGGGGATGGTATAGCTGATAAAAGTACCGTTTTCTACCAATCTCCAGAATTAAATGCACCATTAGGGATTTGGGTAATGGGGAACCAGGCTATTGTCTCACAAAGCCCCTATGTATGGCTTCTCACTGATACAGACGGAGATGACAAAGCAGACACAAAAGAAGTGATTTTTAAGGGAATAGGAGGCGAGCAGCATGATCATGGTATGCATGCCTTTGTATTCGGGCCAGACGGGAAATTTTATTTTAATTTCGGTAATGCAGGAGGAACGATTACGGATAAAAATGGCCAAGTTTTAAAAGATAAATACGGTAAGTCAATCAATACTGAGAATTACAAGCAAGGACTTGTCTTCAGAAGTAACCCTGATTTTTCAGAAATAGAGGTTTTAGGGCAGAATTTCAGAAACAATTATGAAGTAGCAGTAGACTCATACGGCACCATGTGGCAATCAGACAATGACGATGATGGCAACAAGGGAGTGCGAATCAATTATGTAATGGAATATGGGAATTTTGGCTACAGAGATGAAATGACCAATGCAGGTTGGAGAGCTAACAGAACCAATTTAGAAAAAGAGATTCCCTTACAACACTGGCATTTAAATGATCCTGGAGTAGTTCCCAACCTTTTACAAACAGGAGCCGGTTCACCTACCGGAATGGTCGTGTATGAAGGGCGGGCTTTACCTGAAGTTTTTTGGGACCAGATGATACACACTGATGCAGGGCCAAATGTGGTAAGGGCCTATCCAGTCAAAAAGGATGGAGCAGGTTACAAAGCCTCAATTGAAAATATAATGGAAGGAAATAAGGACCAATGGTTTAGGCCTTCAGATGTTTGTGTTGCTCCAGATGGATCAATAATGGTATCTGATTGGTATGATCCAGGAGTAGGTGGTCATCAGGCAGGAGATTTGAACAGGGGGAGAATATTCCGAATCTCTAAGCAGGGGGAACCCTACAATAACCCTTCCTATGATCTCAATACGGTAAACGGGGCGATTGAAGCACTTTTGAACCCTAACCTATCTATGCGTTACCAAGGCTGGGTAAGCTTAAAAGATATAGGTAACGATGCGGTACCAGGCTTAGAAAAAGTATTTAATGAGAACAATAACCCTAGGTTTAAAGCTCGAGCCTTATGGTTGCTTTCTAAAATAGGAAATAATAATGTAGCCTATATTGAAAACGCCTTGAAAAGTGACAATCCAGATATTCGAATTACAGCATTTAGGGCTGCAAGACAATCGGGTATGGACCTTACTCCAATAATTCAGCAATTAGTTAGTGACAAAGATCCACAAGTAAGGAGAGAGGTTGCCATTGCATTAAGAAATTATAAATCGGATCAAGCTGCAGAGTTTTGGGCTACTTTAGCTTTACAACATGATGGAGAAGACAGATGGTACCTAGAAGCATTGGGAATAGGTGCATCAAACAATTGGGATCAATATTATTCCACGTGGTTAAAAAAAGCAGAAAAGGAAATAATCAACAGTAAAAAAGGACAGGATATCATATGGAGATCTAGGACTGGTAAAGCCATCCCTGAATTGGCTCAATTGGCTTCAGACACTAATAATCCAATAAAAGACCGGCTGAGGTATTTTAGGGCTTTTGATTTTAATCCAGATCAAAAAGAAAAATCGAAGGCCTTAGTAAAGATGCTTGAAGAAGAACAATTAAGTAAGGAAGGTCAGGGTAGCGACAAAGAATTAAAAAAGCTTGTTTTAACTCACCTTCCGGCATCTTACTTAAAAGAATCTACTTTGGCCCAAGAGGCATTAAAAAACGCATTGAATGAGACCTATGGAACTGAGGCTTATTTAGAGTTGGTTCAAAAATTTGACATCCCTACAGAGAATGCCCGTTTGTTGCAAATGGCAATAAAAGAATATGACAATAATTTAGGGAAAACTGCAGCTACCTTACTATTGGGACAAGGTGGAAAAAAAATAATCCTTAAGGAATTATACAGTGGTGACGAAAAAAGAATTTACCCAACCATAAATGCGTTAAAAGGAATTGGAAATAGTGAGTCAATTGCAATCATAGAAGAGATCACATTCAATTCTGGTTTGCCCATAATGGTAAGAAAAGAAGCAGCTTCGGCAATTGGTAGCAGTTACAGTGGTGAGGATCGAGTTTTAATTCTATTAAAAGAAAATGAAATCCCAAAAGACCTAATCGCATCGGCTGTTTCTGGTGTAAGCCGGGCCTGGAGGAAAAACATTAGGACCGAAGCAGCTAGTTATTTGGACAATACCAAGGACAATGACAATCCCCTTCCTTCAATGAGTAGCTTACTGGCCATGGAAGGGAATAAAGATAAGGGATTAGAGGTATTTAAAAACAACTGTGCAGTATGTCATCAGGCAGGGAATATAGGGATGGATTTCGGCCCTAAACTTACTGAGATAGGCAGCAAGCTATCCAAGGAAGCCCAATTTATTTCTATAATACATCCCGATGCAGGAATTAGTTTTGGCTATGAGGGTTATCTTATCAACATGAAAGATGGGAGTACTTTAGGTGGAATCATTACCAGTCAAACTGAAACCGATATTGATTTAAAACTACCTGGAGGAAGTACTGTATCCATAAAGACCAGTGATATGGCCTCAATGAAACAAATGGAAAATTCAATGATGCCAACAGGATTAGAACAGTCGATGAGCACACAGGAACTGGTTGACCTAGTGACCTTTCTAATGTCCCTGAAAAAAGACAGCTAATGATTAAAAGAAAAAAAAAATTGGACAAATTGTAAAGCTAAAAGCAAGATTTACTACTGTCTATTCTTAAAAAAGAAAATTAAATGAAAAACCTTAATCCAAGAAGAACCGCATTGAAAAAGATCGCAGGAACAGGCCTTGCAAGTATGCTCGTGCCTTCACTATCTCATCGATTATCCGCAGCAGAAGCCCAATTGCCTTTGGAATTAAAAGGCAATGTAAATCACTCTGTCTGTCGATGGTGTTACAATGACATAGAATTTGAAGACTTGTGCAAAGGAGCTGTGGAAATCGGCCTAAAATCAATAGAATTAGCGGGGCCTGAGGAATGGCCTATACTGTCAAAATATGGTCTCTATTGTGCAATGCCTTGGGGGGCAGGCTTAGGAATAGAAAAAGGATGGAATAATCCAGCGCTTCATGATGAATTAATTAAGAGTTACACAGAAGTAATTCCTAAGGTTGCTGCCGCAGGATACAAGCAAATCATATGCTTCTCAGGTAATAGAAATGGATTAAATGATGAAATTGGAATCACTAACTGCGCTCAAGGATTAAAGAAAATTATGCCTATTGCAGAAAAACATGGCGTTATAATGTGCATGGAACTTCTGAACAGTAAAGTGAATCATAAGGACTACCAGGCCGATCATACTGCTTGGGGTGTAGCATTATGTAAAGAAGTAGGTTCTGAAAACATGAAGTTATTGTATGACATCTATCACATGCAAATTATGGAAGGAGATGTCATAGCAACGATTAAAGAGTATCATCCTTATATTTCTCATTACCATACGGGAGGTGTTCCTGGTCGAAACGAAATAGACGAAACCCAGGAATTGTTTTATCCTGCCATTGTTAAAGCTATTTTAGACACTGGATATAAAGGATATATAGGTCAGGAATTTATCCCCAAAAGACCGGATAAACTGGCTTCTTTAAAACAAGGAGTTGAAATATGTGATGTTTAAACCATTTTTCAAGGTAAGGACAAAGTAGCCTAAATGGAAGGTCCCGGATAATTTGGGAGAAAGTTTAACTCGGATTATGTAATAGGATTTCTCCGCCCTGACAATGTCAGGGGTGAAGCCTGTCCCGTGTTTACGGGAAGTGTTGCAATCGCAAGAAAATCAGGCTGTTTGGATATTTTATTATAGCGGTGCTATGCTAAAAAAATATCCAAACAGCAACGAAGTGGTTGATTTTGAAGCGTTTTAAGCACGTAATAGATTGTCTATTGCATATTTCGGGTTTAAAAACAAAAAAGGCGTTGAAATCACAACGCCTTTTTTGTTTAATTGCTAAATAATTAGCTCAATTCATATTGATCTCATTATTTGAGAAAATATTTTTTGCAATTGAAGGTTTTCTTTTGCTTTGTTTTCTCTTTGTCCGACTGGTGTTTTTTCCTGAAATGGAAGGTGAATTTTTACAATTGGCTTTGACTTTCTTCAGGGTATTCCTGTCCATCCATATACCTAGGATAGTTGCTATAATAGCTAGGGTAGGAAGTAAAACATGATCACTCAAAGAGTAACCAAAAAAGACAATGGAAATAAAGCCTAATTTTACAAAAACCAACACCAAGGATACTTGGTCATGCTGTAAACCCATTCTAATCAAAAAGTGATGGACATGACTTTTATCTGGTTTGAGTGGCGACTTGCCATTCATGGTTCGTTTTATAAAGATCCTAACCGTATCATAAACAGGGACAATTAAAAATGCCAGACCTGCAGAAAAGGGTGCATTTAATTTTAATCCCTCCCAAGGAGCCATGAGCCCTGTTTTATCAACAAATAAGATTACTAAAACGGTAAGGCTAAATCCTACACTTAAGGATCCAGTGTCCCCCATAAAGATTTTAGCTGGATGCCAGTTAAATACTAAAAAGGCCAAAATCCCACCTACCAAAGTAAATGAAATTAAACTGTAAGAAATCATTCCTGCAGTATAAAACCAAAAACCAAGTATGCTTAAAGTCACCAGACTAAGCGTACCTGCTAATCCATCCGCACCATCAATTAAGTTAAAGGAATTGGTTAATGCTAAAATTGCAAAGAAAGTAACTGCAACACTTATAAGATAAGGGATTTCATAAATCCCCATAAAACCGTATAAACTTGATATTCTAATATCAGCCATCACGATAACGAAAAATGCAGGAATGGACTGTCCTACAAGTTTCTGAATGGCTGTTAGTTCAATAAGATCATCTCTCAAACCCACTGAGAACATAATCGCAAGACCAACTAAAAAATAGCGTGTTTCTACAATTTGATCGAAACTAAGCCATGCAAATAAGCCAACGAAAGTAGCAAAAACAATGGCAATCCCTCCCATTGAGGGAATACTTCCAGCATGTATCCTTCTTCCACCTGGTGACTCAGTAAATTTGATCTTCTTTAGGATCAAAATCAGCACAGGCGTCATTAAAAAACCAAAGAAAAAAGAAGTGACTGTTGCCAGAAAAATATTCATAAGAAAAGAATTTTAACAAAAATACACATTAGGACCTTATAATATTAAAATTTCACTAAAAATTTAATATAAACCTATAAAATATTAAACATTATAATAATTCCTATACCAATCTACAAATTGGCCAACACCATAACTTAATGGGGTATCCGGTTTATAACCAAGCTCTTGTTCAAGTGGTGAAGTATCTGCAAAGGTAGCCGGGACATCACCTGGTTGAAGTGGAAGCAATTCAAGTTTAGCTTCAAGTCCCAAACAATCCTCAATAACCTTTATAAAGTCCATTAATCGGATAGGATTAGAGTTGCCAATATTATAAATAGCATATGGGGCTTTAGATTTACTAACATCTCCAGTTTCTAAGGTCCAATTTGGATTTGGAATTGCAGGGTTATCCAACACGTTCAAAACCCCTTCTACTATATCCCCCACAAAGGTAAAATCTCTATGCATTTCTCCATAATTGAATACTTGAATAGGATTTCCTTCAAGTATAGCTTTTGTAAACAGAAATAGTGCCATATCTGGTCTACCCCAAGGTCCGTATACAGTAAAAAACCTTAATCCTGTTGTCGGAAGATCAAAAAGATGGCTATAAGTATGTGCCATTAACTCATTTGACTTCTTAGAAGCAGCATAAACAGAAACCGGATGATCCACATTTTGACTCGTAGAAAATGGCATTTCAGTATTCATTCCATATATAGAACTGGATGAGGCATATGTCAGGTGCTGAATATCATTGTACCGACAAGCTTCCAGTATATTACCAAAACCAACAATATTAGATTGAATATAAACATCTGGGTTTGTCAAAGAATACCTTACTCCTGCTTGAGCCGCTAGATTGACTACTTTATCAAATTTTTGGTCTTTAAATAGATTAAGAATACTTTCCTTATCTTCAAGATTTAATTGTAAGAAAGTGTAATTAGGATAATTTATACTTTTGATAGG
Organism: Cyclobacterium sp. L-R; assembly: GCF_056859355.1. Lineage (NCBI taxonomy): Bacteria > Pseudomonadati > Bacteroidota > Cytophagia > Cytophagales > Cyclobacteriaceae > Cyclobacterium > Cyclobacterium sp. L-R. The sequence goes on from NZ_JBSXOH010000021.1 coordinate 7,155, forward strand.
CTGCCCATATTTTATATTATTTGGCTCTATACCTGTTACTCTCAATCGATCTTTTTTAAGGTTTACATCATAATAATCATTAATACTATCCAATCCAACCACTTCATCACCTCTATCCAAAAGCTTTTTTGCCAAATGCATGCCAATGAAACCTGCAGTTCCAGTAACTAATATTTTCATTTTAATTTTTTGTCGCTATTATAAAGAAAGGATGAATTTCATTTAATTCCACCCCATAAATACACCAAATGAATCCTCCCATGAAAGGACAACATGCTTTTGTTTTTTGGAAATGCAGAAGTGCTAAGTGGATCGCTTTGCCACTGATAATTTTTCCCATTTACCAATTGAAATTGGGAACCAACCAGAAAGTTATTCCATTGTCGGTCAGCTAATACGCCTAAAGTAAAATCAACCCAAGGAAGAGTCTTCTCATCCTGCCCAAAAGCTCTATAATAAAAGTCCTGGTGATTGGCTATTCTTTCCACCATAATCCCCAACTTGTTGAACCCCTCAACAACGGAAACTTCAAAAGTTTGACTATTACTACCTGTCCCTATACCAGAGCCTAAGGCTTTACCTCGATTAGTAAATCCTCTTACTTGATAATGTGTGGCCCAAGATGTTCTCCCTCCAAGTCCTAAATAGCGAATATATCTGTTTACAGACTCCTGTTGATGTAGAATTTCGCTACGGATTTGAAGATAGGTATTTTGTTTTGCCAAAGTGACAAGCTTTTGAAAACCCATTAGATAAGCTCGAGAATGCTCTGGATTAAGTATTGCATCCCTCCAGTTTAAAGCATGGTCTCTTCTACCATATTCTCCATAAATTTCAATTTTTGCTTTTTTGTTTACAAATCGCATAAATAACGTAGCCTGCTGGTCCCTAGCCTCACTATCAAAGGCCACTGAATTCCCGTCGTCAAAGAATTTTTCTTTTTGGAAGGCATCGAAGATCGGCATGTAATCACGAAACTGTGTACCTCTTTTATCATTGTATTGCTGAAATGTTCGAGAAAAGCCCAAAAACAACCCTGGCACCCACTTGGGCTGGTAATTGATCATTATCGCATTCAGATATCTCCAATCTTCATCCAATGGTAGGAAAAACCTCTCATTGAGTCCATCATTTTGCGAAGCAGCCATTCCAGAACTCTCTAAGCGCCCCACTATCAACTGACCTTCAAATTGACCTAAAAAGGTCTTTAATGGGCGGTGAGAATTTAACGTTAAATGAGGGAAGCTTTCAGCATTTCCTGAAAATGTCAAGGAGTTCCATTGACCTGGCCCCCACCATATGCTTCGTGTTGAAATCCCCGTTTCAAAACCTCCAAATTTGGCCGTAAGACTAGATTGTCCCCACCATAAACTATTGGAATTCCCTTTTGCCAGCAACTCTGGACGATCATTTCTATTCCAAAAATGGAACCTATCCACTAAAACTTCAATAGGAAAATCACTGCTAAATCCCTGATAGCTTTTATTTTGAGAATATACAAATTCTGGCTGTAATTGAAGATGTAAAATCCCTAAATATCCATATAGCCCAGCGCTTAGGTATTGTTCATACCCCCTTCCATTGTGCATGCCATATCCTCCGTAACCATAAGGCCTCTTGCTATTGTACTGTATTTTAGATTGTACAGGTAAAACCGAAAAACCATATACTTTTTGAGTATTTTCCTCTGGTTTTGCAAATAAAGCTTTAATAGAAAGGTCTGGCCTAAAGCCTTGTGGTTTTAAGGAATCTAAACTATTCGATAGCAATTGTTCTCTTCTGCCATACTCTTCCAAAACAGGCGTCCCAGGAGCCATGTTTTGAGGGAAAATGGCTATTGTACTCGAAAAAAAGAGCAGAATAATCAGCCACCATTGTAATTGGTCTTTCATTGTCATGTATTATTGCTGAATATACTAGTTTTCAAGTTTCCCTAAACAAAATGAAATGATTTCTCTGGTTTTATCAAAATCGTGTTTTTCAAATATCCTAAAATCAAAATGGCTGGCTTTTTGAATTGATTCAGGTAACAAAGTGAAATCTTTAACTGTAACCGCATATCCATTAGCCCCCATATATTTCGCTATGTCCAATTGATGATTATCTGTTCTTTCAGTATTTGGAACAATTATCACCTTCTTTCTGGATTCTAGTAATTTATAAATTGTACCTGCTCCAGCATGACAAATTACCAAATCACTTTCTTTATAATAAGTATTGATATCAGAACTAAAAGTAAAAAACGGGAAATTAACAGGTTCATATTTACCATCGGCTATTTGAAAAGTAAATTCAAAATCCAGACCTGCAAATGTTTCATCTAGATACTTTATTAGAGAGTCAAATCTAGTCGTTCCGACTGTTACCAATATTCTCATAATAATCCGGAGTAAATGGCCTTAGGGTAAAATTTTGCTAAAGATTTATTTTGTATATAAAATTTATCTGCTAACCTGTACATTGTTTTTCCCGCATAAGACTGGGTTTCAAAGCGCGACCAGGTTTCAATAAAAACTATCCTACAGTTTTTCATTTTAAACATTACCGAAAATGGGATAGCCAATCCAGGACCAGTTGAAATAATGGAAAGCACATTGTATTTTCTTTGAATCTTAAAAAAGCATGAAATAAAATTATAATATTTAAGTGGAATGCTCAACAGATTCATTATAGAAAAATACTTATTTCTAAAAGGAGGCTGTTCGTAAGTTTCAACAATAATAGGATGGTGAATAGAAGCTTCACTTTCTGAAACCCCGATAAACTTAACTTGTGTTCCTTCGTACTCCTTTTTAATTCTATCAAGCAATTTTTCCATTTGGGCCCTATGTCCCCCTGAGCCATAAATTAAGAGTATAACTTTAGGTTTCATTATTTACCTATTATTTTATAAAAAAACCTATTTTTAAAATACTTTATAGCCAATGGATCCTCAATTCTATTGATTTTATTTTTGGCTGACTCATTGTACCCTTTGATATACTGTCTTGCATCAGCTTTCTTTCCCGAAAAATACATTCTTGCAGCACCTGCCAACACATAAAGATATGGAACATGACGCATATAGGCTGATTTCCCATAATATTCATAGCCAAATTTTGCTCCGCGCTGTCTTAGACTAACTTCCAACTCAGGAAAGGATTCTACTTTCCATCCCATCATTATGGCTTTTGCTGCTGATACAGAATCCTGAGATACTGAAATTGTATAATCAGTTTGATCTAAACAAGCTCTACGCCACACCCTGAAACCACTGGGAGCAAAACTCTTGTTTACATAACTTGTTATAATTTCCGTGCCATAATCCTCTTTTTGTTTAGAGGCAGAAGCAATTCCAAGTTTTGGTTTGCTTTCAAATTTCTCCAAAAGTACTTGGTAGTAAACCTTCTCTGGGAATACATCACTATCAAGTATTCCAACAAATTCAAATTTAGAATCTTTCTCATGATCCAAAATTCTGTTCAATCCAAATTTAATAATCCTGCTATACTTTGGGCCTAGAGCATAAGATTTATCCTCATCCTCATAATCGACAAGTTTAATTTCAGTGTTTTCAAAATCAGAATTATACTTTTGAATCTCTTCTTTAAAAACATCCACCGTATCGTCTGTACTCCCGTCATTAATAAAAATCCACAGGTCTGGTCTTCTAGTTTGCCCAGCCATACTTTTTACCAAATTAGGTATATTTTTGGATTCATTTTTTGCTGGTGTTACTATAGCAAGTTTTCCTTTCATTTTATACGGACGCTTTAAATTCTATTTGTTTATCATCTTTATGCATAATTGCAATAATAGTTAATAACAACCACCAAAGGGTGTTTAATACTACAATATTACCAACAATCATTCCTAAATAAATCGCTGCCAAAGCAGCGTAAATGGCATAATAACGTGTTGAATTCAACTCAATTGCATTCTTCCTTAATCTATACAAACCATAATACATGCCATATACAAATAGAATAAACCCAAACAAACCAAACTCTAAAAGAATTCTCAAATAATCATTATGTGGCTCCCTTATACTACTTTCTAAAAAATAGGGACTTACTAATGAGGCATATTCTAAACCCATTCCAGTGTAAAGTCCATCTTTCTCTACAAGTTCGTCGTACATTAATTTCCAGGTAACAATCCTCCACACAAGAGAGCTACCTCCACCGGCTTGGTTTTCCGACAATCTTTCTGAAATAGCTGTAATATCGGTTAATTCTTTTACTCTTTTTTGCATTAAAAACCCGGCCCCAGCGATGAATAAAGGGAATAAAGCAATGGCAACTATCTTTTGCCAACGCCTAGCATAATGCGATAAAAATAGAAAAAGGACCAATAATAAACTGATAACCCCTCCCATTCCTCCTAAAAAAGCAGACAAAAGGAAAACAAAAAATGCAGGTAAGTACTTGTTGTAAACAATCAGTAAAATGGCAAAATAAGGGACTAGAAAATAACTAAAGTGATTTGAATTAATAAATGTCCCACTAGGTCTTTCAACACCCGAAAATGCAAATTGGAACACTGCTAAAACACTCTGTATTAGAACTATTATTGTATATAACCAAAATACTTGTTTAAAAGTAATCTTACTGTAATAGGCTAAAATAAATACTGCGAAATACGAGAAATAACGAATAACTCCTCGAGCGGTAAAAAATGGTTCACCATGTATATTAACAGCATTAATAAATGCATACCCAATTAATAGGAAAAACAAAGAAGAATAAAGGAGTAGGTATTTCGGCAACCTTAACCTAAAAATTAGTAATAAAAAGAAACAGCCTAGCAAAGCCAGACCTATAACTGCACCCAATCCTGATCTATCAACCATGACTCTCATAAAGAGTAGAGCCATTATTAACACAGAAAAAAAATCCCATTTCTGGATTTCTTTAAATTGAATACTATTAGGTATGGATAATTTCAATCAGTTTGATTTAATCGTACTTGCCTTTACTTATTAATCGATATAGCTGCTTGGTTACACTTGAAGGTAAAATAGACCAAAATGTAATTACTAAGCCCTTTTTAGTTAAGTGCTTCCACTTTACTTTACCCCACAAAGAATCAGGATTTTTTCCCACTCTTAAAGTTTGTAGCCACCTGCTCACCACCCTGGCATTTAAAAACTTATACAACAAACTGCTGACTTGATCGTCAATAGTTAAAGAGGCCAATTTTTGAACAGTAGTTGACTCGCAACCCAATTCAAACCCTTCTACCTTAGTTACCATATTTACAGAGTCTCTATGATAAACAACGGTTAATTCAGGGGACCAAATGGCCAACTCTCCATAAAAGATGGCCCTCAACCAAGTATCTACATCGCCACCTCTTTTACATCTTCCCTCAGGAAAACCTCCTATTTCTTTAAGCAACTCAGTACGGAAACCGACAGCACCTGTCCAAAATGGTGGTGCTCCATCTATACTGTTTTTCAAAAATTTCTTGAGGTCTATTTCATGTATTCCTTTAGAATGATGTCTTTTATTATAGGTGTTAGGAAAAAATCTTCCTTCCTTGTTTTCTTCAAAATTGTCGGTCCAAGAGGTGGAAAGGATTTTAGCTTCAGGTTGAAAATTAATTAATTCCAAAAAAGTTATTAAATGATGGTCCATCCACTCATCATCGGCATCTAGAAACGCCACCCAATCGTATTTAGCTTTAGCTATGCCTAAGTTTCTGGCAGCATAACCACCAGGCCCAGGCTGCTTTCTCTGAAATACCTGTATTCTTTTATCAGTATATGACTTCGCTTTTTCAAAGCTTCCATCAGAAGACCCATCATCTACCAGAATGAGTTCCCATTCCCCAAATTTTTGATTCAATACCGAGTTTATGGATCGGTCTAAATGTGGAAACTTATTGTAAATAGGTATAATTATGCTAAACATGTGAAAAATGAATTGTTAGCATCCTTAAAATTAAAAGTCCAAAGAAGAACAAAATCCCTAAAATCCCGCCTAATACAAGAAAGACAATTCCCAATAATAAAAACTTTGGTTCACTAGGATTGGTAGGCAATTGAGGCTTCTGGAAAACAGTCATTAAAGGAGTCGCATTTTGCACTTTAATCCTTGACTGTTCCATTTGCTGTGCCAATGAATTATAAACACTAAACTCTAAATTAAAATCAGCCAGAAGTCTGTCTTCTTCCGTCTTTAATAGTTGGGAATTTATCCCTCTGTTTCCGTCTCTGAAGTTCGCTAATTTTTTCTGCGTTTGCTCTACTCTTTTCTTAGCCTCTTTAGTCCTTTCTTCTATAAACTCAAAATTCTTAAGGTCCTTATCCAATATTATTTTGGTCAAATATTCTTTTAGGAAACGGCTTAAAATTTCATTTAGCTGTGCACTTGCTAATGGTTCTGGCATTTTTGTTTTAATCAATAATAGCCGATCTTCCTTTTCTACTTCAATTCTTTTTCTTAGTTGTGCAATTGTTTTTCTTTCTCTTGCATCAAATGCCAATATGGCTTCATCTTCATGAGAAATAGACGTGTCATTTTTTTCTGTTTCTACATTTGTATTGGGTAAAAACATAGATTTCACTTTACTAGGCAACCTTACTAAATGGTAGTAAAAATTATATTTTTCATATTCGTTGACAAATTCCACAAGAGAAACACTATCACTTGCTTCTTTTAAATAAACTTTTTCATAAAGTAATTTCTCTAAGAAATCACTTTCTAAAACAAGCTCTGGAATCAAATCTGGAGGTAAGGCCTCAGTATTTTGATTTCCTATACCTAGATTCCCTAAGCCAGTAATGGATGCCAAGCCACCAAGGGCTTTTGAATTTAATCCGCTAGACTGCTCCATCAATAATTTGGAAGAAGTAGTGAACTCTTCAGAAGATGTCAGAAGATAAACCAACCCTAAGGAGAAAACTGTCACTGCAACAATGACAATCCATTTTTTAAAGACAATAATTAAATTAATTAAGTCCTTAATTAATATTTCTTGTTCTTGGAGCGATTTTTTAATAAATCGGTCCATATGGGAAATTCGTTTATTCATTAGACGCAACTTTAATTGGTTTTGGCTTTTCTATCTGCCCACTTCAATTTTATTAAATATTTTACTCCTACTAATTCCACATACCATCTAATCATCAGTACCCGAAAATAGTCTGAAATAGACTCAAACCGGATATAGTTTATCCTGAAAATGGGTGGCAATACCCTTTTAAATAGGGTCAATATTTGCTTTCCAAAATTTAGCGAAGAATACGTCTCTTTATAATATCCTAAAATTGTTCGCTGCTTTTTGTTGGCAATCATAATAATTGATTCTCTGGAAGGATGGTTTATAGTTGCCAATTCAGCATAAGCTATTTCTTCACCCAAAGCACTTAATTTAAGATTCCAGAAAAAATCACCTCCGGACATTAAACTTTCATCGAAATAACCATATTTATCAAAAAGAAATTTCTTAGAGAAGAAATTACCTGTTACTGACTTTTTAAATACCTTAACATTCCTCTCTTGCTGAAAGGCAAGGTATTTTTCGTAAACGAATGCGTATCGGCTTCCATTTTTAGGTTTAAATAATTCTATCTTCCCTCCAAGCCTAGAAACCCCCGATTTTTCTAACTCCCCTACCCCTTCTAAAAGCCAATCCTTATCTGGTATACAATCTGAATCTGTAAATGCAAGAATTTCACCCTTGGCTTTCCTAATACCTGAATTTCTTGCTGCATAGGAGCCTGGTTTTTTTTCTTCAATAACTCTCCATCCATTGATTGACAGCCAATTTGGTACAGAATCTGAAGGGTCATTATTAATTACAATGACCTCAAATTTTTCAGAAGGAAAGCTTTGTCTTTCTAGTGCTTTCAAACATAGTTCTAGTCTATCCCAATCCCTATAAGTTGGAATAATAACTGAAACTTTTATTGTAAGTTTTTTTTCACTATCCATTAAACTTCCTCTTCATACATTGTATATTGTAATAAATTCCAAATGGGACAAAGAGGTGTTAACAAAATTTCACAATACTATTTCAAACGATTCCCAAACCTCTTCATCTTAAACATCCTCTCAATCTTAAACCTTCCTGGCTAACTTTTAAATGGGAATCTCAAGATATTAAAATCAAAAATTCATTTCAGGCTCTTTCTTTATCCCATTTTGATTGGGTTTGATGGCTTAATCAAGTTTCATCATCTATTATTAATACCTTGATTTTTCGGTAATTTTTAACAAGACATTGTGTTAAACCCGAAATATGCAATAGACATTCTATTACGTGCTGAAATCGCTTTAAAATCAGCTACTTCGTTGCTGTTTTCAATTTCACCATAGCGGTGCTATGCTAAAATCTCTAAACAGTCTGATTTTCTTTCGATTGCAACACTCATTACGAATCCTATTACATAATTCGGGTTAAACTATTACTGTAGATAGATAAAATTTTAAAGATGAATTATTCGAATCGAATCGATAATTATTCCTATATATAGTACAGTTTTCAATTTTAACCTCAAAAAAAGCAATACATCTCCCCCTAAATTGACAATAAACTATTGGCTCTCTGGATACCATTGCTTAATTTCTAATGAAATGTCCACCTTACAATTTTCTATATGGGAATTTAATTTGGTTTTAGTGTTTTCGTAAATCTTTTTATGCCCACCTTTCACCTTATTTGTTTGAATATTTTTAAGTATAATCTTTTCACTTAATTCTAAAAAGGATCTCACTTTAATAAGGTTAGCATCTAACTCTTCCAACCGAACAAATAGTTTTCTGCCTTCAGGAAGTCTCGTGAAAAATTGGTTGATTTTCCCATTCCATATTTTCCAATAAAGAATATTTCTATCAAAAATGGATAGCTCTTTAAAACCATCCGAAGTAATATCCTTCCCATGGACAAGGAAGTTTCGCAATCCCTCAGAATGATATTTTGGATTTATTATCGCTCGGCCTTTGGAATTAAAGTGAATTTCATCACCATCGGAGAACCAACCTCTTGAACTCGAAGAAAGTGAAAAACTATATGGATTCCTTATCAGCCAAATGTACTTGGCTTTAGGAAATACTTCATCTAAAATATCTAGTATTCCTACTAACTTCTGATCCGACTCTACATAAATTGTCCCTGGCTTTATTATAGACAAACCCTTATAAACTTCTATTAATTGCTCTTTGACCTCTTTTCTAGTTACCTTTCCACAAAGAAATCGAGCTGTTAATGTTTTTAAAAAAAAGTAAATTGGTTCATGAAATGCTGACACTTCTTCTACATTTTCCAAAATACTGGCTAGGGATTTAGACCCAGCCCGTCCTGTAGAAAGAACGAACACTAAGCCCATTCTGGAATCTGATTGGGAAATAGGATTTAATCTGAAGTTCTTCTTTAGAGATTCTTCTATAGTTTTACCATTTAATCCACCAACTTGATTTTTATTTAGTTTTTTACGAAACTCCTCAGAATTCCGCTTACCTATTGCTCTTTGTCCTGATGAAACAACAATCTCATAGGGCTCCACGTTTTCACTTATCGTAGCTCCCATGCCCAATATTGCCCCCTCTCCTATGGTTACACCAGAATTTATAGAAACATTCATACCTATCCATACACCTTCTTTTATAACTACGGGTTGGCCTATAAACGTATGGTCAAAGGGCAACAATTGACCCTCAAAATTACGATTTGTACTATAAATAGAAACCCTCCGTGAAATATGTGTATGATCCCCTATGGAAACCCCAGCTCTAGCGTCTATATAAAGTTCACTTCCCAAATTAACATTATTACCAAGAGTTAAACCTCTTGGACAATTGACCTTAATCTTACCATCAATATTTACACCCGTACCAATTACTAGAATTTCTCTTCTTAATCGCTCAGCATAAAACCAATTGGTGATGGTCTTATATTTAAAATAAAAGAACAAGCATATCCTATAGTATACTTTATCCAGTACCTTTTTCATTTATCACACTGATTTGTTCTGAATTATCCTAACTATTAAAATCAGAATATGTTAAACGATAAAGTTACTTAGCCTGAACCTAAAATAAACCATTATATTGATAATAATTGCCTCACTTCCTTTAGATCAAAATAATTAGAACAGAGAATAGTTTAGATTTATTTTAATCAAATGAATCCAAACTAAATCTTACAGTTCACTATGGCATTAAAATTTTATTTTTTAGGAAAAACTAACCCTTAAAATACTTAGTATTAATTAATTAGATATTCTATCTATTAAAATACCTAAAGTAGCAAGACTTGAGGCTATCCCTATCCAAGCCTGTACTGACATTGGTTCACGTTTTGGTTTTTGTGGCACGATGATCTCTGCTCCAGGTTCAATTTTCGGGAAAAAATTAAAAAACAAAAACCTATTTGTTCTGTGCACATCCCCGTTTGCATAAACAACGTAGGACCTGGATTTTCGAGCTTGTTCTGTAAATCCACCAGATCTTGAAATGTAATTTCTAAAGCCTCTTGACACATCATACCTCGCTGTAGTAGGATATAGGACTTCCCCCCTCATCCTCACAGTTTGTAACTCCTTAGGGATGCTGATAATATCTCCCTCTTGCAATATTAAATCATATTTAGAACCAGGTTGTGATAGAATTTTACCTAGATCAATCCCAATTAATTCTTTATCTCTTGTTGCAACCTCCATTACAGTGCTGTCTTCCTCACCTAAAAATTGATATTTATCTTCAGAAAAGCTGTCGGTCTTATTATTATCTTTACTATTCTTTAATTCCTCATTCCTAAGTAGGTCCATTCTATCATCAATCCTATCTAAAAGTTTTCCTTCTGCTTCGGCATTTTCAATATCCCCCTCACGAACAGTATTTCTATGCAAGGACTCCAATTGTTCAAGCTTAATATTTTCTTCAGATTTGGTCTTAAAAAACTCTGTTCTTCTAATGAGGGTTGCCCCTTTAGGGTAAGCATAGTCATTTAGACCTCCTGCTCTTCTAAGCACATCAGAAATTCTCTCATCTCTTTTCTCAAGTGTAAAGCCTCCAGGATAAAAAACTTCCCCTTCCACATAAACTATTTTCTCTGGCTGAAAACCTGGACTCTTCCTAACAAAAACATGGTCAAATGGTGCTAAAATGACTTTCTTTTCTTCCTCACTTATCCTCAGGTTTCCATCAATTGAAATTGTTAGTATTTCAGCAATCTCACCACCAACCTCATCTTTTACTCTCCTAGCAATTTCTATATTTGCATTAGAGGCAGATTCTTTGAAACCTCTGGCCTTGGTTATCAAATCTGCTACTGTCATGTTTTTAGCAAACTGAAACACTCCCGTTCTGTTTACTTCACCAGAAATCTGAACATAGTACTCCTCTTTAAGGTCGTATTTGCTAGGTATGTTTAGAATATCTTCACGTTTTAGAACAACATCCTCTGCTTGACCTGAAAGAATTGCTCCTAAGTCAAGAGTAAGTACTTCCATTGTGAAATCAGGATTGGTTCTATATAAGGTAGCTCTTTCTGAAAAGGCGTCTCCACGTATCCCCCCTGCAATTTCTACTAACCCTTGAACCGTCATACCATCAGAAATAGCAAATTCCCCGGGTCTAAAGACAGCACCTGTAACTTGAGCACGGTTATTGTATCGTTCAAGAACTCCTCCTACAACATACAAATCCCCATCTTTAATAGCAAAGGTTTCAAAATCATCTTTATAAACATTATCTACTCTTAATTCCTTTTCTGTCTTTCTTTTTACAATTAGGAGTTCTTTGTATGCCTCACTTTTAAAACCTCCAGCAAAAGTCACAAGATCTAAAATACTCTCATCGCTTTTCATTTCAAACAAGCCTGGCCGACGAACAGGACCTTCCAATTCTACCCGAGTTTGAACAGGTGGTACAATTATCACATCATTGTCCTGTAAAATAATATTTCCATTTTCATTTCCTCTTACCAAAAACTCATAAACGTCTACCTGCCCAACCAATTTACTTTTTCGGTATACTTGAATATTTCTAAACGAGCCTGTTTCATTAGGCCCTCCTGCTTGGTAAAGAGCATTGAATACATTTGCAAAAGAGGGTAAAGTGTATGTACCTGGATGATTCAGTTCTCCGGCCATGGTTACCTGAATACTGCGGATATTCCCAACTCTCAATTGTAAAAAGGTATTGGGATTTGGTCCATTTAATCCAGAATAAATTTTACTTAATGCAGCCCTTACTCTTGTTCTTGCACTTTCAACCGAAGAACCACCTATATTAACTGGACCTACATTCGGCACCAGAACTTTTCCTTCAGGTGAAATCGTCATATCAAAAGCTGCTTGGGAAGCGCCATACACATCCACCAACACTTGGTCTCCAGTCCCCAATATGTAACTCTCAGGGGTAGGGAGATTTAAATTCGGGTTAAAGTTTAACTCCCTATTATGGAACAATGTGTATCCATATATTTTCTTTTGGTGGGGACTAAGATTGTAATAGGGATCTGACTTTCTTAAGCTATCAAAAACAGTTGGTCGGTTAACTGTTCCAACTACTTCCCTTTGATTACTTCTAACTGTACTAGTTTTAGCAGCCCCATCTCTATTACCTGATTTTAAAGCTTCAATACGTTGTCTTAACTTACTGATTTCAGAAGCAGGCATTCCCTTTTCTATTGCCAATGCTTCAAGCTGAACCTCATTCATTCCCGATGACTCTGCCCGCTTAATAAGTTGCTCGATCTGAGCATCAGACAGCTCATCTACCTTTAGGTTTTGAATATTTTGAATAGATTGGCTAAATCCAATCGAACCAATAAAAAAACAAAACAATACTGGTGCTATTTTTAAATTTTGGATGAGTTTTCTAATCATCTTGAAGAATCTTTTTATTTAAAAATAAGGTAAAGAAACACTATATAAATTCAGGTATTTAATACCAAAAATCTACAGCTTCGCCACCTCAGTTACATTTAGTAATGAGCAATTAATGACACTGCCAGGTTAAGCGAATACTAAGACAGATTTAAATTGTTCCACAAAAGTAAGCAATACCTATGGAATTAACATAACAAGGATTTTTTAAATCCATAGGTGTTATACTTGAATAACAACGGTCTCTTTAACCAGGAGTGTATTAGGAATGAATAATTATCATGGGTGAAATAGGAATACTATTTTGAAGTATGAAATCAAAAGATACTTATCAAAGAAGTCTAAAAGCAGCTCTTAATTTTGGTTTGTTTTAACCCGAAATATGCAAGAGACAATCTATTACGTGCTGAAATCGCTTCAAAATCAGCCACTTCGTTGCTGTTTTTAATTTCACCATAGCGGGGCTATGCTAAAAAATCCAAACAACCTGATTTTCTTGCGATTGCAACACTTCCCGTAAACACGGGACAGGCTTCACCCCTGACATTGTCAGGGCGGAGAAATCCTATTACATAATTCGGGTTTAAAAAATAAGACGAACCATTTATGCTGGAAAAATATTTATCGGGGCAGAAATCAAAATACAGCTCAAAAAGGGTAAAAAATATGAGCAAAACAAATTAATGTTTTGCTCATATAAAATCAAAGTGCTATATACTTTTACAGCCTATTCAGCTTGGTTTAATACTTTATGACCGCCTTTCATTAAATGCACATCGCGCTTGAATAAACCAACATCAGAAAGCACCATGTCTTCTACCAACATTTTCAAGTCATACTTTGGCTTCCAGTTTAGTTTTGTCATCGCTTTATTTGGATCTCCAATAAGTAAATCTACCTCCGTAGGTCTGAAATACGCGGGATCAATTTTAACCAAAACATCCCCTTTTTTAACTTTAAAGTTGGAAGTTCCAAGAACATCAAAAGCTTTTTCCTTATCAATTGACTCTAGAATTCCTTTCTCTTCTAAGCCTTCACCTTCAAATTTCAAAGTGAATCCAACTTGATCAAAAGCCATTTTAATAAAATCTCTAACCTTAGTAGTAACTCCTGTAGCTATCACATAATCTTCCGGTTCTTCTTGCTGAAGAATCCTCCACATAGCATCTACATAGTCTTTAGCATGCCCCCAATCTCTCTTAGCATCTAGATTCCCCATGAATAAATCTTTCTGAAAACCTAAAGCTATTTTGGCAACTGCTCTTGTTATTTTTCTAGTCACGAAAGTCTCTCCTCTTAAAGGAGACTCATGATTGAAAAGAATACCATTACATGCATACATTCCATATGCTTCTCTATAATTCACAGTTATCCAATACCCGTAAAGCTTTGCTACTGCATAAGGTGATCTTGGATAGAATGGTGTAGTTTCTGATTGAGGTACAGCCTGAACCAAACCATACAATTCCGAAGTAGATGCCTGATAGATTTTAGTTGTTTTTTCCATCCCTAAAAGTCGTACAGCTTCCAAAATCCTCAAAGTACCTATACCATCAGCATTTGCTGTATATTCTGGTGTCTCAAAGCTAACTTTAACATGGCTCATTGCTGCCAAGTTATAAATCTCGTCAGGTTTGGTTTCCTGTATAATCCTTGTCAAATTCATAGAATCAGTAAGGTCACCATGGTGAAGAAATAACCTTTTATTATCCTCATGAGGATCCTGATACAAGTGATCAATTCTATCTGTATTAAATAAGGAGGCTCTCCTTTTTATTCCGTGGACAATATACCCTTTAGATAATAGTAGTTCTGCAAGATAAGCACCATCCTGTCCGGTAATACCTGTTATTAAAGCCGTTTTCATAGACATCTAATTAATGAGCTGTTAAAAATATAAATTTTATCGTTATAATTTGACCTGTTTGTATTGGTCAATATTCTTTAAAAACCATTTATAGGTGTCCCGGACACCATCTTCAAGTCCAATTTTCGCTTCCCAGCCTGCTGCCGCCATTTTGCTCACATCCATAAGCTTACGAGGAGTACCGTCAGGTTTTTCACTATCCCATTTTATCTCACCTGTATGCCTTGTGACTTTTTGAATCAACTCGGCCAATGATTTAATGGTCATGTCCTTCCCCGTTCCAACGTTGTATAGATTATCTTTAAAGCTATTTTCAACAGCAAAAACAACAGCTTCTGCCATATCTGTAACATGTAAGAATTCCCTCATTGGAGCTCCGGAACCCCAAAGCGTAACCGGACTGTTTCCATTTTCTTTAGCCTCATGAAATTTCCGGATCATTGCAGGCATCACATGAGATGTTTCAAGATCAAAATTATCATATGGACCATAAAGGTTAGTAGGCATTAGACTGATAAAGTCTTTCCCGAATTGCTTCCTTATAGCATCACAAGCTTTTACCCCGGTGATTTTAGCCAATGCATACCATTCATTGGTAGGCTCCAAAGATGAGGTAAGCAGGCTTTCCTCCTTTAAAGGCTGAGGTGCCAATTTGGGGTAAATACATGAACTTCCAAGGAATATAAATTTCTCTACACCAAACTGATGGGAATAATTAATCAAATTATTCTGAATCAACATATTATCCATAAGAAAGGTATAAGGATAATTGTTATTTGCCAAAATACCACCTACTCTAGCTGCTGCATCAATAACTATTTGCGGCTTTTCCTTTTCAAAAAAATGCTTTACTGACAATTGGTTTGTTAAATCCAAGTCTTTGCTACTATAACCTAATAGGTTTTTATAGCCTTTAGCTTCTAGAGACCTTTGAATCGCAGACCCCACCATACCCCGATGACCTGCAATATAAATTTTAGCATTTTTATCTACCATTTCCTTAATTTAGTAAACTTGGATTTTCTTTTTCTAATCGTTCATAGACCTTCTTAACATCTTGAGCATTCTTCCGGTTCAAAACAAGAATTGCATCATCGGTTTCTACCAAAACAACATCTTCCATACCTATAAACTCAACATGCTTCCCAGTTCCTAAAACCAAATTCTCACCTACCCTCTCTTTACTACCAATAGGATAATATTCGAATAAAGCTTCAAAAGACCCCATATCTGACCATGAAAAATTTGAAGGTATAACTTTTATCTTGTCAGAACGCTCCATAACTGCATAATCCACACTAATTGAAGGTATTTCCATACTCAAATCGAGTGGAAGAAATCCTTCTTTAGCATTTTCCATAGCCGCTTTTGAAGTTTTCAGTACTTCGGGTTCATATTTCTGTAACTCACTTAAATATGTGCCGGCTGCAAAACAAAACATACCACTATTCCACAGAAAATTACCCTGTGACAAATAAGCCTTAGCTTGCTCCAATGCTGGTTTCTCCCTAAACCCAAGCACATTATTTCCTTCATGTTCAATGTATCCAAAACCTGTTTCTGGTTTACTCGGGATTAAACCAAAGGTCACCAAATCCCCATTCTTTGCCAAAGCAACTGCTTGGCTTAGATCAGCATTGTATTTTTCTTGATCTCCAATTAAATGATCTGATGGAGTCACTAACATTATTGCATCTTCAGGAAGAGATAAAGCAGCAAAAGCTATTGCTGCCGCTGTATTTCTTGGTGCAGCCTCAACAAGCTCGATGTAATCGGTGGTAGCTGTTTTTTTTAAAATATCCCTAGAGAGCTGGTAATTGTCTACCCCTCCTACAACCATGACTTGATTACAAATTTCAGAATTTCTAATCACCGTTTTTTCAAAAAGTGACTGCCCTCCAAAAATTGGCAAATATTGCTTGGGTCTACTTTTCCGGGAGAGTGGCCATAAACGACTACCTACACCTCCTGATAATACCACATTAACGACTTTCATGTATTTGTATTTTTTGCTTTTATTGGCAGAACTAGGCCTATTACTATGTCTGACCACAAAATAAATTCAATTAAAACTTAATTTAGGCTCATTAAACTTTTTTCAAAAATAGTTGGTCACAATAAAAATACCCAATATAACTGGTTGTTCTTTAATTTGTTAACCTGACAAAACAATATACTTTCAAAGTATGTCACAAAAGTAAATAAAAAAATCAACAGTATAAAGAATTATTTAAAATACATTTTTTAATATTTAAAAAACAATTAAAAGAATTTAAAAACTAAAACACCTGCTGTTTTTAAAAAAATCAATATTTTTATAATTCGATAGTTGAAGTATGGCCAATAATTTCGGTACTTTCGGATTTTAACCCTCAAAGTATGACTGAAAAGCTTAATTGGTATGTTATGTATACCGCACCAAGAGCAGAAAAGAAAGTAGCTCTTAGACTCAAAGAAAAAGGAACTGAAGTTTACCTGCCCCTGATTGAAGAAATCCGGCAGTGGAGCGACAGGAAGAAAAAAATACAAAAACCTCTATTTAATGGCTATATTTTTGTACATACAAGCAAAGAAAGATTATGGGAGTCCTTACAGGTTTCCGGTGCTGTGAAGTTTATCAACTTTTCTGGAGAGCATTCATTCATTCATCAGGATGAGATTGACACCATACAACGAATCATTGAAACGGGCGTTTCAGTGGTGGTTGAAACAGACAACATAGAAAAGGGTGAAATGGTAAAAATACTAGGCGGACCTTTGCAAGGTTTTCAGGGAGAATGCATAAAAAAATCAAATCAGGATTATTTTATCATACGAATTCCAAGCATTAACCAAAGTATGCTCGTCAATGTTCCAAGAAAATTTTTGGAAATCATCTGACAATATATTACCACATCATTAAAAAAAACGCAATATTTTTAATAACTTAGCCTATCGAATAGGGATTTTGATTTCATATTGTTAAAAAACCGTTGATCCGATCAAATTAAAACATATCACATTTTTATGGAAAAGCACACCTATGGCACCGGACTTATTGGCAATTGCAGTTACATTGCCCATATTGAAAAAAACACAAATATAAGCTGGCTCTGTATGCCTAGGTTTGACAGTGATTTTTTATTTGGAAGTATGCTCGATAAGAAGCGAGGTGGGGAATTCACAATTCTGCCTCCACACGAAAATTACACTTCAAGGCAGGAATACCAAGAAAATTCAAATGTCCTAGATACTTATATAGAAACCTCAGAAGGGGAAGCCTATAAAGTCACTGATTTTGCACCTAGATTTTTCAACTATGACAGGTACTATAAGCCCTCCATGTTAATAAGGAAAATAGAACCCCTTAAAGGTGAGCCTAAAATTAAAATTAATTGTTTCCCTGTATCTGATCATGGTAAATATAAATTAAAGGCAATCCCTGAAAGCAATCATATACAATTCTCAGGAAGAGATCAAGAAGTGAGGCTTACTACAAATTGCTCCATAACCTACATAATGGAGGATCAGGCTTTTCATCTTCAGAAAACAGTATATTTGGTTCTGACTTATGGAAGCCCATTAGAAGCACCAATAGAAAGTACTGTAGAAAAGTTTTTGAATTCCACACTCAAATATTGGAGAAACTGGGTCAAATCTACTAGCATACCTAATTTTCATCAGCGATTGGTCGTTCGTTCTTCATTGGTATTGAAAATTCATCAATACGAAGACACTGGAGGAATCATTGCTTCCTCGACATCTAGTTTACCCGAATCTCCAGGGTCAACCAGGAACTGGGATTATAGGTACTGTTGGATGAGGGATGCGTATTACACATTGAATGTATTTAATCATCTTGGACATTTTGAAGAGCTGGAAAGATACTTTGAATATCTGCAGAACCTCCCTACCGATAATAGAGGGAGATACCAGCCATTGTATGCAATAACAGGCTCTGCAAAACTAATAGAAGTCATTTCTGACCTTGATGGTTATAGAGGTGAAAAGCCTGTCCGGTTTGGTAACGATGCCTATACGCACATACAAAATGACTTATACGGTCAAGTTTTGGTCAGCTTACTTCCACTTTATGCCGACAAAAGATTTGTAGAGTCAGAGAAAAGTCACTCCAAGCCTTTTATATACAATCTTCTCAACAAAATAGAGGAGACTATGGATGAAAAAGATGCTGGCCTTTGGGAATTTAGAAATTTAAAGCAAGAACATTGTTACACTTTTCTATTTCATTGGGCTGGTTCATGCGCGGCCATCAAGATTGCTGAAAGGATGGGTGATACAGAAATGATGGAAAAAGCCCTAGACCTTAAAAATAAAGCAATTCAGAAAATCGAAGCCTGCTATATCCCGGAAAGAAAGGCTTATGCACAAGCCATAGGGACAAAAAACATGGATGCCAGCACATTACAACTAATCACTATGGGCTATTTCGGAAATGACATTGAAAGGGCCAATGACCACCTTAAAGCCTTGGAAGAGGATCTATTGGCCAAAAACTTTCTGTTTTACAGATACAAACATCAGGATGACTTTGGCGAGCCAGAAACAACTTTCTTAATTTGTGCCTTCTGGTATATCGAAGCATTGGCCTGTGTCAATCGCCTTGATGAAGCCATGGAAGGATTTGAGACACTAAGCAAATATTGTAACCATTTGAAACTCTTTTCGGAGGATGTTGACCAGCATACTGGTAGCCAATGGGGTAATTTCCCTCAGACTTACAGCCATGTAGGATTACTTAATGCAGCTTACAGAATTGACAAAAAACTAGACAAGCCAAATTTTATCCTCTGATAGAATTTGACTTGTCTAATGGGTCATTCTTAAGTCTTACTACCAAAATCAGGTCCTGATCTAATTTCAAATAACCATAATCATAACAGTAAATATATACATTACCTTTTTTGTTGGTGTAGGAATGGGTTCCATATTTAAATAGAAAACCACTCTCCAAAAGTTTTTCTCTGGATATTTTAGCAGTGTCATTCTCTTCATTGAGAATACCTGCTAAAATATTTCTATTTTTTTTCAACGCATTGTTAATGTTCCGAATCAGATTATTACTCCCCGACTTCATTTTATTGTTGAAGTGATTCCGACAATAATCATCACAAAACCGTTTATCTGACCTTCCACTTAATGGATTTCCACAGTCCTCGCAATATTGATTCCGCTTTGTCATCTTTTGTTAAAATGCTTAAACAAACTTAATATAAGCATAAAAAAGAATTTAAAAACGTTTGTAGTCGTTTACAAACGTTTACAAACGGAAATAAACGAATACAGTCGGACTAAATTATAGCCTTGTTCTCAACTTTGTATTGTTCCAAATCGGAATTAATTTAATCAATAACGCTAAACATTAAAGTCATGAACAGTATTAAAAACAACGTACAATTAATTGGTAGACTAGGAGCCAAAGCTGATTACAAAACAGTAAAAGGAGATACACCAATGGTAAGATTAAACCTTGCGACCAACGAGGTATATAAAAACAATAAAGGTGAAAAAGTTGAGGACACTTATTGGCACAACCTTGTTGCTTTTGGGAAAACTGCTGAAGTCATTCACAAATACACCGATAAGGGTTCTGAAATTTGCATCCAAGGAAAACTGGTAAATCGATCCTATGAGGACAAAGATGGGCAAAAAAGATACATCACGGAAGTACAGATTAGCGATGTGTTGCTTATGGGGGACAAATCCCAGTCCAACTCTTAAAACCAAAATTTCTTTAGAGAAAAGATGGAAACACAAAAGGCCGACAACAATTATAAAACCGTTGCCGGCCTTTTTCCCTAACAATTAAACACCTAGAACATGAAATGACTAGACTCACGACTGTCTAATTATTTGAGCATTCCTTTTTTATATTTCATAATGCCTCCGTTTTTATCATTTTTAAACTTATATTTTTACCTTTATTTATAATTGATAGAAGTTTTAATCACTTATTTGATACTACCCAGAAAAATCATCAACCTTTCAGTCAAAGACTTGATCTTTGATTATCCTAAATAAACAAAATAACATTATGATTGTACACCAAGTATATTTTTGGCTCCACGAGCCTGAGAAAAATTTAGATGCTGTAATCGATGGTTGTAAAAAGATAGCCAATACCAAAAGCGTAAAAAGCCATGCTATAGGCAAGCCTGCAGCTACAGAAAAGCGCGAGGTAATTGATGACAGTTATCATATCGCCTTAGTAGTTAATTTCGAAACTATCGAAGACCACGACCAGTACCAGGTCGACCCAATACACCTACAATTTATCGAAGACCATAAAGAGAAATGGTCCAGTGTTAAAATCTATGATTTCGAAGTATAATTATACCAAAATTTGCGATTAACAATAAACCACGCAACTTTTACACCATCATTATCAGGTCAATATTTTAACAAAATAAATTAATAAAGTAAGCTTTGAGCTAGATCAAAGGGCAAAAAATAAAAGCTATTGCTAGGTACATAGGTATTTTCAAAACTACCATTACCACCCTTTAACTACACTGATATTAATATATAAATAAAGATATTGACCTGACATTGATTATTGACCACCAAATAGCCAGTTAATCTTATAAGCCCATCACTTGTCGAAGGAACAAAAACTAGGCTGATATAAATTTACCGATCGTTTACAGTTAAAATCACTCCTCTGACAGAATGAAACTTAAGCCTTGGTTCTACTAAGCCTTCTTTTCAATGCTTTTGAATTAGAAGCAAGAGGGCGGCCTTCCTGAATTCAAAAAAGTCGCCCCTACATTTATTTATTTACTTTTTCAATAATCACATTGTGATTGGTATAAATACAAATGTCAGCAGCTATTGTTAGGCTTTCCTTCACCATTTCCTCTGCTGTAAGATTTGCTGCAAACTTCTTTAAAGCCCTAGCGGCAGACTGTGCATACATGCTTCCAGAACCAATTGTTGCTATTCCCATATCAGGCTCGATTACATCCCCTGTACCAGAAATAATTAGTATATCTTCAGCATCAGCTACTATCATCATGGCCTCCAATTTACTCAACATTCTATCAGTTCGCCATTCTTTAGCCAACTCCACTGCAGCACGTTTCATATTATTACTGTAGGCACCCAACTTTTCCTCAAACTTCTCCAAAAGAGTAAAAGCATCCGCAGTAGACCCTGCAAATCCAGTTACAATCTTACCTCCCTGTAATTTCCTTATTTTATTTACACTGCTTTTTGCAATTGTATTGCCCATTGTAGCCTGGCCGTCCGCTCCAATTGCAACTTGGCCTTCATGCTTTATTGCGACCACTGTGGTCGATTTTATTTTTTCCATCGTCGTTTTTAAAGTATTTGGCAATAACCGTACTAAAAACAAAAAGTCCTATTTCTAGGACTTTTTGACATATTTACAAATCAGAATTGTCAGATTAACAACCTAACTGGGTCTTCAAGTAAACTTTTTAGCGTTTTAAGATAGGCAGAACCTACGACACCGTCTACAACTCTATGATCACAAGAAAGGGTAACTTTCATCACATTGCCTATCTTGATTTCTCCATCCTTCACAATTGGGGTTTGTTTGATTCCTCCTATAGCTAAAATACAAGCATCAGGTGGATTGATTATGGCAGTAAACTCCTCAATCCCAAACATACCAAGATTGGAAACGGTAAAGGTATTGCCTTCCCAGTCCTTTGGTTGTAATTCTTTGTTTTTGGCTTTCCCTGCCAATGATTTGGCTTCTTTAGATATCTCCGAAAGAGATTTGCTATCTGTGAAACGTATAACAGGTACCAATAAACCATCATCTATAGCAACCGCCATACCGATGTGAACATGGTCATTGAATCTAATTTTATCCCCCATCCAGGCAGAATTAACCGCAGGGTGTTGTTTTAGTGATACAGCCGCCGCTTTGATAACCATATCGTTGAATGAAATTTTGACGGGAGCTACCTCATTCATGCTTTTCCTGGCCTCCATGGCCTTGTCCATGTTAATTTCCATGGTCAAGTAAAAATGAGGAGCTGTAAATTTGCTTTCTGCAAGACGCTTGGCAATTACTTTTCTCATTTGAGAAACTTTCACATCCGTGTAGGACTCTTGTCCAATAGCTGCTCCACTACTTGCTTCATTGCCCGAAGCACTTGCGGTAGCTGCCACTTTTGAAGGATCAAAATTCTCAATGTCTTTTTTAATAATTCTTCCACTATCGCCTGATCCCTGAACCAAAGAAATATCTATTCCTTTTTCGCTAGCTATCTTTTTAGCAAGTGGGGAAGCCTTAATACGGCCAGTTTCCGTGGAGCTTGCGGTAGTATTGGTCGGTGCACTCTCCTTTTTGACTTCTTCAGTTTTGGTTTCAGACTTATCGTCTTTAGGTGCTTCCGATCCTCCAGAAGCTTCACTAGAAGAAGTTTTCTGTTGGTGGGCTTTAAGTAGGGTTTCAAAATCTGCCCCTTTGTCACCTATAATAGCTATTACGCCATTCACTTCTACAGCATCGCCTTCATTCACTCCTATATAAAGTAAGGTCCCATCATCATAGGATTCCAACTCCATAGTAGCTTTATCTGTCTCAACCTCAGCAAGGACATCACCGGATTTAACCTCATCTCCTACTTTCTTTAACCAGCTAGCGATGGTACCTTCCTGCATGGTATCACTCATTTTAGGCATAGTGATTACCGTAGCTGCAATTCCCGAAACATCAATATCAACAGTAGTCTCTTTAGCTTTTTCTGAGGATTCGCCTTTGGATTTATCCTCCTCAGGAGCACTTTCGGTGTCATCACCTGAATCGATACCTTTCAAAATATCGTCTATATTTTCGCCTTCTTCACCCAATATAGCAATGATTCCATTGACAGGCACAGCATCTTTTTCCTTAACTCCAATATGGAGCAAAGTACCCTCATCATAAGACTCTAGTTCCATGGTAGCTTTATCAGTCTCCACTTCTGCCAGAATATCTCCGGGTTTTACTTTATCACCTACCTTTTTCAACCATTGTGCGATTACCCCTTCTTCCATGGTATCGCTCATTTTGGGCATTCGTATTATCTCGGCCATAAGTTAAATTATTCGAATTCATATTTTCAGCAATCCAAAAATAGTTCTTAAAATATGTTTATTCAAATTTAATAATAGTATTTTCACGTAAGATAGATTTGTGAATTGAGTAAAACCATAGAATGCCAGCAGTTAAAATATCGAATTATTACCGTAATCAGCTTCTTTTCAATGGTCACCTACAAACCATTTACCCCGCCATCTTTCGAAAAAAAGTTGATTTACCATTTGAAAGGGAAAGAATTAAAACCCCTGACGGCGATTTTTTAGACCTAGACTGGCTTAAAGGGGGTAGTAACAGTTTGGTCATTATTAGCCACGGACTGGAAGGCAACAGTCAAAGGCCTTATATGACAGGAATGGCCAAAGTGTTTTTTGATGCAGGGTATGATGTTTTAAATTGGAACTTCAGAGGTTGTAGTGAATCGATGAATACAAAACCTATTTTTTATCATTCAGGAGCCTCTTATGATTTAGATCATGTAGTCTCACATGCCTCAACAAGATATTCAGACATTCATCTAGTGGGGTTTAGTTTAGGTGCAAACATTACTCTGAAATACCTAGGCGAAACATTTTGGGAAAGTAAAAAGAACATAAAAAAAGCTATAGCTATTTCTGTCCCTTTGGACTTAGGAGGCTCATGTGATAAAATAGACCAATTAAAAAACAAATTGTATGCATTCAATTTCCTTCATTCCTTAAAGCAAAAAATAAAGAAAAAGGCCAAAGTTTTCCCTGAGAAATTTTCTACCAAACAGCTTTCGAAAATAAACACTATTCGGGCTTTTGACAATGAATTCACGGCTCCTTTACATGGTTTCGGTGATGCTGATGACTATTATAGTAAATGTTCCTCACTTCATTATTTACCCAAAATAAGCCACCCTACTTTGGTTTTAAACGCACGAAATGATCCTTTTTTGAGTAATTCATGTTTCCCTATTGTAAAAGAAGAATATTCGGAAAATTTATTTTTTGAATACCCAAAACATGGTGGTCATGTAGGTTTTAGCCCAAGATCAGGGCAAGAAAGATTCTGGTCCGAAACCAGGGCTCTGGAATTTATCCAAAGTCAAAATATTAATTAAGATTTTGAAATAATAATTATGTGTGGAAGATATTCGCTCGCAAAATCAAAAATCGAACTTGAAGATAGATTTCAGGCTGAAATGCTTGAAGATTTCAAGCCGAGGTATAACATTGCACCTTCGCAATTAGTCCCTGTAATCACCTCAGACAGCCCTAAAGGCTTTTCTCATTTTTATTGGGGAATCACCCCTGCATTTGCCAAAAACAAACCGGTAGCCAATAAGCTTATAAACGCCAGGGCTGAAACGATTACCGAAAAAGTATCCTTTAAAAATGCCTTTAAAAAGCATCGATGCCTGGTACCTGCAGACGGTTTCTATGAATGGAAAAAAGTGGGTAAAAAAACCAAAGTCCCCTACAGGTTTGTTTTTCTCAACGAGTCGCTCTTTTCATTTGCTGGAATTTGGGAGGAATTTGAAACTGAAAAAGGCGAAATCGCACATACTTTCACTGTGCTGACTACCCGACCTAACCTCCTTACCTCTGAAATTCATGATAGAATGCCAGTTATTTTAAAAAAGGAAAATGAAGAAAAATGGCTCAATCTTGACAGTAGTGAAGAAGATCTTTTGGCCATGCTCCGTCCATATCCTGACGAAGAAATGACTAAATACACCGTCTCTCCTATGGTTAATCAGGTGGTAAATGACAGTCCATTTGTCATAAGAAAAACTTTACCTATGGATCAATTTGGCAACTATACTCTTTTTGGCTAATGCATTCTATAAAAATTATTGATCTGAAATTTCAACAGGCGGAAAAAACAATTGCTAGTTTTCTAATCCAAGGAAAAGAAAAACCAGTGTTGGTAGAAACCGGGCCGCATAGTACCTGGAAAGAATTAAAAAGCTATCTAAATCTACAGGGGTTTAAGCCTGGTGATTTAGGGGCTGTACTCCTTACCCATATCCACTTTGATCATGCTGGATCTGCTTGGGAATTCGCTAATGAAGGTGTGAAAGTTTTCCTCCACCCTAAAGGTTTACCCCATTTAGCCAATCCTGAAAGGCTTTGGAAATCTGCGGCTAAAATTTATGGAGATGAGCAAATGGACAAAATTTGGGGACCAATGGAGACCATAGATGAAAACTTGCTTGTAGCAGTGAATGATAACGAAAAAGTAGTTATTGGGGATTTGAATTTTACTGCCATTCATAGCCCAGGCCATGCAACACATCATATTGCTTGGATGTTGGAAGATGTCATCTTTACAGGTGATGTGGGAGGCGTAAAGATCACTGATGGACCTGTTGTCCCCCCTTGCCCTCCCCCGGACATTAATATTGAGGCCTGGAAATCATCAATAAAAAAAATATTAGACTACCACCCAAAAGAATTGTACTTGACTCATTTCGGTAAAATCAGCAAGCCAAAGGAGCACCTTAGTGAACTTGAAGTAATAATTGATGACTGGGCAATGTGGATGAAAAAACAATTTGAGGAGGGGCTTTCAGCTGCTGAAATCACACCTCAATTCATGGAGTACACCAAGCAACAAATGATTGACCAAGGCGTAGACAAAAACCTGCAAAAACTATATGAGTACGCTAATCCAAGCTGGATGTCTGTAAGTGGTTTATTGAGATATTGGAAATTAAAGCAGGAGAATCGACTTTAATTTTTTGGGTCTGCATTGATAAACCAAAATTGATTTTTCAATTAAAATTAACATATTTGTTTTCCAACTAATCTTAATTGCAAAATGCTGAAGTCGATTATAACAGGTGCAGGACATTACCTACCAGAAAGAGTTGTAACCAACGATGACCTTTCTGAGATGATGAATAC
This sequence comes from Cyclobacterium sp. L-R, assembly GCF_056859355.1. NCBI lineage: Bacteria > Pseudomonadati > Bacteroidota > Cytophagia > Cytophagales > Cyclobacteriaceae > Cyclobacterium > Cyclobacterium sp. L-R. Next base: position 33,770 of record NZ_JBSXOH010000021.1, read on the forward strand.
CAATGACAAATGGATTGTAGAAAGGACAGGCATCCATGAAAGAAGGTGGTTTACACCTGGAATTGATACAGTCACAAGTATGGCTAAAAACGCATCTATTATGGCAATTAAAAATGCTGGAATAGAAAATAAAGCAATTGATTTTATCATTTTCGCTACAATAACTCCTGATTATTTCATTCCTGGAAATGGCGTATTGCTCCAAAGAGAACTTGGCTTGCAAGGCATTGGCGCTTTGGACGTAAGAAATGCTTGCTCAGGATTTTTGTATGCCCTATCTGTTGCCGACCAATTCATTAAAACAGGTATGTACAAAAACATATTGGTCGTAGGTGCTGAAATCCAGTCCTCCGCCTTAAATAAAAATGATGAGGGCCGGTCAAGTGCTGTGATTTTCGCAGACGGGGCAGGTGCTGTGGTTTGTAGCGCTACAGAAGAAGAGGGCCGAGGAATACTTTCTACTCATTTACATGCAGATGGTGATTTTGCTGAAGAACTTTACGTAAAGGACCCAGGTAGCAGTAGAGAAGTAAGGGTTTCTCAAGAATTAATAGATAGCGGTTCATTTAATCTTTCTATGAACGGAAACACCGTCTTTAAACATGCGGTATTAAGGTTCAAAGAGGTAATTGAAGAGGCCTTAGCTGCTAATAATTTCGAAAGCAAGGATATTGATTTACTAATACCCCACCAAGCAAACCTCAGAATAAGCCAATACATCCAAAATAAAATGGACCTTAGAGACGATCAGGTCTTTAACAACATCATGCATTACGGCAATACTACCGCGGCAACAATTCCTATTGCTATAAGCGAATCTATTCAACAAAATAAAATCAAATCAGGAGACCTTGTGTGCCTTGCTGCATTTGGAAGTGGATTCTCTTGGGCTTCAGCCATTATAAGGTGGTAGCTTACCATAAAAATAATCCCCCTTTTGACCAATTATTGCCCCTTACACTAGACAAGGCATTATTTGAAAAAATAAGCCTAGCCAAAAAGGCGTTTATCTCTATTCTTTCTTTGGTAGGAAATACTATTCCGCTGGAAAAATTAGCGCGTATACATATTAATCAAAAGGGAATAAAGATCAGTCAGGGAAACGAACTACAGGGTTGCCCTTTTCAAGTATTAGATATTGTTCGCGATTTTGATGTGAATCATGGTTTGAATCTAAGGGTTCTGCATTGGTGGGGGCGTGGCGCCTACTTATTCATTTATTTTGGTTCTCAACACCCTAAACTTCAAGCTACCGAAAACTTATACAGCTGGATAAAAGAGAATTCTTTCAACCTGTGCAAAGGAAACCTATGGGATTACAAAAGGATTATTGATGAAAAGAAAATTATTCTCAGTGAAAACATTGAACGGGACCAATTAATTGAGCACCTTAAAAGTGAGACTCCATTTCAGATAATAAAACCAATCCCAATAGTAGACAGGCCAACATTTGAACATAATTTAGTAAAAGAAATCACGGAAGCATTGACATGGATGGACGCCAAGCATATTTAATTTTAGTTCTGAAATAGCTTGGTAAACAGAGTAAAAAAGAAAAACTATTAAACTTTTCCCTAACTAAATATAATTTTTTAACTATATAATGTAAATTGGAACCAAGATTGTGTGCATTCCGTATGACTTTATAAAATTGATAAAACACTCATGAAATATACATTTGCCTGGCTTTTGATGATTTTTTATGTGTCTTCCTCATTTGGACAAGGCCAAGTGGTGAACCTTTACAATAAAGACTCAACCCTTATGGGTAATGGAGTAATGCTCAATAACAAAATGGACGGTCTTTGGAAGTTCATTAATCCTAAAACCAATAGTTTAATTCAGCAAGGCAATTTCAAAAATGGATTGAAAGATGGTCAGTGGATCATTTATTTTTCAAACAAACAAAAGCACATTGTAGCTGATTATAAAGACAATAAAAGGAACGGTTCATTTTTAGAATATGATTTAGGAGGGGCGCTAATAAAAAATGCCGTTTATCAAGACAGCGTTTTGGTTGGACCTTATAAAGAGTATTATGGTAATCAGAGTAAATCAGGATTAGCCAATCCAAAACAGGTTAAAACAGAAGGCGACTATTTGAATGGTAAAAAATCAGGCAAATGGATTTTCTATTTTGAAAATGGAGAGAAGGCTGTTGAAATAAACTATAAAGAAGGAATTAAAGACGGCCCTTACAAAGAGTATGACCCGTTTGGAGAGTTGATTGTAGAAGCCAACTATGTCGACAACCAACCCGATGGGCCATTTAAAAGATTTTCACAAACGGGACGAATTCAAGAATCCGGAGAATACAATGCAGGAAGAAGAGTAGGTAAATGGACAAGTTATTTCCCTGACTCCAATATTTTGGAATCAGAAAAATTCTATGATAAATCAGGTCACAAAACTGGAACTTGGAATTATTATTACGAAAACAAAAGAGTAGCAAGGGTAGAACGCTATGAAAATGATATCCCTGTAGGTAAGTGGGAAGAATATTTCCCAGACAAGTCAGTATCCAAACAAGTAACCTATGATTTGGGTGTTCCGGTGGGTGAATATATAGAAAACCACAACAATGGAAAACCATCAGTAAGGGGTCAGTATGAAAATGGTTTTCGATCAGGAATTTGGAAAAGCTATTATCCAGAGGGTAAAATCTATTCAATTGGAGAATACAAAAACGACTTGAAATCAGGGCTTTGGAAATATTTCAATAAAATCGGAATATTAGTGGCTGAAGGCAAATACCAATTAGGTGCAGAACAAGGACAGTGGTTTTATTATTATGATGGCGGTCAGTTAAAATCAGTAGGAAGCTATTTACTGGGTCAGGAAGATGGTATGTGGGGACTTTTTTACGACAACAAACAACTTACGCAAGAGGAAACATGGGATTTTGGTAGGCTTTTAAATGTAAGTACCTACAACAATTATGATGGATCCAAAACTTTAAACCCTGGCACCTTAAAGGATGGAAATGGCACAAGAATCACCTATTATGTAAATGGGGTAAAAGAATCTGAAGGCAATTACAAATCTGGTAAACCTGAAGGCGTGTGGAAATATTACCATGATAATGGTAGACTCGCCTCTGAAGGAAAAATGGAAGATGGTAAAAAAGAAGGGTCATGGAAATACTACACTCGATCTGGAAATTTGGAAGACATCTTGAAATTTGAAAATGATGAGGTACTTGCAGACGACGTTCCTGAGGAAAGTGATTTATTTCAAGATTTCAATTAAAATCAAAACAAATCTGCATTTAATAGGTTAAGTAAATAAAAAAATATGTTTGGCCTATTTAGAAAGAAAACTCAGCTCGAAAAACTTCAGCAGTTATACAAGGACTGCTTGGAAAAAGCACATAAAGCATCTCATCACAATAGGCAGCTTTCTGATAATTTAATGGCAGAGGCTGAAGTCATTGCAAAAAAAATAGATGCATTGAAAAAGGGCTAATCTACAATTATTGAAATTATTATTAGTAAAAAGAAAAAATAATAATTTTTCCTTTTTACTATGGTATCTTCAAGCAAACAAACCAGTTCTATTCTGAGGGAATATAAAAACTTGGAACACTTATTGCCGTTAGTATTAATATCACTAATATTAATGTGCCATGAAAACCTTAAAAAGTAATCGGTCGACATTCCCAGTTTCTATGAAAGTTTTAACCATAGGAATCTTATTGTTTTTTGTAGGCAGTATTCAAAATACAAATGCTTTACCAGTTTCAGTTTCATTTCAGGTATTTTATGATGAACTAAGCCCTTACGGAGATTGGATAGAAGATCCAAATTATGGTTTTATATGGGTTCCTTACGTAGACCAATCTTTTCAACCTTATCGTACAAATGGGCATTGGGTAATGTCAACCTATGGCAACACCTGGGTTTCTCAATATGATTGGGGATGGGCTCCTTTCCATTATGGAAGATGGTTTTTCAGTGACTTCTACGGTTGGGCTTGGATCCCAGGATATGAATGGGGACCAGCTTGGGTAAACTGGAGATCAGGTAGAGGCTATTATGGATGGTTACCTCTTGGTCCTCAAGTTTATTACTATAGCTCAGCTCGATATAATATCTATTCCCATTGGGTTTTTGTACCTAGACGCAGGTTATTAAGCAGAAGGATTCACAGGTATTTTATGCATGGTAGAAATGTAAATGTCATTTACAATCAAACTACCATTATCAACAATACCTATATCCACAATAACAACAGGTACATTGCCGGACCAAGCCGTTCTGAATTGCAACAAGTAACTAGGCGTAATGTCCCGGTTTTTGAAGTTCGACAAGGAAGAAGACCAGGAAGAACTTCAGTAGGAAATAATACTATCAGTGTGTATAGACCACAGGTCTCAGCGAGATCCTCATCAAGAAATGCAGTAAGTTCTAGACCGAAAAAGTATGTAAGTGCAAAGGAATACGGTAATACCCGGTCTACTTTGAATAGTCGTACAAATGTTAGGTCTACTAATAGAGCGACCACAAGAAACTCTAACGTGAGGTCTGAGGCTCTTAGGGAAAGTAAAACACCCACATCTAGACCTGCTGCAAGAAGCGCTGTGAAACCTACTACTGATAGAAGTAATACGCAATCGAGGAGAGTAGCTCCTTCTGTTAACCCCAGTAATTCCAGGTCAAATAACAACATTGGAAATACAAATAGCAGAAATAGAAATAGCAGTACTCCTCCGATTAGTGGCGTTATTAGGAGAAGTACCACTTCACCTAACAATGGCAACACACGCAGAGTTACACCAAACAATCAACAAAACAGGAGATCTACGGTATCCCCTTCCCCTAGAAGTAATACCGTAACTCCTAAACAAAGTGTGACAAAACAACGGTCATCTACTCAAAGACAGGTAATTAAATCTTCACCTGTTCAAAGTAGACCAACTCCAAAAAAGGTCACTCCTTCAACTAGAAAAAGTAACAGTGTTCAAAGAACGCCTCAAAGAACCAATTCAAGGGTTAAATCTAATAGCAGTAGTAGCTCTCAAACAAGAAGCACTTCTAAAAGCTCTCAACGATCTACCAGAAGTACTTCACCTTCAACAAGGTCATCTAGATCGACTAGAGGCAATTAAATAAAACTGGTATTGAGAGACAAAGAATACCAAGATATATGGCCCTTGAATTAGGGCTTCTTGCTGATTTATTAATTACCTGATAACCAGCGTAATAATTAACAAAAACATAACACAAAAACCCCGAATTTAGCTGTTTAAAGCTTTTTTCGGGGTTTTCTTTTTTGTATTTTAAGGTTGCAGAATAAA
>NZ_JBSXOH010000022.1:0-3236 GCF_056859355.1 Cyclobacterium sp. L-R
TTGGGGACAGGCACTCAATTACCACCCCCATATCCACATGCTGGTGCCTGCCGGAGGGCCCGACCCCGACAACATGGAATGGGTAGCTGCGAACAAAAAGTTTTTTGTGCCAGTGAAAGCCCTCTCAGGTATATTCAGGGGGGTATTCATGGAAAACCTCTTTCATGCCTTGCGGTCAGACCAGCTCAGGATACCTGAAAAACAGAAAGGGATGTACGCCACCCCGGAGCTTGTAAAAAAGGAAGCTTATTCGAAGTCCTGGCATGTCTATATCAAAAAAACGTTCAAAGGTACCAGCCAGGTGGTTAGCTACCTGGGCAGATACACCCATCGGGTGGCCATCAGCAACAGCCGGATACAGTCTGTCGAAGACGGCACGGTAAAGTTCAGGTGGAAGGATTACAGGGACCGTAAAACCAAAATCATGGAACTTCCGTGCGCCGAATTCACTCGCAGGTTCATGCAACACGTCCTTCCAAGCGGATTTTACAAGATAAGGTATTATGGGATCATGTCATCGGCGAACAGCAAGACCAAAATGGAGGACTGTTTTAGGCTGCTGAAAGCGCCAAGGCTCATTTCCTTTTATGAGGGATTGTCAACCTATGAGATTTTGGAGGGAATACTGGGTCAGGACCCGTTCAGGTGTCCGGGATGCGAAACCGGAAAGATGATGTATGGCCTTGCTGAGGGGAAAGGAACAGACCCATAAGATCGCCCAAATAGCAAAGTTCTTTGAAATCATGGCTACAAATCAAAACGCAGCAGGGCGTTAATGGGAAGGGACTGCCCCTACAGTATCCAAACAACCAGAAGTCATCGGTTAGGGAGATCAAAACAGGGGTTCCTGGTACTAAACACCCCAAACTCTCCCAAATAACGAAACATAAATGCCCATAGACAGGCCCCCGGTTTCGTCCAACTAAGTTTTAACCGCAATCTAAGGGACTCCTCCTCAAATAGTTATTTTTTTTGGCTAGATTGCGTTTAAAACTCTTTACGTTAGCAGAAAATCATAAAAAAAGTTGAGACCGAGGATATTCATTATTTTAAAGATGATACTTTTACTTAGTTGTAAAGGTAATTATGTCTATGAAAATGAAGAAATTACTTCGCTTTCAAAAACTCTTCCTGAAGTATTTGAATCATTTTATTATTCAAACTATTGTAAGTGGGATGAAGATGATTTGAGTAGTTTTTATGATACAATTCCATTCAATGAAGATGATAATTCATCGGAATTTATTTTTAAGGAGCTTGTAGAAAAGAAATGTAGTATTGTCCATATTGCAGCATTTGATGGTAATTTGATTTCGTTACCTGAAGTAATTAAGCAAAATGATTGGTTAATTAATATCTATGATACTAGTGATATTGTTTACTTTGATTTGACTACCACAAAAAACTTTGCAACACTTAAGTCAAGATATATTGGTTATAATACTCTTTACTTGAATGAAAAATACAAAATTGAACCGATAGATTTTGAAGAAAATTATACCAATGAAAATTTCAAGTTTAGGCCCGAAATAAGTAGAGTGAGTTTCAACGACAGCCTCACTCAAGGTTTTTACTACATTACTATTTGGAAAGATGGTGGTTTCCAAAAAACTGGTACATCTACATTAGTGTTGATTGAAAAAGAAAAAAGTAATTGGCGGGTTAAGGAAATTAAGTATTACAGGAAGGACTAAAATGAATTCTGCTAACATCACCTTGGATACAGCGGGGGGTTCCGAGTAAATTGAAAGTTTAGTATCTTTAAGAAGTTAGAATTAGGCTGGAAGAGAACGTCTCTGAATGCCCGCCGTCTCCAAGCTGAATCACGTTGGCGTGCATTAAAAAACAAACAATATGCCTGATAATCTTTCAAAGTTAGTTTCATGTGGACATTGTAACAATATATCTCATATGAAGATTATTGGAAATGTTAATGATATAGAATCCGATGTTGACCCTGAATATGGGCCAATTGGAGAATGGGGAACTACATACAGTGTATTAGAGTGTCCTGCATGCAATAAGCCCAATATAGTATCATACGAATGGCACGATGGAATGGAATCTGAAGATGAAATAACATATAAAACTCTCTATCCGCTTGACAAGAACATTCCCATTGGACTACCTGAAAAAATCAAAAAAGCTTTTCAAGCTGCTAACAAAATAAAAACTGTAGATGTAAACGCTTATGTAATTCTTCTACGTAGACTTTTAGAGCTTGTGTGTATTGACAGAAAAGCAAAAGGAAAAACCCTTGCTTTAATGCTCAAAGATTTAGCGGACAAGAATGAAATACCTGAGAAGCTTGTCAATGTTGCCAAGGGATTAAAGGATTTTGGAAATATAGGTGCCCATGCAGGAATAGGCGAGCTTAGTGAGAAGGAAATCCCAATTGTGACAGCTTTAAGTACAGCAATTCTTGAATACGTTTACAGTGCACCATATTTGGCTACTCTAGCAGAAGACAAATTGAAAACAATTAAGTCTAAAAAATAGGTATGCTAACAGCGGAACAGAAAAAGGAATTTTCAAGTCTACGAGTGGAACTCATTGATTTGACCATTTTAGCTTCTTTTTATATTAGAAAATTGAACAGACTTGGATATCTATTCCAAAAAACCACGAGACACTATATGCTCGAAGAATTTACTGCACTAAGATATATGGAAAATGGTCTAATTCTGCACCTGACCAATCTTGATGATGATAGTTCAATTTTTTCCTTTCGAAAGATTCTGAAAGCAACTAATAAGACAATAACAGACCAAAAAGTTATTAAAGAACTCAAAAGCGATTTTGAATCATTTAGGAGAAATGTCAATTACCTAAAAGTTCAACACAGAAATAATAGAATAGCCCATTTAAACTACTCCAAGAATATAAACATTGACGAGTTCTTAAACTTTGACAATCTTATAAAACCATTAATTGTTCAAGCTAATGAAATAGGAGACAAACTTTGGGGAGAAAAAATAGAATATAAATTTAAACTCGGGACATATGAAGGAATATTGAATTTCAGAGAAATTTTTGAAGAATTGAAGACAGATATAAATGGACAAAAAGAATTTGTATAAAAAATAACGACACGCCAATAACTAAGCATTCTGACGGCTGGAACAGCCTAGTCTGAATGCAGTGTTGAACGAAAGGTGTTGGGAATTAGGATTACTATGGGGAATGGTTTTCTCTTTTTGTTTTTTTAGCTGTAGGAGAATGAAAAAGTTGCTGAT
>NZ_JBSXOH010000023.1:0-50281 GCF_056859355.1 Cyclobacterium sp. L-R
TCCTTGGCAAGTTGCTCCTCAGCAGAGCTTGCCTCCGCTTTATCGTGGTACTGTAAGTTAAATGAAACTTCTTAGAAATTAAAACACTTACTATATTTGAAAAACAAAAGTGTCAACCATTTTCAGGACGAGACAATCAGGTTGTTTGGAGATTTTAGCATAGCACCGCTATGGTGAAATTGAAAACAGCAACGAAGTGGCTGATTTTGAAGCGATTTCAGCACGTAATAGAATGTCTATTGCATATTTCGGGTTAAACATCTCCTCACAAACCAATTAGATATGAATAGATATTTAAAGCTTGGTCTCTTTATTTTCTCATTCCTCCTGATATTAATAATTGGCTCTTTGGTTTACATACAGATGATCCTGCCAGATGTAGGCAATCCACCGGAGAACATGAGGCTATCTACTTCATCGGAAACTCTTAATAGGGGTAAATATCTTGCAAACCATGTAATGATTTGCATAGACTGCCACTCTCAAAGGGATTTTAGCTTATTTAGTGGCCCTCCAATTCCCGGAACAGAAGGTTCAGGAGGAGAAGTTTTTGACCATGCAATGGGTTTTCCAGGCACATTTATTTCACCCAACATTACCCCAGCCCACTTAACCTCCTATTCAGATGGAGAACTCTTTAGACTGATAACAACTGGGGTAAAGAAAGATGGAGATCCAATCTTCCCCATAATGCCTTATGCGAATTATGGGAAAATGGATAAAGAAGACATTCTATCAGTAATCGCCTATATTCGAACTTTGTCTCCTATTGAAAAAGTTCAGCCAACATCTGAGCCTGATTTTCCATTCAGCTTAATTATGAGAACCATACCCCAAAGGGCTGAATTTTCAACAAGACCTCCTGAATCTGATGCTATAGCCTACGGTAAATACCTAGTGAATGCAGCAGCTTGTAATGACTGCCATACCAAATTTGAAAATGGTAAATATACCGGTGAACACCTTGCTGGTGGAAGGGTTTTTAATATGCCAGATGGCAATATCTTAACGAGTCCCAATCTCACACCACATAAAACTGGACTAGGAAACTGGACGAAAGAACAGTTTATCGAAAGATTTAAACAGTATGAAGACCGGAACAAACTCGGTAAAGTTCAAGCTGGAGAAATGCAAACCATTATGCCATGGAACATGTATGCAGGCATGACCGTGGAAGACCTGGGTGCCATATACACGTACATTCACTCCCTTAAACCAGTAGATAATCAAGTCAATAAATTCTTAAAAGCAGAAAGCTTATAAGCAGTTTAATGCTCCACCATCTATTGGAATACTTGCACCATTGATATACCCAGCAAACGGAGAGGCCAAAAAAGCCATTAGGTAGCCATATTCCTCAGGCTTCCCAAACCTTTTAGCAGGTATGGCTTGTTGTTTCTGATGCAATAAATCATCAAAATCTTCACCTGTTTCCTTCGATTGGCTTTTAATCAAGGATTCGATTCTTTCGGTTTCAAAAGAGCCAGTCAACACTGTATTCACTGTAATACCTGAGGGTGCAGCCTCCTTAGACAAGGATTTGGCCCAGCTTACAACAGCGGTACGCATGGTGTTCGACAAGATAAGGTTGGGCAGAGGCTCTTTGACAGTGACAGAGGAAACATTGAGAATTCTCCCATAACCTCTTTCTTTCATCCCATCCAAAAGCAGGTGGCTCAGATGGTGATAGGTTTTAAAAAGCAGGTCAAAAGCTTCCTGATAATCTTCGGTAGATTTCTGAACCACAGAACCAGCTGCGGGCCCATTTGTATTGTTCACCAAAATATCTACTTCTTTACCAGCAAAAAATTGATTGGTAAGCGTTTTAAAGGAATCAAAATCTGCAAAATCCACATCCAGATAGTTATGTTCCTGACCACTGCTAACAGACAAAGTGCTTTTAGCAAATTCCAATTTTTCTTTATTTCTGGCGAGTAGGGTAACAGAAGCACCACATACAGCCAATTGTTGTGCTGTTGCAAGTCCTAGTCCTCTTGTTGCCCCTCCTACTACTGCTTTGTATCCTTTTAAGTCGATTTTCATGGTAATGCAATTCAAAATTAAATTTTCAAGAATGAATTTAGAATTAAAAAATCGAATACCAAAACCCAGCTAAAGTGGGGAATAAATTTATTATTCAACAAATCCTATCTTTTTTATAGGGTTTGTTGGGATTGTATTTAAATAATTAATTATATTTGTCGTACTAATAATTGGCATGACATACGAGCAATTTAGCAAATATTCATTTTTGTTGGACCGGACCGCAAGGAAGGTCAAGCAATACGCACAGCAGAAGTTCAAATTAAAAGAATTTGACATTACTGTGGACCAATGGCTGGTTTTAAAAAACCTAAATGAAAATGAAAGACTGAGCCAGACAGAATTGGCCCATTTGGTTTTCAAAGATCATCCTACTTTGACAAGGATAATAGATCTTCTTTGTAAAAAGGGTTATTTGGAAAGAATTCAACATCCGGAAGACCGAAGAAGCTATCAATTGCATCTTACTCAGGAGGGGAAGGACAAGGTGAAAGACTTAAAACCACAAATAGCCGCAATCAGGCAAAAGGCCTGGGAGAATCTCGATGAGAAGGATTTCGGAGAGTTCAAGCGAATTCTCAATACGATATACAATAATCTAGCAGAATAAATCTAACAAACTCTTAATATTAGTTGTTATACTAATTATATTTGCACAAACTATTGACTTTTAAAGAGGTTAACACATAAAAATCGACTTAAAGATGATTACTACTGACATTTGCATTATTGGAGCAGGCCCAGTTGGCTTATTCGCTGTCTTTGAAGCAGGGTTATTAAAAATGCGCTGCCATTTGATAGACGCCTTGCCACAAGTAGGAGGACAACTTTCGGAGATCTATCCACAGAAGCCTATTTATGATATACCAGGATACCCGGAGGTAAAAGCCCAGGAATTGGTAGACAATCTAATGGAGCAAATTAAGCCATTTAAACCTACATTTTCTTTAGGCGAGCGTGTTGACCATCTTAGCAAGCAAACCGACGGTTCGTATATACTCACTACAAGTGACAAGACTCAGGTACACGCCCAGGTCGTAATCATAGCTGGTGGACTGGGATGTTTTGAGCCTCGTAAACCAGCATTAGAGAACCTTACTGAATTTGAAGGAAAAGGAGTAACCTATATGGTGAAAAACCCAGAACAATTCAGAGATAAAAAGGTGATTTTAGCCGGGGGTGGTGATTCCGCTTTGGATTGGGCAATCTATCTATCTGATGTAGCGGAGAAGGTTACTTTGGTACATAGAAATGAAACTTTCAGGGGAGCTCCTGATTCTGCCTCAAAGGTATTCAACCTAGCCAATGAGGGAAAAATAGACCTTATTTTATCTGCCAATCTTAAAAAATTGGGAGGAAATGGTCATTTGGATACTGTTTACTTAGAAGACAAAAGCAAGTCTCAGTTTTCAATTGAAACCGATTACCTTATCCCATTATTTGGTCTAAGCCCTAAATTAGGACCTATAGCAGATTGGGGTTTGACCATAGACAGAAATGCGATAGAGGTTGATACCAGGGATTATTCGACTGGAGTAGAAAGAATCTTTGCTATTGGTGACATTAATACTTACCCAGGCAAGCTAAAATTAATCCTATGTGGTTTCCACGAGGCTGCCATTATGATGCATTCTGCATTTAAGTTTGTGTACCCTGATCAAAAATTAAGCTTCAAATACACTACTGTTAATGGTGTAAATTCATTTTAATCGTATTTTTGCAAAATGGTTACATTCACTGTAGAAGATCACGCTGGCAATCGCCAAAGTATAGAAGCCCCGGATGATATGGGCTTGAGTTTAATGGAAATATTAAAAGCATCCGAATATCCCGTTTTAGCGACATGTGGAGGAATGGCATTGTGTGCTACCTGCCATGTTGAAGTGCTAGAAGGGAAAGAAGGACTAGGAGACGCCACTGATGTGGAACTGGATCAACTTGAAGCACTTCCTGAGTATTACCCTACAAGCAGGCTAGCATGTCAGGTTAGAATCAGTGACGAACTCGAAGGTGCAGTAGTAAAACTTAGAGGAGAAGACAATTAATCAAAAAAAAGGGGAGTTTGATCTAATAAACTCCCCTATTCTATGTCTCTTATCGAAATCCTATTGATTATCAATTTTTAGCCATCTCAAAACTGTTTTTCTAAACTTTTCTTGAACAACCGGCTTAGTAAGAAATCCGTCAAAACCTGCGTTTTTCAACTCTTCTGCCTCACTTTGTAAAGCATTGGCCGTAAAGCCTACAACTGGAATTTGATTGGTATTGGGCTTAGACCTTATCTCTTTGAGCAATTCATAACCGTCTAATTTTGGCATATTAATATCTGTAATTACCAAATCAGGTATGGTCGAATTCCTAAGCAATTCCAAGGCTTCTTCCCCATTTTCTGCTTCTAATATTATTGCGTTAGGATCCAGTTTCTCCATGTATATTTTTATCAGCATGCGATTGACAGCATTGTCCTCAGCTACTAACAATTTAAATGGCTCCTTATCTTTAGGGGGAATATTACTCCCATTATGTGCTTTAGGGAATTCGGCTTTTGCATCTCTCGTTTTTACCAAGCTTTCAAAGAGCATTTCTAATTTTGATGGGGTAAAAGGTTTATACAATATGGTATTACAGCCAATGGAACTATACAATTTAATTGTTGCTTCTTGTTCTATGCTACCTACTGCGGCCACGAACCTCACTTGTGGGGTCCTGTCCTTTACAACAGTCATCATTTTTTGCATGGTCCATACACTGTTAGACCCTAACAAACTATTATTTAATATAACTAGTGCTATATTCAGGTTATTTTCTAATGCAAAAAAAGTGTCCGATACTGTTTTCACATGAGTGGCCTTTATTCCAAAACTCTCACAATTCGCTTTAAGAACTTTCCCTGACGCTTCATTTCCATCTACTATTAAAGTCTCACTAAGTTGGGAGAAGTCTTGGCTAGGTAATTTAAAATTCATTGTTTTGACTTCTAAATCAAAATAGAAATCACTTCCCTTTCCCATTTCACTTTTCAACTGAATGGAGCTCCCCAATAGTTTTAACAATTTATTTGAAATGGTTAATCCCAAGCCTGTTCCACCAAATTTCTTTGTAGTAGAAGAATCTGCTTGAGAAAAGGCCTCAAAAATCAATTGTTGTTTGCTCTTAGGTATACCTATCCCGCTATCCGATACTGAAAATCTGATATTTAAATTTTCTTGAAACTCCTCAGTGTAAGGGTTCAACAGGGTTAATTTCATTATTACCTGACCTTTTTCAGTAAATTTCAAGGCATTATTCAATAAATTAATTAAAACCTGCTTAAGCTTTAATTCATCTGTTTCTATTACATCCCCAATCCTAGGGTCCAAATCAAGTATTAATTCTAAGCCTTTTTTGTGAGCCTGAAAGCTTAAAACATCCAAAATAGTTTCAAGCAACTCATGAAGATGTAATTGTTTGATATTGGTTTCTGATTTTCCAGATTCTATTTTCGCCAAATCAAGAATATCATTTATTAAATCAAGCAAAGCATTGGCAGAATTTAAAGCAGTATTGGCATATTTGGCTTGTTGTTCATTCAATTGGGTATTTGACAAAAGCTCAGTAAAACCAATAACTCCATTTAAAGGGGTTCTTATCTCATGACTCATATTGGCCAAAAACTCACTTTTGGCACGATTAGCCTCTTCCGCTTCCTCTCTAGACCGCTGAATTTCAAATTGAAAAAGTTTTTCCTGTGTGATGTCTCTTAATAAAATAATGCTTCCTACCGATTTTCTATTTTGGCCTTTTATTGAAGATTTAGAGACAAGGTACCAATTCAAATAATCCCCTACTTTGTATGAAAACTCAATCATTCTGTAGTCTTCAGAACTTGTAAGCAATTCGTGTATTTCTGGCCAATCCTTCTTAATTACCTTTAAAGCAATGTTTTGGTTAATTGTTTTTAACTCAAACATATTGGCGGCAGCAAGATTCAAGGTAATCAAAGTCCCATAAGTATCGGTAACTAAAACCCCTTCTTGCATATTGTCAAACAAAGTTCTGTAAGCAATGGGTGCAATTTTAAACAGATTGTAACGTGTCAATCCTAAATAAAAAAACAATCCTGTACCTAAGAAACTAAAAGTAATATAATCAATCAGAACAGGTCCACGACTTGTCAAATACAATAAGTAAACAAAAAAGGGTGAACAAAGCCCTAAGATCACCATAAACACTTGCTTGGAGTCAATAGGAGGAACCTCTCTTATCCTTTTTATTAATAGAAATAAACTAACAAACAAGAGAAGCAAGGTGTAGGATTGGTGTAACCAATAACCAAAACCTTTTCCTGTCACCATCATTATGAATTCCCCTTTATTTACTAGCACAAACGAGCTATAGAAATAAGTGTGAAAATCATTTGTCCATACCAATAGTAAATTAATTGCAGGCACCACAAACAACAAATACATCCTGTTTCTATTGATCCAATTCCCTCTTTCAGTATATATCAAGGTAAATAAAAGCACCAATGGAGCGAACATTACGGCCCCCAAATACATCCCCTTTAACATCAACAACTTGCTAGGGATAGTCTCCATTGTCAGTTCAAAAACATTAGAAATTGAATAGACAAAACAGGCAATCATTAATGCGGAAAAATAGGATGAGGCTTTGCCTTGTACTTCCTTCTTTAAAAAAAATATAAGTAATACTGGTGCTATAGCAACCAATACCATTAAAAGTAATACCAAATTAAAATTCAAGGTGGACAGCATAAAAAAAACAAAATATTATTATTGAAATATAAACTTTTAAAGTCAATTATTTAACATTTCAACGATCTTTTTACTTTGAAATTTTGAAGTACTTAGTTCTATATAATGTAATTAATACCTCACTGTTTTCCTTTCTAAGCACAATCAGACTGAAATTTACTATTAATCAAATAATTACAACAGAAAAACGATTCAAATTTAACTTAACATCATAATTATTTCCATTATTCAAACCCCTAAAAAAACTATTATTTACTTGTTAAACCCGAAATATGCAATAGACATTCTATTACGTGCTGAAATCGCTTTAAAATACCCAATCGTTGCTGTTTTCAATTTCACCATAGCGGTGCTATGCTAAAATCTCCAAACAGTCTGATTTTCTTGCGATTGCAACACTTCCCGTAAACACGGGACAGGCATCACCCCTGACTATAGTCAGGGCCAGGAAATCCTATTACATAATCCGGGTTAAATGTGTGATGCTATTTCCCACAGGGGCGATAATTACTTTCTGACCAAAAACAGAAAATCTCATTACACAATTCAGATTTATTATAACAAATGAAAGGAGAATATGATTGCCTTCCAATAAAAAAAAGTTGAATGACCGACATGGGTTATTTAATTGTGGGAAATTTTATTAGGAAAAACCTTTTAATAAAAGAAATACATTGAATATATTAGTACAAAAGCCCAAAACAATACACTCAAATTAACAAATATGATGGATTTTCCATGGTTTCAATTTTATCCGGAAGCCGTTCCTAAGCAAATAGACCCGGATCAATACAGTAGTGCAGTAGATCTTTTTGAAGAAAGTATAGCAAAATTTGGAGATGCGGTAGCCTATGAATGTATGGATAAAACCATATCCTTCAATGAATTAGATAAATTATCGTCCACCTTTGCTTCCTTTTTACAGCATGAACTTAACCTAAAAAAAGGTGATCGCATTGGTATTCAAATGCCTAATTTACTACAGTACCCAATCGTCATGTTTGGCGCGCTAAGAGCCGGTCTGATAGTGGTAAATACCAATCCATTGTATACTTCTTCGGAGATGGAGCATCAGTTTTCTGACGCAGGGGTCAAAGCGGTCGTTATCGTTGCTAATTTTGCACATAATCTTGAAAAAATTAAAAGTAAAATAGGCCTTAAGCATATAGTCATTACTGAAATAGGTGATTCACTTGGTGGGTTAAAAGGGAATATCGTCAATTTAGTAGTGAAATACATCAAAAAGATGGTTCCTGCTTATAATATACCGGAGGCTTGGAGCTTTAAAAAGGCAATGGCAGCTGGTGAGAAAAAAGCTTATGTAAGGCAGGAGTTGGCTCATAAAGATTTGGCTTTCCTACAATATACTGGAGGAACTACTGGTGTGTCCAAAGGTGCCATGTTAAGTCATGGCAATATCGTTGCCAATATGCAGCAGATTTCTGCCTGGATGAAACCTAGGTTAATCGAAAAGGAGGAGACGGTAATAACTGCACTTCCTTTGTACCATATTTTCGCATTGACGGTCAATTGTCTGGCCATGATGAAGATTGGTGCTCACAATGTGTTGATCACCAACCCCCGCGATATGCCTACATTTTGTAAAACACTTAAAAAGCATCCTTTCAGTGTTTTTACAGGAGTCAATACCCTTTTCAATGGTTTGTTGAACCAAGAATCTTTCAGATCTTTGGACTTTAGTTCGCTTAAAATAGCAGTTGCAGGTGGAATGGCCCTTCAGTCATTTGTTGCCAAAAGATGGAAAGAAGTGACGGGAGTTGCGATATCTGAAGGCTATGGGCTTACTGAGACCTCTCCTGTGGTTACTTGTAACCCCATAGATGGTACAGAAAGGTTGGGTACAATTGGTATTCCTTTACCTAACACGGATGTAAAAATTGTAGATGATGAAGGAAATGATTTGCCCTTAGGTGAAAGAGGAGAATTGTGCGTTAAGGGCCCTCAGGTTATGCCAGGCTATTGGGAAAGACCTGAAGAAACTGCCGATAGCTTTTTGGGAGAGTGGTTTAAAACAGGAGACATAGCGGTTAAGGATAAAGACGGATACTTTAAAATCGTAGATCGTAAGAAGGAAATGATTTTGGTGTCTGGCTTCAATGTTTACCCTAACGAGGTAGAAGATGCCTTGACGGCGCATGATAGGATCAACGAAGCAGGGGTAATAGGTATTCCTGATGAGAAATCTACTGAGAGGGTAGTCGCCTATGTAATTGCCACAGACAAATCGCTTTCAGAAGAGGACTTGATTGCCTTTTCTAGAGAAAGCCTGACAAGTTATAAGGTGCCAAAAGAAATATATTTTGTGGATGAACTTCCCAAATCAAATGTTGGAAAAATCCTCAGAAGAGTAATCAAAGAAAATCACTTAAAGAAGATGGTGCTTTAAACCATCTTCTTTTCTTGGTCTATATATTTAATGATTTTAGCAGGGTTTCCTCCGACGATGACGTCTGCAGGTACATCCTTTGTGACAACTGCGCCTGCGGCAATAATGCTCCTGTCACCAATGTTTACTCCTGGACAAATAATCGCTCCTCCTCCGACCCAAACATCATCACCAATAGTCACTGGCTTACCAAATTCAAGCTGGCTGCCCCTTGTTTTGGCGTCGATTGGATGAGTTGCAGCATAAATATTTACTCCAGGCCCAAACATGCTTCGGTTACCAATTGTAATTGAATTAATGTCTAAGAGTACACAATTGAAATTAAAAAAAACCTGATCCCCCACACTGATATTATAACCATAATCGCAGTAAAAAGGAGGCTCCAAACCAAAATCTTTGCCTACATGCTTAAAAAGCTTTTTAGCGATATTAACCTTTTGGGTGCTGTCTCCAGGGAGGTTTTGGTTTAAGTCATTGAGTAATTGTCTGGTATGAAACCTGTCCTTGCTTAGGGTTTCGTCTGATGCCAGGTACAATTCACCATCAAGCATTTTTTCTTTTTCAGATTTCATAGGTTATTGGACAATTAGTTGGTTCTTTATTTGAGTAAGATGCCTCTTTTCATGGCTCAAAATAATTTCTATTGCTGTGTCCAAAGGGAATACAATCCATTTATTGGCCGGAGAATAAATCATAAGTTTTTGATTTAGATAAGGTTCCAGCTTTTGAATGTAATTGGACAATTGGTCTTGTTTATTGAAAAAATCAAACTTCAGGTCATTGTTATGCATCTTTTCAGCAGGTTCCCAGGAAGAAAAAGTTTTAATTTTTGTACTTTTATTCATGGCCGCAAGGATCATCTCTCCCGTTTTTTTACCATAAAAAGGAAGCCTACCTAATAGTGGTGTCTTAAACTTCTGGTCAATGATTTGTTGAAAAATGGGAAAATAAGAAGCATTAACTTGGATTAAATGGTCAATAATTTCCATTGGGCTCCATTTTCCAGGTCCTGGTTTTAAGTTTAAAGTAGTAAGGTCATAATCCTCTAAGAGCTTCTCAAATTCCCAAGTGATTTTGGTTAATTCCATTTGCCAGGCATCTGCTTTTTCTTTCATAATCGCTATGTTTAATAAAGTATTTGAATTAAAAGATGCCCTGAAGGAAATTGTTTGCTTCGTTCTTCAGTTTAATATCTAATATTACAAATTTGACAACTTTTATTCAAGAAGAAATAAATGAATCATTTTGTTTTTTCTGAGTATTGTTTTTACTTATGAGTTATTTATGTACGCAATAGTAGATATTGAAACTACGGGAGGATTTACTGGTAATAACAAGATTATCGAGATTGCCGTGGTTTTTCATGATGGTGAGAAAATTACCGGGCAATATGAGCAATTGTTGGATCCGGAAATGCATGTGCCTGGTTTTATCACAGGGCTCACAGGCATAGACTCACAGATGCTTGAAGGAGCACCTACTTTTGCAGATATTTCTGATGAACTTTTTGACTTATTAGAAGATAAGGTATTTGTCGCTCATAATGTAGGCTTTGATTATAGCTTTGTTAAGCAGGCATTTGAAAGAGAAGGAAAAGTGTACAAACCCAAACGCCTGTGTACTGTAAGATTAAGTAGGAAAATTTTTCCTGGGCTTAAAAGTTATAGCCTGGGTCGTCTATGTGAATCAAGAGGAATCACCGTGAATGATCGTCACCGCGCTATGGGTGATGCATGGGCCACATCTATATTGTTTGGCCAACTTCTGGAGGCAGATCATGAGGACCATATTGGTCAAGCCATAAAAGGCAAGCACAAGGCATTAACCCTACCTCCCAATATCAGCAAAGAACAGTTTAATGAAATTCCACAATCTACAGGGGTGTATTATTTTCATGATGCCAACGGGAAAGTGATCTATGTAGGCAAAGCAGTGAACATACAAAGTCGCTTCAATGGACACTTTACAGGTAAAGCTAAGTTGAGTTTAAAAAGTGAGATATGTGACGTAAGTTATGAAGTTACAGGAAGTGAGTTACTGGCATTGTTGTTAGAGGCCATGGAAATCAAAAGGCTGTGGCCAAAGTACAACAGGTCGCTAAAAGTAAAAGCCATGTCTTGGGGTATTTTCTCCTATACGGACAGGGAAGGTTACACTCGGTTTCAAATCAATAAGATTGTACCCGGAATTAAGCCTTTAGCTACATTTACCAGCCATGCCAGTGGTTGGAAATTCTTAGTAGAAAAAAACCAGGAATACCAGCTTTGCCCAAAACTTAATGGAATACAAAAAAAGAATGGAGCCTGTTATGATTTTCAAGTAGGTGAATGCAATGGGGCCTGCTGTGGCAAAGAATTGCCTGAAGTTTATAACGAAAGAGCCGATGAAGTTTTTGCTGCTGTGAAAATGGAAGGAGAAAGGTTCTTGGTGAAAGATATAGGTAGAAATCCCGAAGAAGAGGTCGCATTGCTTTTTGAAGATGGTTTTCTTTCTGCCTATGGTTTTTTGGACTTAAACATGTCCTATCAATCCTCCGAAGAAGTGATCTCTGCACTAAAACCTGTTAAAAGAGTGGTTGAGACTCGTTATTTACTGAAATCCTTTTGGGATAAAATACCTGAAAACAATATAGTTTATTTAGAAAATAGTTGAATTTGCTTGAAACATAAACCTCTATAAAATAAAATATTATGAAAATAAACGATCAAGAACCACTGCCAGTATATGTACCTGATCCTTCAAGGTATGATAACATGAAATACCGGAGATGCGGTAAAAGTGGATTGGATTTGCCAGCCATCTCTTTAGGGCTCTGGCACAATTTCGGTCATAGTGATGACCTTAAGGTAGGAAGAGAAATATTAAGAACAGCCTTTGATTTGGGGATTACGCATTTTGATCTTGCGAACAATTATGGACCTCCTTATGGTGCTGCTGAAGAGAATTTTGGTAGAATTCTTAAAAAGGATTTTTTAGCTTATAGAGATGAGTTGCTGATTTCTTCCAAGGCAGGATGGGACATGTGGCCTGGTCCATATGGTAACTTTGGCTCCAAGAAATACTTGGTCGCTAGTTTGGACCAAAGTTTAAAAAGAATGGGACTGGAATATGTAGATGTATTTTATCACCACAGGCCAGATCCAGATACTCCTTTAGAGGAAACCATGGGCGCCTTGGATTTGATTGTGCGTCAGGGAAAGGCGCTTTATGTAGGTATTTCTCAATACAGTGCAGCTGACACAATCAAAGCGGCTAAAATATTGAAAGAGTTAGGAACGCCTTGTTTAATTCACCAACCGCGGTATAACATGATGGACAGGTGGGTAGAAAAGGATTTACTGAATGTGTTGGATGAGTCAGGCATAGGCGCCATTGCCTTTTCTCCGCTGGAGCAAGGAATTCTAACCAATAAATACCTCAATGGTTTTCCTGAGGATTCAAGAGCCGTAAAGGATGGAAGGTATCTTAAATCCAGTAATATAACTTCAACGGTATTGAGTCAGGTTAAAAAATTAAATGACCTTGCAGAAGAAAGAGGGCAGAGTCTTGCTCAAATGGCCATAGCCTGGTTGTTGAAGAGCCCAACAATTACCTCGGTGCTTGTTGGTGTTAGTAAAGCCTCTCAGCTTCAGGATAATGTGAATAGTCTGCAGAATTTAAGTTTTACTGAGGACGAACTACTAAAGATTGAAACAATTTTAAAAAGCTAGGCAAACAATTTTACATAAAATTCTGCCTTAAAGGCCTTTGGAATACATTAAGAATTCCAAAGGCCTTTTTTATTTTGCAATTATAATATTTTTAATGGCGAAATTTACTTATAATCGGTTTATTTTCTATTTTAAATTTGTATATTGGGTAAGAACCCAAAAACAAAAAGGTATGAAAAAGCAGCTAATCATTTGGTTAATATCCGTAATGGCAGTAGTCAATGTTTATGGACAAAACGAGCAATTTTTGGTCTTGGAATTCATCAAAGTAGAGCCGAATAAAGTTTTGGATTATTTAGAATATAAGGAGTTTTTAGAGAAGGTTTACGAACAAGAAAAGAATGATGGACACATCAGTGGATGGGACTTTTGGTCACTTCAATCAGGTTCTGATTTAGAAGGGGAAAACTTCCAATACTTGACTGTTACCTATTATGAAGACCCTGTATCGATGATGAATGGGAACAACATGAATCAGTTGATCAATAGTGCGGTACAAGCTTTTCCTGAAATGAGTGCAGAACAAGCAAAAAATAAGATTGCTTCTTCTTTGGAAATGAGGGATTTAGCTGTTAGGAGCTATATGTTAGAAGTGGCGAGAACGGATGATGATTTCCAATACACTCCCGGGATTTTAGCTACTTTCGATCTTATGAAGGCAGTTGAAGGTAAATTTCAAGAATACGAAACTGCTGAAGAACAAATATTTTTGCCTCTTCATCAGAAAAAAATCTCCAATGACCTAATGGAAGATTGGAGATTTTTGAGAACAGCACTACCAACAGGAAGTGAAGCAAAATCTACTCATTTGACCATGAACATTTACAGGGATTATATTCAGTTTTTTAATTCTATGGAATTTGAAGACATGGAGATGACAGATAAAGAGCAAGAAGCAATGCTAGAGGGCTTAAAATCCAGAGATCAAAAATGGGTTTATTTGGCGACCCTACAATCCGCAGTCAGGTAAAAGCACTATAATTTAGGTAATGGTAAATTAAACCCGAAATATGCAATAGACAATCTATTACGTGCTGTAATAACTTTAAAATCAGTCATTTCGTTGCTATTTTCGACTTCACCATAGCGGTGCTATGACTCAGTCTCCAAATAGCCTGATTTTATTGTGATTGCAACACTTCCCGTAAACACGGGACAGGCTTCACCCCTGACTATTGTCAGGACGGAGAAATCCTATTACATAATCCGGGTTTAAAGAGGCCACAGAAAAGCAATAAGGTTGCTGATCCTGTGGCCTCTTTTTTATAATGATCTTAGTTAGTCGGGATTTTATGTGTCTAATCCAACTTATGCAATAGGGTAGTACTAATGCTTCGGGAATATTCCCTTAATAAAACAGATGTTTTATGGTTTTTTTTAAGGGTTGAATACAGTGTTCTTCCAACCGAAATGCTTACAGATTAAAACCATCAAAAAATTGACCCCAGTATGAAAGACTACAAGTAAGAAGATCGCTAGTAGTGGCACACCAAATACCTGTAGGGGCCAATAATAAGTCCAAACGCCTAAATTAATGGTTATGATTTCACCAAAAGTGGGGAATATCATAGCTATGACAATTGACAATAGGATTTTGGTAGCTATTTTTTTGATACTTAAAGCTGAAATTAAATCTTTTTCTAGCTGGTAGATATAGGTAAAAGCCAAAGCCCATGCAAAAGGCAGCCAATAGGGAAAAGACCTGCCCAAGCTAAGGTCATGGTATTCCCAATAACCAAAAAAAACGCCCCAGATCTCACAGCAAACACCTAATACACCGCCGATAATTGTTCCAGTCAGAAACACCATCTTGTCATCAGCATTGCGCTTCCACCTTTTTGCTAGGGAGTATATCAGGTAAATGGCCAATACCAGGCCAATCCAGAAATCATGAGAATGAAAAAAACCAATAAAAAGGCCCGCCAGCGTTAGCTTGATGAAGTTCTTAATGATTATTCTGCTACTTTCGGCCCTTGATGTACTGCTGTATTCAGTGTCCAATTGATCGGAGTTAAAAGTGAAAGGCAAAACTATACAATATTTACCTATAAGCCCTCAAATTTCCAATTTTTCAAAAGTTTTTCCAACTTTTTCACACCTGTACTGGCTTTCTCCTCAATAAAGAAAATATTTTCCTGGCTGGGGATGTGTGGAATTATTGGATCAATGACAAATTTAGGAATTTCTTTTCTGGTATAGTCTATCAATCCCGCAGCAGGATAGACCAACATAGAAGTGCCTATGATGACCAAGGCGTCTGCATTTTCAACTGCAGAAATAGCAGAAGTCATCATTGGTACAGGTTCACCAAACCAGACAATATAGGGTCGTAGCTGACTACCTTTTTCGCATTTATCTCCTATTTTTAATTCCCAGCCTTCAATGGGGTACACTAATTTTGGATCAACGGTGCTCTGTGCTTTGAACAACTCTCCATGGAGGTGAAGTACTGTGGATGAGCCAGCCTTCTCATGTAAATCATCAACGTTTTGAGTAATAATAGTAACCTTATACTTTTTCTCAAGTTCCGAAAGCTTAAGATGGGCTTCATTTGGCTTGGCATAAAGGCCAGTTTTCCTACGCGAATTATAAAATTCAAGTACCTTTTCCTTGTCTTTGTTCCAGCCTTCTGGTGAGGCTACTTCCATCACATCATGTCCTTCCCAAAGTCCATTGTCATCCCGAAAGGTTTTTATTCCACTTTCCGCAGAAATTCCCGCTCCTGTTAGGACAACAAGATTTTTAATTTCTGATTTCATTGTACTATTTGTATTTTATTGTCTTTAATAAAAAACCTGAACTTCCACTTTTCGGTCTTCTGGCCGTGAATTCCTTTGAACTCCCCTTATCAATAGTGCACCCGGTTGACGTTCTATCCTGTCTTTGTCTACACCAAATCGACTCAATAAGCTTTCTTCAACCACAGCGGCCCTCTTTTCTATCAATTTAAGGTTATAAGAGGTGCTGCCAGTATTGTCAGCAAAGCCTTTCACCAATATTATAGCTTTAGGCGTTTGGTTTAACATTTTAACCAAAGGAGCTAACTTTAAGGTTTCATTTTCTGATAAAATACTCTGATTTGATTCAAAATAAATTTCAGCGTAAAGGCCATTTTCTATTAAAGCTGCTTTGCTTTCATTCGAATTTAACAATTGTGAATTGATTCCCTGAACGTTTGCCGGTGTTTCAAATTTGTACTTTTGCCCGCCAATTCCTTGTCCTGGTATTGCCTTAAATCCAGTACTGATTGAATTCATTTCTACAGTGTCCAACTGCACGAGTGCGGTGCTGTCAGCGATCATCGTTGAGTCCATGCCAATAGGAGCTGTAACATAGGCAGCTTGGTTGACTGCGGAAGGTCGACCATAATAAGGTAGGGGATAAAGGATATTGGAATTAGCCACTTGGCTTTCAGGAGAAGCTGCTACATACGGGGCATTTATTTGAGGATCACTCTGTTCTCTCAAATTGTTTTGATTGTAACGACTATAAACAGTCTCTTTTTCTTGAACGTAAACAATTTCTGGATCGGATTGTCTAAAGGGGTATTGCCAAATGGTCACCGAATCCCTTTTTTGCTCCGTTTCGCTAATTCTGGAATTGAGTGCCGAAAATGTAAGCGTACTGTCAGCATTAGTTCTTGATTCTATTTGGGCAGGTATTTCTTGGACCTTGCTTTCAATAGGCAATGCTTTTCTTTCGGGTGCTAACACCTTTTCCTTATTGAAGTCACTGTTGTTTATGATTGTCTCTGATGAAGCTGTGTTATTTGAAGAATCCGTTCCTTCATATTCAATCTTTATCTCAGTGATTGATCGAATTATTGTCGAAGATGGGCTTATTGTGTTGGCTCTGAAGGCTGTTCTCGAAGGGAGAAAACTTATTTTTAGCCCAAATTGATGGTTGAAGAACCAATCCCGGTTGTTTTGCGCATCTCCTCTGATCATTCTGTCAGAAGGGCTTAAAGCAACTCCAGGATAGGCTGCATATTTTTGAAATTCATCAACATAGCTAGTTCTGGAAGACCCATCCACATCATCAATATAATCTGTATTTGTTCTTTTTACATCTGATTGAAAATACAGCTCAATTTGCTTGGTTAGCCTAAATCTTATTCCAATGCCTGCTGCCAAATAAAAAGCATTTTCATCATAGCCATTATTGCTAGAGGCCTGAAGTTTTCCTAGGTCGGTTTCGAAGTTTCCATCAGTGATTAACTCATTTTGTGAATAATCGTATTGGTTTCCATCCTTATCTAAAAGGTCACCTTTAGGTTTGAATTGTAACCAACCTCCATGTACAGAAAGGTAAGGGGCTATAAGTGCATTTTCCCGCAATATTTTTCCATTGTCGCTTCTAAAAACAAAACCTAAACCCAAGTCTTTTACCCGCGTCTTGAAATTTAAAGCCCTATTGAAATTTGGTCCATCAATTTTTAAAGCATCATTGGTGTCTACAAATCGGTCACTCATGGACAAGGTATATTGTCCCCCATTTAGCAGCAACCCCCAGCTTGCATTTATTCTTTGCTCTATGGATAAAGAAATGGATGGAGATTGGTTGTAGTTGGCATTATAAGAATAAGTTTCACCCAAAGAATTCCAATCTGGAAATTTTCCATAGCGGTAATTACTGAGGTCACCATAATAATTGGAATATCCTATTCCAGCCCCAATTCGCAGCTTATAAGGGTTTAATTGAGCTGATAGGTTAGCTGACTGAGCTATAAACAGGCCTAGGAAGAGTAGTGTTCTAAACATGCTTTTAAGGTTTAAGTCCTAACCAAATATTGAATTCTGCACTAAAGCCTATGAATGGGTAAACGGTTACATCTTCGAAATTTGAATTGACATTAGAGGACGTCAATACTGCTCCAGCATTAAATCGCATAATCCTGAATATGCTGTAACCTAAGCCAATGTAAGTAGGTCTACCAATAAGTGGCCCACTGATTTCAGTTTGGTTTCCATCCGTCATATTTGAGAAGAAAACACCTGTAGAGATGGAAGCATTCCCTAATATTTTGGTGAAATTTTTATTACCTAATGGGACAGAAATACCTGCAAAAGCAGAGGTTCCATAATCTAAATCGTTGAACCCCCCGCCAAAATAGGTCCCTGCATAACCAATGTTAATAGGTAAGTAATAGGGTTTTTTCTGTGTAGGATAGTTGTCTATCTCACGTACATCTACCAACATCAGTAAATTTGAACGAAGGTATTGATCTGTTTCAGCCTTTGTAAGGGCTACAAGCTGGGCCAAGATTTGATTGGCATAGTAGGCATTGTCCGTACCTTTGGTACTGTCATCTTTCTTCAATAAGTTGAATTTGGCGTTTTTTAATTTCAGCCCATGCACTTGCTCAATTTTCTGTTTTACCACATCACTAAAACCATTGAAGCTCTGATCCAGTTGGTGGGTGTAATTGCTAAGTCCTTGGTTTACAATTTCATTTAACTGTACCATCATGGCTTTTTGAGAGACCAAAGCTTTGACACCCTTTTTATTGACTTCAAAATTTGCATTAAGATAGGTTTCTAAATTGGTGTGAATGGCATCCTTCACCGCTGACATTTCGGTCGTGTCAGTGGCATTGTAGTAAAAAAACTTTAGGGTATAATTCTCATTACTTCTTAATGGGTAAGCAACATAAATTTCAAATGCTGATGGAATTGAAAGGTAAGCGGCTTTCCATATATAGCTCTCAGCTGTAGTTATTTTTTTATTGGCTTTATAAATTTTCACCTCTACCCGTCTTATACCTGGAGGAAGTACACCATCGATAAGAAATCTTTCTTCGGAAGGTAAAGGAAGCCCTGAATTGATCTGGTTTTTTTCAGGAGAAAAGGTGACCGACTTTATTTGACCTATAACCTGCAAGGGTAAAGTCAAGATTAAACATAAGATTAATAAATTTTTCATCATATTTTGGAATTGGAATGAGTCAATGTAGGTAAATGTTTTATGAATTTTATTTTTATACAATAATATTTTATAAAATTGGATATAATAAATTAATCTATAATCATGCCAGATTTTACCTTTGTTTTAATTTGCTTATAAATCGGGCCGAATCAAGGTGATTATTTAGAATCGCAATACAGCAAATTTGTGTTTTTGCTCTTTTAACCTGGATTAAGTAATAGAATGTCTATTGCATAATCCGGGTTTAATGCTATACTTTTCCTAATACCAACCTTTTACCGAAACCTATCACCTAGGTAAAAATGCATAAAAAAGGGTTTCTATTTTCAATAAAAAGGAGAAAGAGAATAGGTCAATTGGAGTGCCTCAGTGATGAATCTTTCTAAGCCTCAGGTGGACTAGGAATTCGCAAGGAGGAGAAGGGGATGAAGAGGAATTAGCACCTATAAGTTGCTATTTTTATGGGAAGGTAAAAAAAAAGAGAGACAATATTTTTGCCTCTCTTTTGAATAAATTCAGTGGTAATTGGTTTTCCTCAAAGATGTTTTTGATGGAAATTTCAATAAAATTCCATGATATTTAGTTGACTTTATTGACCAAAAACCCTCTTACAAAATCAATTTTAGAGATTTTTTACTCTTATGTTTTTAATGAATAAAATGTCTCCGTGTCCAAGAAATCCTATATGTCCTGTTTTATTTGAAAGTCCAGGATGCTCTCTTTTATCTAAAGTTCCATTTTCTCTGGCATCTGAGATATTCACATCAAGTGTTTTAGTACCATTAAGAATAACTTGAATGCGGTCACCTTTTACGATTACTTCCTGATAGTTCCATTCACCTACAGGTTTAAGATGACCCCTTTTAGCAGCACTGACACCGTATAGGGAGCCATGATACTGATAAGGTTTTAATTTGCTGTATATTTCAGCTGTATCATCAAGGATTTGAAGTTCCATACCTGAATATGCAGCATCTCCTTTTAGTGGTGCCCTGATGCCCAATCCATTGTTGGCACCTGGAGTTAATTTGAATTCGAACCTGAATTCAAAATCCTCATATTCTTCTTTTGTCATCAGGTTTCCAGAACCACCTTTGCCTGGATAAATAGCTAAAACACCATTTTCTACAACATAGTCTGTTTTATTTCCTGTCCATTCGTCTAGATCTGTTCCATCAAATAAAACTTTAAAACCATCTTTTTTCTCCTGATCGCTAAGCTCAAATTTTGGAGCTCCTACTAACTCGCGGATATAAATATCCCTGTAAGCTACATAGGTACCATGGGCTTGAAGTTCTATTTGTCCTGTTGGGAATATAGGTAACTCTCTGTCCCAGAAATTTTCTAGTGTTACATCGTCTACCACCAAATCACCATTCAGGTAAACAGTTACTTTTTCTCCCTGCATAATAATATGGAAAGTATTCCATTCTCCTACAGGATTATCAGCAACTTTTAAAGGCTTACTTGGATGTTTTTTGTTGTTGTACAATCCTCCAGAACCAACTTCTGCACCTACATTTGTTCTGGCAATATCCCATATTTGAACTTGAGGTGTTCCTCTTAAATAAATACCAGCATCTCCATCCGCAGTGATCTTCCAATCCACAAACATTTCAAAATCACCGAAATCTTTTTCTGCAGCTATGTTCTGACCTTTACCGGTGAATACAAGTAAACCATCTTCAGCTATCCAGCCAGTTTTCATGGTTTCGTTGGCTTTTTCCTGTTCTCTTTTGAAAGTTCTCTCAGTCATTTCAGCCCTTTTTATAGGGTTACTGAATACACCTTTCCAACCATCTAAATTTTCTTCATTGAAAAGCGGGTAGAAACCTTCTCCTTTAGGCATTTCATCAAGAAACTTCTTAAGAGAGGTCTTGTAATACTGACTGTCTTGTCCGCTGATCACTTCAATTGTTCTTTCAACAATTGACTTAACCTTGCTACCAAAAAGGGCATCGTTGTTCAATACAATTTTCATTACTGCTCTTGCAGCTTCTTGTTGGAAATCAGCTTTTTCCTGGTATTTTCCGGCTACGAGTAAAGCCTGCAAAGTAGAATAGTTACCGAGTTGACGTAAGATCGCATGAATATTTTCTTGACTTTTGGCTAACTCCAACGCATTTCTAAGCATCAATACTTTTTGAGTAGCCGTTCCTTCGGTTGAAGGGACTAACCTAATATAACCTGATAAGGCTTCGTCCATTAATTGATCAGTACTTGCATTTCTGGCAATATGCAATAATGGGCCTGTGGCCGCTGGATCTTCTGAATGATTCAAAGCACCAATAACTGCTTGTTTCTGTTTTACATTTCCTGTTTCATAAATGTCTTGAAGCTTGTTCAAAGCAGATTCACCACCAGTTTTTGCCAATACTTTATACAAGTACAACTGTTTGTCCAAATAAAGCTGAGGTAATAGATCCATAGCCCATTTGGTTTCTGATGCTAGGTTCCCTTTTTGGGCATTGGCAACAATGATTGCTTCTTGGATTTTATTCAAGTCATCTGCGGAGCTTTCATTTTTCAAAAGGTTAACCAGCTTAGGTAAATCATTTGGTGTAGCCATTGATGAAAGCGCTGTTAAAGCAGCTGATTTTACCTCAGAGTCACTGCTAGAGGTAGCAGTAAAGACCACATCAATTTGATCTTCTGCTGCTCTAGAAGCCAAAAGACCTAATAATGCGATTTTATTGGCATTGTCTGCATTTCCAACCCTTTTTGCAATTTCGGATGTCACATTGTCTCCCTTCATGGTTTGCAAAGCAGTTAGCAATTGCATTTTATCTGAATCATTAGCTGAAGCCAATAGATCAAGAATTTGTGTCAAAGCCAAATTATCACCTGAAGTAACAACTGAGGAAATTGCTGTTTGACGAATTCTGTCATTGGTACTATTTAGATAAGGTAAAATAGTTTGCGCAATTGCTTCATTTTGGACTTTGCCCATGCGTTGAAGAATGGCAACCACAGTTTCATCAGTTCCTTTGCTTAAAGTTTTTTTCCATCCTTCCAATCCTTGGATAAGTTGGTCATCGGTAACATAGCCTAAAGCAGTACCTCTGTACCTGTATTCATCCGATTGGGCTGCTTTATTTAGTCGCTTGCTTGATTTTTCAGGATCAAATTTCACCAATAATTCCAAAGCTCCAGCTTTGGTGTGGTAGTGTTGGCTTACATTTGTAGCCTTATCTAGTTTCTTGGCTAATTTTACCGCTAACTTATTACTTCCTTTAGCACCTAAATTGTCAATATACCTTAGGTATTGAGCTGAAGCATTGCTTGGCTCAAAAGTAAAGCCTGCTTTCTCAGCTTCAGCATACAATAAGCTTGCACTTGATGGATCAGCAATGCTGGCAGCAGCATATATGGCTACTTTTTTAAGTGAAGGGTTGCTGGAGTTTATATAGGTGGATACCGTTTCGGTAGCTTCCGCTGCTCCCAAATCTCCCAATGCCTCAATGTAATTGGCTTTTTGGGCATCGTCGTTAGAAGCTTTTAGAGCGGCAATCAATGCAGAGGCAGCATTGGAAGAACCAATATTTGCCAATACTCTGGATGCTGTTCCTGAAAGCCTTTCATTTGTCAAATAAGGTTTGATGCTTTCTAAATTTCCATCTTTAGCGATCCATTTTATTTGTTTCAGCACAAAGTTTTGAGCTTCTGGATCAGTCAATTTTCCTATGGCATCTGTGTAGGCATCTACAGCCATATTCGCCAAATCTTCTCTGCCATCCTTACTTGCATAAAATGCAAAGCCGGCCAAAGCATACTCTATGTTTTCATTGTTGACACCTGGTTTCTGCATAAGTGCCATTTCGGTAATGCCACTAGCCCCCAAGTCTTCCATTTGTTTCATAGCCGCTTCTAAAGCACTTGCGTTATTGGCTGGAAACCGGTTAAGTAAATCTGCAATTTTAGTGGCGGTAGTTCTTCCCGCATCGAGTTGATTTTGCGCCTGACTTATAAACACATGCCCTACAAAAAGGCAAAGTATCAAAGCCACTCTTTTAATAAAATATTTTTCCATAATACTGGTTATTCCTTTTATGTTTTAGATCAAATGGTATAAGGTGCTCTCATGGGCTGATTCACGAGTCTGTTGGCTCCTTCATCATTTATGAATTCTAATTTTACAGGATCGAAATTCAAATCTCTGTTAAGTCTCAAGGCTGCCAATCCCATGTTTACCAAGGTGCAAGAGCGAAATCCATTCTGCTCATTAAGCGCAAATTTCTTTCTGTTTTTTACTGCATCTACAAAATCCGTCACCTGAGGAGCAGGATCAGGGAATTGCGCCAGTTTCCGTTCCATATTAGGAATATCTGATTTAAATCCTCTATAGAGTTTACCTTTTGGCCCTTCTATATAAGGAGCTTCTGTAGTACCTTCTCCATCTAAGACGATCTGGCATCCATCCTCATAGGTATAAGTGATCTTTCTCCATGTTCCAACTGCCTCAGGGTGTTGTTGTGGTGCATCAACCTCTACCTTGACAGGGCTTGTTTCATCTTTGCCGAGGAAATACTGTACCGGATCCAAATAGTGTTGTCCCATGTCTCCAAGTCCACCGCCATCATAATCCCAATATCCTCTAAAAGTACCATGGGTTCTATGCTCGTTATAAGGTTTATAAGGTGCTGGACCTAACCAACGGTCATAATCTAGCTCCTTAGGAATCGGCATTTCATTCAATCCGGTTTTCCCAACCCAGTAAAATTTCCAATCGAATCCAGTCAACTTACCGACAGTTACTTTAAGAGGCCAGCCAAGCATTCCGGAATCCACTAGTTTTTTGATGTTTTTTACCTCGGTATTCATACCGTAAAAATTGCTATCAAAGCGGAACCAGGTATTTAATCTAAAAACATTTCCATGTTGCTTTACAGCTTCCATGACTTTCTTGCCTTCACCAATAGTCCTTGTCATTGGCTTTTCGCACCATATGTCTTTTCCTTCTCTAGCAGCATCAGCAGCCATGATTCCATGCCAATGAGGAGGGGTGGCAATGTGTACTATATCTACTTCCGGGAGCTTGATTAGGTCTCTATAATCAGCAAAAGTTTTGACACCTTTCCCTAGTGTTTCTTGAGCGATACCAATGTGACGTGTATCTACATCACAAATGGCTACAGTTTTAGTTCCTGCATAATTGAAGTGGCCTCGGCCCATGCCGCCAACTCCGATTATGCCTTTTGTTAAGTGGTCACTGGGGGCCAGATGTCCTTTGCCCAAAACGTGTCGGGGTACAATACTTATACCTCCTAGCGCCAAAAGACTCCCTTTTATGAAGGTTCTTCTGGAATTTTTTAAGTTACTTCTCATATTTAATTAAAATTTTTCTGAACTATTGATCCGTGAATATATTTCCTTGTGAAAGGATAAACAAATAAAAAGGGACTTAGGGTGAAATTTTACTGTGAAAATAGCGGTCAAATTCAATTTGGAATGATTTTGGTTATAATTTACCTATAATAAAACAAAAATTATAAAGATGGAAAAGAATAATAAAAACAATAAACATGATGATTTCCAGAAAAACAGCTTTACAGAAGCCCAAAATGAAGCAGAGGATGGTAAGGCTTCTAAAAAGCCTTTAAAGAATGTTGAGGTAAATGATAAAAAAGATGAAAAGGCTGCGAAAGATAAATTGTATAGGGCAAAAAATGCTGATAAAGAAGTGACCTCAGAAACTGATAAATACAGAAGAGATAACGCTTAAATAATACTATTATGCCGAAGGAAAAAATGAAGACTATAAAAAACGAGTCCCAATATGAAGCCCTTAGGGATAAAGGATACAGTAAAGAAAAATCCGCAAGAATAGCCAATGCTCCAAATACGGAAACGGGTAAAAAAGGCGGAAAAGCTTCTCCCTATGAAGAATGGACAAGGGAAGAACTTTACAATAAGGCTAAGGAAATCGGTTTAGAAGGGGTAAGTCAGTTGAAGAAGGAGGAATTAATTGATAAGCTAAGAAACAATTAAGAAAAACAGATCAGTAGATCCATATTTAATTTAACCCGAAATATGCAATAGACATTCTATTACGTGCAGAAATCGCTTTAAAATACCCAATCGTTGCTGTTTTCAATTTCACCATAGCGGTGCTATGCTAAAATATCCAAACAGCCGATTGTCTTGCGATTGCAACACTTCCCGTAAACACGGGACAGGCATCACCCCTGACTATCGTCAGGGCCAGGAAATCCTATAATATAATCCGGGTTTAACAAGAAAAAGTGATGGTTTTTCAGTATCTGAGATATCTGAATAACCTTCACTTTTGTATTTTTAAGAATAATTTCTTATTGGTCCCCCTTATTTTTTCTTTTTTTCATTGATTTTCTCCAGAATAGGTATAAAATCAGCACTAAAATTGGCAGGATTATGAAAATAACCAAATCACTGGTGTCGGAGAGGTCTATTTGATCAGTAGGTTTGGGGAGACCTTCCTGAATTTGGGCCATTAGCCCATTTGGAAATATAGATAATAAACAAAGTGTTAACATTAGGAAAGGAGTCTTTCTTATATTTGAGCTACTGAACTTTTTAAATAATGCGATTTTATTTTTCATTGTACACCTTAGTTTTAAATTTTAACAAGCATCAGATTTTCTGTTGCGTAGCGGAATTACTTTCAAAACAGTCAATTTGTAGCGATTTGTGGACTTATCAATTGCGATAGATAACCATTGATTCAACCCGAAATATGCAATAGACCTTCTATTACGTGATGGAATCACTTTAAAATCAGTCACTTCGTTGCTATTTTCGACTTCACCATAGCGGTGCTATGACTCAGTCTCCAAATAGCCTGATTGTTTGTGATTACACCACTTCCCGTAAATACGGGACAGGCTTAACCCCTGACTATTGTCAGGACGGAGAAATCCTATTACATAATCAGGGTTCAAGAAAAACTTAATTCTATGGTCATTCCATAAATAGACAAGAATAGGTCCAACTACTCAGAAATTGATTTCGTGTTTGGAGTTAAATTAAATGGCTTCCTTAAAAAGAACATCAAACAAACCTGATACCTTGTCGTCAAGCAGGCCATTTTTTAGTAATAAGTTCGATTGAATACCATCAAATAATAGGCCAATTGTAATTATTACTTGGATTAGGATAAGAGTTATAATATAATAGAAAAAATAGACGGGAAAAATTCCAATGCAAAGGGTAAAAAAAAGGAGACAGATTTGAATCTGTCTCCTTTAAGTTTATTTCTTTGTTTTCTTTTTTGCCGGGGCTTTCTTCGCCGGAGCAGCCTTTTTTGGTTTAGGCTTTTTAGTATCCCCTTGCGCTTCAATAAGCTTCATGACTTCCTCAAAGGTCAGTGATTCAGCTTCTTTGTCTTTCGGTATTTTAAAATTGCTTTTTCCCATTTTAATGTAGGGTCCCCATCTTCCGTTAAGGACTTGTATTTCAGGGTTTTCATCAAATGATTTGATGTGCTTTTTGGCATCAGCTTCACGCTTGTCATTGATTAGCTGAATAGCTTCTTCTAGAGTAACTGAAAGGGGATCGTATTCTTTTCCTAAAGAAACAAACTTACTGTCATGTCTTATATACGGACCGAAACGTCCTATGGCGGCAACAACCTTTTTATCTTCAAACATACCCACATCTCTAGGTAATTTGAAGAGTTCCATTGCATCTTCCAAAGTGATACTTTCTATAAATTGCCCTTTGCGCAAACTGGCAAATTGCTTTTCTTCATCTTCTGCGTCTCCTATTTGGACTAGCGGTCCAAATTTGCCAAGTCTGGCTATTACTACCTTTCCGGTTTTGGGATCCTTGCCCAGTTCCTTGCTGGAATTAACATCTGTTCTCTTGATATTTTCTGTCAATTCAACCTTGGAATGGAAATTACCATAGAAATTTTGAATCATTTCTTCCCAAGGTTGCTCGCCTTGAGCAATGTGGTCAAATTCTTTTTCCACTTTGGCGGTAAAAGAGAAATCAATCACATTTGGAAAATGCTCTACTAGAAAATCATTCACTACCATTGCGATATTGGTAGGGAATAGCTTATTTTTCTCTGTACCTGTAGTTTCTGTTTTTTCTGCCTCTTTAAATGTACCATTTTGGATGGTCATTTCTATGTATTTTCGCTGGATTCCATCCCTAGACTCTTTCACCACATAATTTCTTTTTTGTACTGTGGAGATAGTAGGGGCGTAGGTAGAAGGTCTTCCTATTCCCATTTCCTCTAGTTTTTTCACCAGGGAGGCTTCTGTATACCTTGCTGATGGTCGGGTGAAAGATTGGCGTCCTTTCATCTCAATCAAATGCAAGAGCTGTCCTACTGTCAAAGGAGGTAACAAACCTTTTCCGGTAGTTTCTTCTTCATCCTCATCATCAGTACTTTCCAAATAAACCTTCAAGAATCCCTGAAATTTGATAACTTCACCACTTGCACTTAAGGTTTGATCTGCATTGGAAATAGCAATGGATACATTTGTTTTCTCTAGTTGGGCATCCGCCATTTGGGAGGCAATAGACCTTTTCCAAATCAATTCATACAAGCGTTGTTCATTCCTGTCTTTACCGGCATTTGACTCGGCAAAGGAAGTTGGCCTGATTGCTTCGTGAGCTTCTTGTGCGCCTTCTGATTTGGATTTGAATTTACGTTTCTTATGGTACTCATCCCCATAAGCTGTTTTAATTTCCCTTTCAGCATCTTTCAATGCATCCTCTGACAAGTTAAGGCTGTCAGTTCTCATATAGGTGATCTTACCCGATTCATAAAGTTTCTGGGCAATATTCATTGTTTGAGCAACAGAGAAATACAACTTTCTACTTGCTTCTTGCTGTAGAGTAGAAGTAGTAAAAGGTGGAGCTGGACTTTTCTTCGCTGGTTTGGTTTCCAGAGATTTAATAGAAAAGTCTGCATTAAGGCATTTTTTTAAAAATTCTTCTGCCTCTTCTTTTGTTTCAAATTTCTTTGGTAATTCAGCTTGAAGTGATTTACCTTCTACATCAAATAGGGCTGTTATTTTAAAGGAAACGGTTGGTTTAAATTTTTCTATCTCCCTTTCTCTATCGACGATAAAACGAACAGCTACTGATTGAACCCTACCCGCAGAAAGACCTGCTTTGATCTTTTTCCATAACACAGGGGAAAGCTCAAATCCTACCAATCGATCCAGGATTCTTCTGGCTTGCTGTGCATTTACCAAATCGTAATCGATGGTTCTCGGAGATTCTAAAGCTTTCGTGATGGCAGACTTTGTGATTTCTCTAAAAACTATTCTTTTGGTATTTTCATCTTTTAGGTTTAGTACTTCTTTTAAGTGCCAAGATATTGCCTCTCCTTCGCGGTCATCATCACTAGCTAGATAAACTGTCTCTGCACCCTTTACCAGCTTTTTTAGTTCTTTAATTACCTCCTTTTTATCGGCGGTAACTTCATAAGTCGGTTTGAACTTATTCTTTATATCAATGGCATTTTCGCCCTTAGGGAGATCTCGTACATGCCCGTAGCTAGAGGTGACCTTAAAGTCTTTCCCTAGGTAACCCTCTATTGTCTTGGCCTTTGCAGGAGACTCGACTATAACTAAATTCTTTGGCATGGTAAGTTTCTTTAAAAATAAAAATAAATGGGATCAGGTAAAATTCCACAATTCAAGTCCTAAAAATAGATGTCATATTATTCTCTTCCAAATAATCATTCAAAGCAATTTTTATTGCCGATAAAAATTACACATATTTATTTTTCATTTTGTAGATTAAAACAAGCATATGGCTAAGGAATTATTATTGGTTCGGCATGGCCTTACCGAGGCCCCAAGTTTTGATACCAAGGATCATAAAAGGAACCTTACAAAACCTGGAATTGACCAATTGGAAAGATTGGCGAATATATTGAAAATCAATGGGCAGATTTGTAATCACTTGGTTTATAGCCCTGCAAATAGATGTCAGCAATCTTCCAAAATACTAGCGGATAAATTGGACATAGATAAATCTACTGTAGTCAATGAGATTTATCAGGCGGATAAGGATGTTTTACTTCAGGTACTAGAAGGCTTTGGACTAGAGGACAATCATGTGATGATGGTGGGGCATAATCCAGGCGTAAGTCATTTAGCCGCTTATCTTACAGGGGAGGATCATTTGCTCTTTTCTCCTGGAATGATGGTAAGAATTGTTTTTCATTTAGATGAATGGCAGCATATTTCAAAAAATAGTGGGATCCTCGAAGAAATTCTCCAATAAATTCATTCTTAATTTTTAATTTTGAATTCTATAAAACCAAAGGCATGGCAACAACAGATAAATCTACTGTTATATCAAATTTTGACCCAAATGGGGTAGGGGTAAGTGGTCAGCTTTTTGGCTTACCGTTTTCAAGCGAAGAGGCTGAAATGATAATTATCCCCGTTCCCTGGGAAGTAACTGTTTCCTATAGCGAGGGTACGGCAAATGGCCCTCAAGCGATTCTTCAGGCCTCTGCTCAAGTAGATCTTTTTCAGGAGGATATTCCGGAAGCCTGGAAGATGGGGATTTCTATGTTGCCCGAAGATGAAGAATTGAGGTCAGCAAGCGAAAAGCAAAGGTTGTTAGCAGAAGTTTATATCCAATGGTTAGAGGCTGGTGAACCGGAAGAGGTGAGGGAGCAATTTGAGAAATATCCTGAAGGTATCAATGCTGCCTGTGAATCAATGGTTGATTGGGTTTACAAGCAATCAAAAATACATTTGGAGAAAGGTAAGCTTGTCGGCTTATTGGGAGGAGACCACAGTACTCCTTTAGGTTTGATTAAAGCCATGGCTGATACCCACAATTCTTTTGGAATCCTTCAGATTGATGCCCATGCAGATTTGCGGCCCGCTTATGAAGGTTTTGAATATTCTCATGCGTCTATAGCTTACAACTTTATGAAGTTACCGCAGGTTAAGCAACTTGTTCAGGTTGGAATCAGGGATTTTTGTGAGCAGGAATGGGATTATATCCAATCTGAAAGTAGGGTGTCTTTGTTTTCAGACAACCAACTTAAGGAAGAAATGTATCAAGGTGTTAACTGGAGTGATTTATGCAAAAGAATTATTGCCGATCTGCCAGAGAAAGTATACCTCACCATAGATATTGATGGCTTATTGCCAAATTTGTGTCCAAGTACAGGAACTCCTGTACCAGGAGGATTGGATTTTCAGCAATTAATGTATTTAATCAAAACCCTGGTAAAGTCAGGAAGAGAAATAATAGGTTTCGACCTTGTAGAAGTAGCACCTGGTAGTGGGGATGACGAATGGGATGCCAATGTTGGGGCTAGAGTTTTGTATAGGGTAGCAAATTTAGTTGGATTGTCACAAGGAAAACTTCAATGGGCTTAACCTGAACCATAGCAAAATTTGGTTATTTTTTGGTTTAAATCACCTCCTTAGAGGAATTAGGCGATCTGTTGACCAGTTTGCCTGATTCTTATTTCTACTTGGTATTGCACAGTAGTTTGAAAAACTTAACTGCCTGAGGGGATTATATTAATTAAATTTTCGGTTATTTAGGTAATTGTTTTCCCTCATGAAAAAGCTAATTTCTACATATGATTTGATCTTACTCGCCATACGTGGTAGCGAGCAGGATTTTACCAAACTACCGATTAAGCGGGGGATATTTCTTTTGGCAATTCCTATGATTTTGGAAATGATCATGGAGTCCCTCTTTGCTGTAGTAGATATTTTTTTTGTAGGCAGGCTTGGCGAACATGCTGTAGCAACTGTAGGCTTGACAGAAGCTGTATTGACTATAATTTATTCACTTGGAGTAGGTATTAGCATGGCTGGCACTGCTCTGGTAGCCAGAAGGTTTGGAGAGAAAAAGTACAAACAAGCAGGTACCCTAGCTTTCCAATTGCTTTTGGTAGGGGTTTTGGTTTCTGTGGCATTGGGTATTGCAGGCTTTATTTATGCAGAAGATGTTTTGCGATTGATGGGCGCAGAATCAACTGTATTGGTAACAGGAACTGCTTACACTAGGATTATTTTTGCAGGAAATACCGCAGTGATGCTTTTGTTTTTGATCAATGGGATTTTTAGAGGGGCAGGATCGGCTCATTTGGCAATGCGGGCATTGTGGATTTCTAACGGCCTGAATATTATTCTTGACCCATTATTGATATTTGGCCTTGGGTCCATCGAAGGGCTTGGCTTAGTAGGTGCTGCTTGGGCAACCACAATAGGTAGAAGTATAGGTGTTGTTTACCAGATGTATCACCTTCTAAATGGAAAGCATCGCTTGGTTATCAAATCTTACAATCTTCTGGTTCGGTGGGAAACACTTAAAAAAATCATCAATATCTCTATTGGAGGCATGGGACAGTTTTTGGTAGATTCCGCTGCCTGGATAGTACTCACAAGAATCGCGTCTGAATTTGGCAGTGTGGCAATTGCTGGATACACCATTGCTTTTAGAATATTACTTTTCAGTCTGATGCCTGCTTGGGGTTTGTCTGCAGCAGCGGCCACACTAGTAGGGCAAAACTTAGGAGCTGGAAAGGCTTTTCGTGCAGAAATTGCCACTTATCTTACGGCTAGGTATAACTTTATCTTTTTGGCCACAGTGACGCTTATATATTTGTTTTTTGCCGATTTTCTGGCTGGTATTTTTACTCAGGATGAGGGAGTAAGAGCCATCGCCGCAACAGGCTTAAAGGTTACCGTTTTAGGTTATGTCTTTTATGCTGTAGGAATGGTGATGGTGCAGGCATTCAATGGTGCGGGTGATACCAAAACTCCTGCATACATTAATATAAGTATTTTCTGGTTATTGGAAATTCCTTTGGCGTATTACCTGGCAATAATTTACGGACTCAATACTTTCGGTATTTTTATTACCATCGCCTTGTGTCATTCACTTCACGCACTTGTGGCATTGTATTTTTTTAGAAAAGGAAAATGGAAATTTGTAAAGACTTAATGTCAGGAAATTAAAATCCCATTAAGTATCTCTTTAACCCGGATTATGTAATAGAATGTCTATTGCATATTCGGGTTTAATATCGGTAGCTTTTTTGAATTATATTAAATTCAAAGTGGCTAATCTTATCCTGGATTGAATTGAATTTTCTTTATCCTTTAAATTAATCAGGTGAAGTGTTTCAATTACCTAATAGAAGGTATGCTGCCTGTTTTTACATTTAATAAACAGTGGTAAGAATGACTAGGCTATCAATTTCGGAGAGATTTATTGATTCGTCTTTTGATGGGTTTAATACCAACCTTTTTCCCTTTTCTCCTTGCATAAACACCCCTAAAGCAGTTTCGCCATAGGACGAAGCCTGTGATTCTAATTCTGAAAATGTAGCCATAGGTACCTTGATACCGTACTCTTCAATGCTCCGAAAGATAATTTCAGGACCTCCAACAGTAAAAAGTTCATTGTATATGCTATATAACTCCCGTTGCATGGCAACACTTGCCAGAAGGTGACTTAGAATCATTGGGCTGATGATTACCTCACTTTGGAAAGGTTTTAACAAAGATTCGTTACTAGGATCTGCCAATTCCAACAAGATGGAGGGGCTTTTTACGGATTTCTCCAATACTTCTTCCAATAAAACAAAACCTACCATGGTCCTGGCATCAGCCTCTTCTTCTTCTTCCATTCTATCACTACTTACCATCAGAATATGTTCAAAGGTCTCCGCTTCAATTCTTTTTATGACGGATTCCCTTATATAATCCGCCACAACATGGTCTATAACTATTCTTTCGTGTTCTTCGTTTACCATGCCAAAATCCTTCTTCCTTTCTTGAAGTGGTTTTAAGGAGACGATCCTAATGTAGTAGGATTCATCCTCATAGGTAGTCAACTCTTCAATTAAAGAGGGTACATGTTCATTCCACCCCAATATTAAAATTCTAATTACTCCCGTTTGTTCTTCTACAGTTAAGGCCTTTTTCTTAGGAAGATGCACCCTGTCTTTTTCTATTAAGTCCATATCCAATTCCAGGTCTGAAAAATTCCTGGCTATCAGGATCAACTGATCTTTCTCCTTTAAGACTTCATTTTCATCCGTATTCAAGTAAGGAATAAAGGTGTCGTTTTCCTCTCTAACTATTCCCAAAACAATGGCTTTGGTAAAGGCTTTTTTGACAGCCCATATCGGGTGATTAATGGTTTCAGGAAATTCCTGAGTGAAAATATTGTTTTTAACCAACTGAGACAGTAGCTCGTTATACACTTGCGAAAGTCCTGGATGCCGTATGTTCTGCGCCATCAAACGGCTAATAATTGCATTACTACCAATAATTTCTAAGGGTCCGCTATAAGACCTGTAAGCGGCGTTGATCTTATGATCGTCCTGGATTTCAGCGATGACATAAGGCAGGGTTGTGAAGTTAAATTGCCTGGCTTCCGCATTTAAAGAAAGCAGACATTTAATGGTTTCCACATCTGGATTGATCAGTTCTTTTCGGTCATAGGCCAAACTTGGAATAATAATGACGGCGGCATTTAGCGCATCCACTCTTCGTAAATGTTCCCTGTCTATAGCCACTCCTGTGCGCAAAATAATTTCGTGTGCACGGCGACCAATCATCGGGTTGTCCTTCAATTCCTGCATTTGAAAGGGACCTACCTCCTCGGAAAGGACAATCAGTTTTAGTTTTTTAATGTTGAATTTTTCAAACATTCTTTTCAATCTCCCAGAGGATTGAAAAATTTCCGCGGCAATATGAATGGTTCTATTGGACCAACCCAGAATGACCAAATGGTTATTGGCTGTTACTGGGGTCAGGCCCTGTTCTAAGTGGCGAATCTTTCTGTTCATCCAAGTGGTAATGATGGCTACCAGTGAACCTAGGAATATCACATAACCCGCTATTGTGAGCAGGGTGGAAATAAAACGACGCCAATTGCCTTCATCATCTCCCAGGTAACCGGGATCTGTGAGCCTTAGGAATGCCCACCATACAGCCTCGCCCAAAGATTGTGAAGGGGTATCGGTAGGAATCACCAATAGACCACCTATAATTGAAATCATACCTATCAAGGCGGCCACAACTAAAAGCTGGTATTGTGCCCCTTTTACCAACTGCCTTTCCAGTGTAAACAAGATTTTCCGCCGAATTCTAGGTCTTTTTAATCGCATATAATTTTAAACAGGTGTTCTTTCCGTCCCTCAATATAAATATTAAGTTACAATAATCGATATTGTTATTCAGAGTGGCTGTCTGGAAATATAAATTTCAAATTCAGTATGGATCTGCCTTTTCAGATGGAAGTAGAAACTGAATTGGCTTGGAGTTGTAGGGCGGTGGTTAATGGAATGGGAGGGGTAAATATTTAAAAAGTCCGTAAAAATGAAAATAGAAAAGGGTAGGGGTAAAGGAAAAAGAAAAGTGACCGGGCAATGTAAATACCTAGTAATTACATTGCCCGGGTAAAATGATTATGGACTATAGCCCTTAGTTTCCTTCGATCAAGCGAAAATTCTGAACCGTTTTCCCTTCTAGGTGTTTGCTCCATTTTTCAAGCAATGGTTTTTCTAGATCTACTTCTCTGTACTCATCCGGATTCATTATGGGTAAGCCTTTTACTATTGGGTAAATTCTTTTGCATTCCTTGCAGTGTAACCAGCCTTCTAGAATTCTTTTCTCTGTATCTTCTGTAATACTTGTCAATTCTAGATCGGCTTTATCAAAAGGGCAACACAATTTATTAATGGTTGATAATCTCATCGTTATTTTGATTGTAGTGATTAAAATAATTTTGCAATGCGGCCACAGGGTTTTCCATTTGCATCACCCCCGAAATCAAAGCAATTCCCGAGTGGGGAAGAGATTGAAGCTCGGTAAGATGTCCTGTTTTGATTCCTCCAGCCAAAAATAGGGGCATGTCCGTGATTTTACCTGCTTCTCTGATAGAATCGAAGCTTACCAAATCACAATGTTGGGTGGTCTTGGTAGGGTAAACTGAGCAAAAGGATACATAATCCATCCCAAGCTTGAAGGCCTGTCGGATCAATTCCAGGTCATTGTTTACGGTCAGTCCTACCAGGTGATTTTTTACCGAAAATGCACTGATGGAAGATAAATCCGATGGAAGACTGTCCAAATGGATGCCGTCCACATTTTCCACTTTGAGTAAATCCCATCTGTTGTTTACCAAAATCGGGAAGTTATAAGCCGAAGCCAATTCCACGACTTTACTTGTAAATGCGACTTCATCCTGACCTTCTCCAAAATGATCCCAAATTTGCACAGCAGCAAGTGGGAAAGTAAACAACTGTTCCAAAATAGGAAAAAGCACAGCCTCAGGCTTGTCAGAAGGATCAATGACCAAGTAAATACTTTTATCTGCTTTTAAGTTTAGTTTTTTCATTGCCATCCGTTTTTATATGCACTAAAAAAAGCCTCCCAGTAAGGGTCTACAGATTGATAAATCATTGGCGTTTTTTCTCCTTGTTTGAAGATTGAAATGCCTTCCTCGGCAGCGGTTAGTTGGCCAACTTCAGCACAGGCAATATTTTCATTCGCCAAGCGACTTTTTATTTTCTCTACCTGGTCTTTTTTGCAAGTAATCATCATGGAACCTGCTCCAATGCAATGCAAAGGATCAAGGGAGAAAAGGCGACAAACGGCTTCCTGCACTGCTCCGACAGGTATCAAATCCTCTTCAATGACAGCCCCACAGTTGGCTGCACTGGCCAACTCATAGATTGCGCCCAATACGCCACCTTCGGTGACATCATGCATGGCTGAGACATTGTTTTCGGCTGCATTTCCTCTGGCTGTCAGTGCATCTTTGATAGAACTTGTTTGGTAAAATGAATCCGAAGCTCCTTGATATACCTCTTTGCCGAGTTTGTTGCTTACTGTTTTCGGGAAACTCATGGCCAAAATAGCAGCAGACGAGATGGCGGCCCCTTTTGTTACCAAAATACAGTCCCCAGCCTGGGCTTTAGGAGTCGCCAGCATCTGATCTTTTGGGGCGATGCATATAAATGTGCCTCCTCCTGCGATAGTAGAATTTTGACCTTCTACAAAACCCGTATGGCCTCCTGTAATGGCAACCCCTAACTTGGAACAATACTCGTGCACATATTGCCAATAAATTTTGAAATCAGCCTGGCTCAAAGTAGCAGGAAGGTTCAATACAAATTGCCCAAATTGTGGTGCGAAACCAGTAGTGGCCATGTCGTTGGCCATCAGGTGCACAGAAAGCCAAGCGGATTCTTGTAAGCCCAAGCTTGGGATTAGAGAAAGCGGATCACTGGTGAGCGCCATGGCTTGTCCTTCAGTCAACTCTACAATGGATACGTCAATACCGAAACCCGGCCCAACAAGTACCTTTTTATTGGGTGTCCCACAATTGGAGGTTATAAAGTCACCCAATAATCTTTCATCAATCTTTCCGGCTTTTTCGCTCATCTATTCAACGTCGTTAAATTGCACATACAGACCAAAGAAATCTCCATAAGGCATATTCCATTGCTGAACAGGAAACCATTTTGGTAAGCCGGTACAAGACCAGGAAATGGTGTAATCTCTTCCTTCCAAGGCCTCCTCTATAATCCTGATAAGGTGTTTTGGGGTGTAAAATGTTGCGGTAACATAAAA
Source organism: Cyclobacterium sp. L-R (assembly GCF_056859355.1). Classification (NCBI taxonomy): domain Bacteria; kingdom Pseudomonadati; phylum Bacteroidota; class Cytophagia; order Cytophagales; family Cyclobacteriaceae; genus Cyclobacterium; species Cyclobacterium sp. L-R. The sequence continues at coordinate 36,413 of NZ_JBSXOH010000023.1, forward strand.
AGGGTTCTTTCCAAAAACTTGTTGCACCCTGCGGCGAAGTACTTTGGGGGAGTTCTTGTTCATCATACCCATGGCAATCCCATACTTTCCAACCCTGGCTGCTTCACGGATGACCTTAACAGGATCTTTGTAATATTCGAAAGTGGTGATAAAGGCAAGGGAATCAAAAGTATTGTCTTTGAAGGGCATGTGGTGAGAATCAGCCATTACCAGATCCCCATCAAACAAATGGATGGCCTGAGATAGCATTAAAGGAGAGATGTCTCCACCAGTAGATTCTATGCCTATTTCTTTCCACCACCTGGTAAATCTGGTGGTGCCACAACCAAATTCCAATAAGGTTTTCACCCTTTTGTCCTTGGTTACCAACTGTTCCATTACTTTTTTCTGCCAAATCTCAGCCCTTTTGTAGCGGCCTTCATACCAAAGTTCATAGGTGTCTGTATGGTCTCTGTTGAAAAACCACTCGGGTCTGTTTTGCCAGTTTCTTTGTTGCTGAGGGATCAGCCCCATTTTTTGCTTTTCTATTTCCATTTTGTAATTCGTTTATAAAAAAAAAACATCCGACCGGACAAAACCAGTAGAATGTAGCTTCAAATTACAAATGGAAATCTGGCTTGCATCCCTACGTTGGCATTATCCAAATCAGGTTCCGGGTATTATCTCAGCCTGACTTTCGTCAAGCACCCCGTGCATATTTTACAGCCACAAAGATATTGAATAACCCATGTAAAGCAAGCAGTCTTTCCAATGCCAATACTAAGACTGCTTTTAAATTGAAATTAATAAAGCATAAATCATGTGGTTTTTTAATATTTTCGATAAATTAGATAGTTGTTTAATGATTTTTAAAATAGAAGATTAGATACATGTCCGCATTAACAAAATTTATTACCTGGAAGAAAGGTAATACAGTAGTGTCTTGGGTACTTTTTGGCTTATTGGTTCAGGTGATTTTTAACCGAAAGAACGTACCGGCACATATTGAAGTATTGGACGATGCCCTCACTCATCATTGCTCCAGAACAAAAAGAAATCGCTGGGTAAGTGTCATTAATTTTATTGTTACCCCTAGGTATATTAGAAGGTTGATTGAATCCCAGTTGAATAAAAAAATGGCCGATCATGAAAAGGTGATATTGTCTCTTGATAAGGAGTTGACCAAAGATGAATTGTTTGAAAAAGACAAACCACATAGGCAAAAATGGGGCAATTGGTATGGCAACCATTTTTCGGAGCCACTGAAGTTTTTTGTACTTGGAAATGGAGAATTTGATAATTTTTCACCTAAACATGAATCCTGCAATAGTTACGATTATAAAGGCTTGTTGGAAGTAAGTGAGTTGGTGAAAAATGCAGAAAAAGAAAACAGAAAAATACGTGCAGTAGGTTCCGGACATGCCCTTACGGCGGTGGCCCAGTGTGAAGATTTTTTGGTTTGTACCCAAAACATGAACATGACCCAGCGGATTGCCAAGGAATGGATCAAAAAGGAATACAAGGATGGTTTTGATGTAGAAGTGAATTTTTGCAATAAAAAATCAGTGGAAAAACATTTCCTTTTTGAAACTGGAGGAGGAACCAAGATCAGGCACCTAATAGAAGCTTTGACCTATCATGGCTTTGCTTTGATCAACCAAGGGGGTTCAAGCATTCAGTCTATCAGTGGAGCGATTGCCACCTCTACCCATGGATCAGGAATTGGAATCGGCCCTGTTTCAGTTTTTGCGAGATCCATGACCATCGTGGGAAAGGGAGGTAAGATTTTTAGAGTAGAACCAAGCGATGGGATAACAGATCCTGCCGAATTCAATAAGGACGATCAGGTTAAAAAGTATGGAATTGAACTGATTCAGGACGATGAGAAATTCAATGCCGTAATGGTGGGGATTGGTTCCATGGGGATTGTGTTCTCCATGATTTTAGAGGCCCAACCCAATTACAGGCTTTTTGAGGAGAGAATCAGCTACAATTGGGAAGAGCTCAAAGCTGAAATGCAAAAAGTGGATGTGTATAAATTTATCAATGCCCACAGACATTTTGAGGTTCTGATCAACCCTTATCGAGACCTGACCGCTGAAACAGAAGATGGAAAACAAAGAAAATGTTTGGTGACTACCCGAGATTATAGTGAAAAAGGGATTAGAGAGCAGGCGGGAAGAGAGAGGAATTATATTTCCTCATTTATCTCTGGAATAGCCATATCAGGAAGGCTTTCACCTTGGGTGTTCAATAAAAACCATCAGGCCATTCCTGCAATGACCAATAATTCTATACATAGACTGGTGGATCATCGTGGGGACGAAGGAGGAGGATTTGAGGATGATTCGCGATTTGTGTTGGATCAGGGATTGGGAGAGTTAAAGTTTTATGGTTATGCTGTAGAATTTGGTTTTCCTTTGGAAAAGGTATTTGATGCCGTAGACTTGATATTCAAAGTTTGTGAAGAAGCCCAACCTTACCACCACCTTTTGGCAGCGCCTTTTTCTTTGCGATTTGTCAAACAGTGTGATGCCCATTTATCCATGATGAACCAGCACGACACCTGTATGATTGAACTGGTAAGTGTAAAAGGTGTGACCGGTAGCTTGCCTTTGTTCAAGCGTTTGGAGAGAGAGTTGCTGGATTTTGGAGCCATTCCTCATTGGGGGCTTTCTGTTGAACCATGGTATAGGGAACGGGTGGAGAAAGCCTTTCCACGCTTTAAGGATTGGGAACTGCAGCAGGCATTTTTTGGAGGGAAAACCTTTAAAAATGCCTTTTTAGAACGAATTCAAGATTCTTAATCCTTTGTTTAATTTCACTGTTTGTGAATTGGTGGCAACTTTAAAATAGCTTTAAATTTTAACAGCCCAAATCTATGATTGGATAAGGCTTGTGATGTGAAGTCTTGTTCAACCCAATATCGGGGTTGAGGAATTGACGTGGAATTGGCCGTCCACGGGTTTTTACCCATGATTATTGTTGTTGAAGCTATCTGATTTGTTGCTAATCTGTTGTGTCTGGATAGTTTTTACCCATGATTATTGTTGTTGAAGCCCTTCAGGCTTCTTTCGATTATCCTCATTTCGATATTAAAATTGTCCTAAAAAAATGACTCCATCGACACTGCGAACCTTTTTTGAAGGTTTTTGAGGTGGAAAAGGGTGTGGCAATCTCGTCTTGGGGATTCCCAAGGCTTTCTTCACTCAAAGCCTTCCCTAAGCCTACCGATGACAGATTTTAAAAAGCTCGGGAAAGGAGCCGCAGGCATTAGCGAAAAGCCTGTTTCACGGTTGAGCTTATTGGAGGCTAATGTCTTACAAATTCCAATTCATTTAGACCCTGGGTCGCACCTCTTGCGTCGGCTTACCCAGGGCTACAAAGGTTGCACTCCGCTGGAGTGCGGCATTGGATATTGTCTAGGTCTCGGAATGACGATTTTTTCATCATCCTAGATCATACTCAGTTTATTACATTTTTATGTAAACTGTCCCTGACATTTCTGATAAGTGTTTGCAAATTTCGTGGCACTTTTAAAGTAGCTATAACACCTAATAGCTGAGATTTATGATTGGAAACCTTTTTTGATGAGAAGGATTGTTCAACCCGCTATCGGGGTTGAGGAATAGATGTGGAGTTGGCCGTCCACGGGTTTCATCCGTGGTTATTATTATTGAAGCCCTACAGGCTTCTTTCGATTACATTTTTAAATAAAATTGTTCCAGACATTTCTGATAATTGTTTGTTATGAAAGGTGAGTATTCCTATTCCAAGTCTGAAGGACTTGAACAATATTAACCGTCAGTTTTACTCACGGAAAAGCCATTACATCCTTCACCCGCTACCCTGTAAGGGGTTGAACCGCGTTGCAGAAAATTAATTTACGCTTACAGACTCCCTATAGGTTGTAACTACGCTATCCGGCTTTTTGTGATTTGTAATTCACATCAGGGAATTTATAAATTGTAAATGTCTGGTCAATCCAATATTTTGGAAGTAGCGTCTGGGCGAGGATTTGATGGTATTAGGTTTTTGGGAATTTCCTTCGTGATTTTTTTTAGTTGATTTAGCTCAAATCCAATTTTAAATTGAAACCTGGAAGTTGAAAGGCCACGACTTTCTTTAAATAAGGGATCCCAAGTCAGCAATACTACCGATTGAAGCTTTTTCCCCATGGGAATGGCTCTTCCAGCTCCTAAACCTGATAACCAGATGGCTCCATCAAAATTTCTGTGTTCATAACCCGGGACATAGGTCACGCTTATCCTACTTCTTGCCAACTCTCCCTGAAGCAACCAATTCCCTAGGGTAAAGCGCAATCCTCCTTTAATTCCCTCACCTGTACTTACAGGCCCTATTTGACTTTTAAATTGACGCTTGGCGATGATTCCGGCATAGGAATGCCACTGACTGCTCATACTGTATTTTATGCCCAGGTCTATAAATATTCCCTCGCCAAATGAGGTCAATGGATCATACCAAAGGTATAAACCTGTCCTGTTTAAAAATGGTGCCTTTTTTAAGCTGTTCGGTTCCTTAAACTTGAATTTTTCAAGGGTTTTCTTTGGGCCTATTACTTTAATGTTCCCAAGGGAATCCATGCTTATTTTGCTGTAGTTATTGCCGATGTTTTGTAAGTATTCGTTGGAAATAGCTTTAGTTTTTTCTGTAGTCATTGACTTGGCTTTAGCCATGGATAGATAGCCTTCAACGTTCTCTCGGCTAAGCTCTTTCATGGCACCCTTACCATAATAATCCATCAGATTTGTACTTTGTGGATCAATTTTGCTGCTCTGGTTTCCGCTTATTTTTTGTTCAAGTTCAGGCATAAGCCGTTCATTACTGAATGCTTTCAGGTTTTCCTCGTTTTGCTGGATAATCTCCTCTACAGCAGATATGTCACTGGCTTGTTGCAATGTTCCTTTGGATATTTCCACCTGCTTTAAAAGGTAATTCGAAGAGTTTTTTAATTTTTCACTTGATGGATTTGAGTCAGCCACCAAGTTTTGTAGCATCTCCTTTTCCTGGTCGAGTACTTTTTGGCCGCGGGATTTTAGTACATTGACCAAGCTGTCCTTTCTGGCGCTGTCTATTTTTGTGGTCTTTAATTCTTTGATCTCTTGATTTAAGGAATCATAAGCTTGTTTAAGCGAGTGGATTTGTTGTAGGTCCTTTTTAAATGGGATTTGATCCATTGTAGCTAAGGAGCCGGCAGGGGAACTTTTGAGCAGACTGGCAGGAGGACCTAAAGTTGTGGCCGTAATCGGCACTTGTGCCAGACTGGGAAAAGCAAGCAGAAAAGCAAAAATCAAGGAAATGCAAGTCTCTTTCATAGCCAGGCTTTTTCTCCATTGGTTTCAACTCCCAATTTCAGCCTTACTATTTTTACTTTGGAAAAATTCAAACAGTAAACTTCCTGAAATAAGGCCTTTGTACTAAAATACCGAAAGTAATTTATAAATACAAGTACTTGGAAATGAGAAAGATTTGGAGATTAATCATTTCCCTTACTTTTCCGGTAAGCTGCCAATTCTTTATACACCCTTCTTCTTGCCCTGTTGATTCCTCCAACTGGAGCATGTTCTACCAAACCCATCCAAGGAGAAAATTCCAACTCTTCCCCCATTTTTATACGTTCAGGAATGTCAAAGGATTGTTGAGGTATGTTTAGCGTTGCTACAGGTATTAACGCTCCTTCCCAGGCAATGGAAGTGTTTTCCAATGGTTGAAGCGCATCGCTTTTATGAATTTGTACATTTAAGGTAAAGGCATGGTCTTTCGTTTCACAGTCTTTGATCAATTGTGATTTTAGAAAGTTGTCGTCTTTGGCTTGGTCCAGGGTATAGCCCAGGTTGGGATCATTTGGGGTCAGTACAAATTTCACAAATAAGGCTGGACCAAACTTAAAGGCTCCTCCTGAGAAATAGGTTTGTGAAAGCAGGTTATCATGTTTCTTGCTGTACTTAAATGTCAGGAAAATACTTCTCCAATGGGAAGGGTTTACCGCAAATTTGAATTGTTCCCAAAGCCCGAATAATACCGCTTTAATGGCTTTTGCGTACAGAGAAATATTCCAGGCGGACAGAATAGGGCTGGTGGTTAGTAAAAAGTTTTGGGTAGGCACGCCTATCGGATCTGGCTCAATTACTTCCCCGGGAATATCCAGCACCTTGATGGCCAATCCTCTTCCGGAGGCAGGCTTGTCTGATTTTACTTTTGGAGGTGCATTGGAGAGCCTTATCCATGTTTGATAAACCCCAGGATTTTTAAAGAGCCCTTGCTTTAGTTCCTCTGGTAAATCAGGGAGTATGCTTAGACTGCCTTTTAATAGGCCATGCATTTTGGGATGAAAATTCCTGAGTTTTTTACCAGCCAGGTATTCCTTGTCCAGGTAATCCTTCATGGTTTGGATCAAGTCCTGAATTTCCTTTTCCTCTGTGTTTTGTTCTTCAGTCATGGCTTGAAATATATTGTAAAGCTTTTATACCGGGGAAAAAGAAATAAGCTCCTCCTTTAATCAAGGTGAAATTGGGTAGGTTTGTATACTTTTTTCTTATGGGGTAATTGGGCTCGCTAAACTCATTGGTGCGGTAATGCTCGGTTTGGTAATGGTTGCCGATGATTGGATCAGCATCATTTTCCAGGCCTCCAAATTTATGGAAGCTAACCCAGTTGTTTTGAACAAATTCAAACTGTCTCCTAATGTCTGTAACCATGGCAATAAAATGGAGCCCTCTTTCTTGTTCATCCTCACTTGAATCCATTATGTCATTCGGGTCAAGCTCCGGCGTCACGGGAGGACCATAGGGTCTACCTTTTCTCAGCATTTGGTGCTTGGCGGCCATTTCTGAGGAGTCTATTTTGCTTTTTTCTGTGACCAGATGATCTCTGGGGTTTGTTCTTCGGATATGGGCACCCATAGGGCACTTGAGTCCAGCCTGATCATCGTCCCAAAAACCAAAATTATTGGATTCGGATAGGGTGGGATCGGGCTGCATGGGGCACAGGGCCAAAGGAGAACCATCCGGCCATCTGCCAACCATTTTGCTAGCCAGTTTGATGGCAGCGGCTTTTTCATCCGTTTGTTCCTTCATGTAATTCCAAAAACTGTGGACGTTTTGTTGCATTTGCCTAAATATCAGATAAGTACCATTTTTACCTAAGTCCTTTCTTTCAGGATAATCTGGGTGAAAGGGTAAAAATCCATTTTTGTCCAACTCATGAGGTACATAGGGAGCAGGCGCATATTCATCGTAAAGGTTCTTATAGCCCATGATAAATTCTCCCGCAGGAAAAGTAGTGGAGTCCTTAGGTGGAGCTTCTTTTAATAGTTCCCGAATGACTGGTCTTGAAATATCATCTCTAAATCCAAAATGTTCCTTTTGATGCTGTAAAAGCCCCGTAGGGAGGGTGTGAATAAGTTGAATGCCACAACGGTCCGTTTGTTCTTTGATCCTGAGCATGCTTTTATCCAGTTGGACCTGATCCTTTGCATATACCATCAATAAAAAATGGATGCTGTCATGGCCCCAGATCCAGTTTTCAGGATCATTTTCGCCTATATCTCCCAATACACTTCTCCTTTGTTCTGCAGACATTCCCTCTTTAAATTCCCTACAAAAACTGTTTAAAACAGGTTCTGGAAGGTTTAGGAAGGCAAGTCCATCATAGGTAAAGGCAATATGGATGGCTTCATCTTCAGGTTTTTCTTCTGCATGTGTAATTAAAGGGGTGATTTCTTTCAAAAAATCGCAGGTGGCATCAGGTTTCGTACAATTGTACAATAAGAACCTAGCGCTTGTCAGGTTACCATGACCACGAACCATTAGCCCTTGAATGTCTTCTTTTTCCAATTCCATAGCTTCAAATCGTTAATAGCCATTTTTTTATTGCTTCATCGTCCATTTCTTTAAACAGACCCTCTCGGAAAGCCCTGTTCCTCTTTAGGTTTTCCACGCTTTCATATTGATTATGGGAGTACCAGAATTGGGTGATTTTCTGGTGGGCCCTGACCCCTTTCATGTATTCGCTTCGGTGATTGTATTGCTTGTGGATCAACCAGCGAGTGGCAGGAAATCCAAAGGCATGGCTAAAGATTACGGCCATGTTTTTGGTTCTTTTCTCACTGTCTACAAAGTCATGTGCGTAGGCCTCAGATAAATTGTCAAAGTTGGCAATGAAAACCAGTCTTTTTCCCTTGTCTAACTGTAACCACCTTGCGGTATGAACGGTAGGGATATAGGTGAAATAAGTCAATAGACCCACTAATTTTAAGCTGACGTATAGAAAAGCCCTTCTTACCCATCCTTTTTTTAAGGGAGCAATGACGGTCATTTCATTGAGTACAGGATGGGTTTCCAGGGCTACTATTTTCCTGATTTCATCATCAGACAATTCCTCATTGGGAATATGGGGATTTTTTTCATTTTGCCGAAGTAGCAATAATAAGCCTCCCATTATTGATACAAATAAGGGGAAAACCCAGGCCATAATTTTCACGAAAAGGGTGTCCATAAAAAAGCAGAGGACAATACAGATTATGGAAGTTGCCATAATTAGCCCAAATACCACCAGAGGAAGTAACATTTGAACCTTGTTTTTTCTGGCAAAAGGAATTTCTTCAACGGCCCAATGTAGGGCCGGGTTATTGGCTACAAAGTCTTCAATTTGCTGCTTTATATAAGAAGGGCTGAGCTGGGAAGCATCCTTGCTCGCATTCAATTGCTGTGCATATTCCCATACCGCCGATTTGAGTGCTTTTTCCTTTGCCACATCAGAAGTGGTCAAGAACTTAAACCCACTATAAAAAGTGTTGGCTACACTTTTACTACTTAGAAATTGAAGCATATCCGATTTCCCAGCATAATTTTCAGGGAATTCATGACTTTCTCCAAAAACCTGCTTGAGTTGGGGTTCTAGAAAATTCACCAATTCATTTAAATGCTCTTGCTTGTCCCCGACATAACTTGTCATTAAAATAATTCTTGCAGGGAGTTGCTCCGTCTCATTGTAGATTTGAGCAGGTAGGGTCAGCCAACTGATAAAGAAGGTGCTGGGCAATGATTTGTCGAATTGATCCCTGTTGGTTTTAAGATCGTTTCGGAATTGAAATAAAAGGGCATTGACATTACTCAGCTTGTCCTCATCTATAGTGACAGTAACAGTAAGTCCTCTATGTATTGTAGACATAAACTATAAAAATATTTGATACAATATAGAGAATTTTATTTCTTTTTAGTAAAGAAATGCCATAAAAAAACTAGGTTTTCTCCTGTTTGATAAGCTTGTAAGGTGATGTTGAGCTTAACCGATGGTAATATCCTGTGCTTAGCTCCTTTTCCTTCCAAAACTTGTTTGATAAGCACAATGCTTTAGCTATTCTCTTCCGCTAAAATAGCCTGCCGGTTTATTCCATTTTGGGTCTGGATAACTTAAAATATTGATTTGCTGATTGATCCAGAGCACGTTTTATTTTATTGAAATTTTCTTCAGTAGGAGCAAAATTGATGTATTTGTCGATGATGGTGCTTCTTTTATAAATCAAAAAGGTATTGTCAACTTTTGGGTTGATGTTGTTTAAATGAATATTTGAAACAGTGTCTGCAAAAGAAGGCAGGAAAGTCAGGGCTACGCTTTTCAACTGAAGTTGGGACCCTAATTTCTCCAACTGAGACCTTCTTTCCGAGGGTACATAATTGGATTGGTTGCCATATACAAAATACACCTTTAGGTACTTTTGCCTTATCAAGCTTTCATTGTCCAAAAAAAGTAACCATTTCTCTATAGCCGGCCAATCGGGCTTGTCCCCAACAAAATACAAAATGCCATGGTACCAACCGTATTTGCAAACCGGACAGGTCTTTGTGCCCTTGTCCGGTCCATAGGCATGGTAGGGGGTGAAAGAAAAAATAGGTTCTCCAATCTCATTGGCTGATGCATTGATGGCTTCTTTATCTTTAGGCAGATCTGAAATATTTAAGCCTAAAATAAGGTTGCGTTCTCCGATCCACAAGCCGTCCTTTTCTACAAAACGGATCACACCACTTCCAGCTCTATTTTCCATTTTTACCCTCTTGGCAGTTGTCAATCCTTTATCGTCATCGAAAACAAAATCATCTATATAATAGGGGGGGTCTCTGTTTTCTTCTTTAACGTACATGTGAATATGCGCTACTTCGCTGCCATTGGGATAGCTACCGGGCATTACGGTGTAGATGGCATATTTACCATCCTTTCCTGTTTTCACCCATCCCCTGATGTAGCCGTGGGTTTGTCCGAGTTGGTTTTTGGGCATGTTCAAAGGTTCCGATGCTTTGGTGGCATATTGGCCATTTACATCTGTGTGGTAATAATAAAGGAGGGTATTGGCAGCGGGTGTTTTGCCGTCGATTTCATATACCGTTCCTGTCAATACTATCTTTTGCCCTTTCTGTGTCCATCCCGGGCTGGTGTCACTGGATGAAAGCCGTTCTGGGATTTTGTAAAATAGGGGAGGGGATTGATCAAAATCATTGCTTAAAACTGCTTTGGGCTCTTTATTTCCTGGTTGCTGTCCGTTACAGCTTAAGGAAATAAAACAACAAGACAGTAAAATGAATACATTTGTTAATCGAGTCATGGGCCTGCTTTTCGTACAATATAATTGTACAGAAACATTCCATGTCAAAGGACATTGCTAAAATCTGCCCAAAGGAGTAATGCTTAGGCTCAATGGAGGAGCTGCTGCCAGGTGCTTCGGAAATGCCTGCTTAATCGTACTGTTTTACCATTTTTCAATGCTGCATCATAATCCCCATTTTGCCTGGATTTTAAGGTTTTGATACAATCAGCGTTGACAATGCTAGAGCGGTGAACGCGCAGAAAAAGCCCAGGCTTGAGTAAGGCTTCAAACGCTTTAAGGCTGAAGTCAGACAAATACATTTGATCGGCAGTGTATATGGCCAAATAGGGTTTGTCGGTGGTGATAAATTGGATAGTGGCCGTGGGCAGGGCTGTAATTTTTGTTCCAAGGCGAATATTTATTTTCTCAGGATAATTGGCAGCAATTGGCTTGAAAGATTGGGCTTTTGTCTTTAAAAATGCCCGGTAGATAAAGGGTATGGTGGCGTATATCAGGAATAGAAAGGCCAATTGATTTGAAATTGCTGTATTAAATATAGGAGAAAAATGATGGGTAGGTGAGTATAGGAAATGGCTTATCGTTACAAAATAGCCGGCAAAAACCAAGAGGTGCGTCAAGCTAAATACCGCTCCAAACCCTACAGCTATCAGAAAGAAGGCGCTTCTGTTTTTTGTATACAGTTGTTTTAAGAAATAGCCTTCCACTAATGCAAAAGGCAGTATAAATGCCCATAAACTATTGTAGAGCAGGGACTCGCTAATGTAAAAACCCGTGTTGTTTAACCTACTGAATAGGTAATCCTGGAATATGGCCATTCCGATAAACAAAGTCAAACAGCCGAGAAATATCGCTGAGTTTTTGCCTTTAAACAGGGATTGACTTGGGAAAGGAATTGTTGATCGTTCCATGGGCCATTGGATTCATTGTAAACTAAAAATAATGAATATCTCTCAAAGTTACCCTAAGCCATTTGGTTTTTATTTTACTTTGGTATTGGCTTGATTTCGGGTTAAATTGGACTTTGATTAATTCTTGTAAATCAAAAGCAATGAATCAAGTGTTTTTTTGCATTCCCTGCATAAAACCAAAAAAAATGTTTTTATTTATAGTTTCGCATCAATAATTATCAAAACCCAAAATGAAACCGACCTTATATTCCCTTTTACTTGTATTGTTTTTTGGATGTGCCAAGCCTGCAGAAGAATTACCTCTCCCCAATATTTTATGGATCACCAGTGAGGACAACAGTCCAATAGCTGGCTGTTATGGAGATGAATTCGCCACCACACCCAATATGGATGCCTTGGCAGCAGAGGGATTTCTTTATACCCATGCCTATGCAAACGTACCGGTCTGTGCCCCGGCCAGAAATACTATTTTGACAGGTATTTACGCGATCTCGGGTGGAAACCAGCACATGAGGAGTTATTATGACAAATCGGATGAAGTGAAGTTCTATCCACAAATGTTACGAGAGGCCGGTTATTATGCCACTAATAATTCCAAGGAAGACTACAATATAAACCCAGCGCAAAATGTAAATATTTGGGACGATTCAAGTAAAGAAGCGCACTATAAAAACAGACCTGAAGGGAAGCCTTTTTTTGCTGTTTTTAATAGTACCATCTCCCATGAAAGTTCAATCCACAAATCCATTCCCAATGAGGACCTGAGGCACAGTTCTGAGGAAGTTACATTACCTCCTTATCATCCGGATACTCCGGAAATGCGCCATGATTGGGCCCAATATTATGACAAGGTGGAGGACATGGATAAAAAAATCGGTGAGATTCTTCAAGAATTGGAAGAAAGTGGAGAAGCGGAAAACACTATTGTTTTTTATTATGGCGATCATGGTGGGGTATTGGCCAGAAGCAAGCGCTATGTGTACGAAACAGGTACTAGAGTCCCTTTTATCGTAAAAATACCAGAAAAATACAAGCATTTGTTTCCAGCAGAAAAACCGGGAGATAAGGTAGATAGAATGATCAGTTTTGTGGATTTGTTTCCTACACTGCTTAGCATTATCGGAACAGATATTCCTGACTACCTGCAGGGAAAAGCCTTTTTAGGAGAGAAGAAAACTGCAGATCCTGAGTATGTGTACATGTTCCGCGGGAGAATGGATGAGCGTTATGACATGAGTAGGGCCGTGCGTGACCAAAAATTCAGGTACATTCGGAATTACATCCCCTACAGGATTTATGGTCAGTACCTGGAGTATTTATTCAGAGCACCTTCTATCAGATCCTGGGAAGCAGCCTATAAAGCGGGTGAATGTAACGAGGTACAATCTGCCTTCTGGAATACCAAACCTGCTGAAGAATTGTACGACACCGAAAATGATCCCTGGGAAGTAAATAACCTGGCCAATGATCCAAAATACAAGGAAGATCTTGAAAGGATGCGAAAAGCGGCGAAGGTATGGATGTTGAAAATTTGGGATACAGGCTTTATACCTGAGGCAGAGTTGATTGACAGAACAGAAGGCACTACCGCCTATGATTATATGCGGGAATCCAACCTGGATTTAGAAAAACTGATAGACGGAGCCAATTTAGCATCCACCGCAAAAGAAGAAGACATTCCACAACTTTTAAGCCTATTGTCCTCCCAGGAAGCTGCCGAAAGGTATTGGGGAGCAACAGGGCTGTTAATATTGGGAGAAAAAGCCCAGTCAGCCATCAAAGAACTGGAAGCAGCTTTAAATGATCCCTCTCCAAATGTCAAGTCAGTTGCTGCAGAAGCCCTGTACAATTTGGGTGAAAAGGACAAAGCAAGGCAAGCCTTGGCCGAAGTCTTGAAAGCCCCTAATTCTTTTGCCAGAACCCATGCTTTAAATGTCATAGACTGCATAGAAGACCAATCTAAAACCAGCCTTGATGCAGTTGTTGCCATGGTAGAAAATGCAGGTGAATTGGACCGCAGCCAATATGACCTAAGGGCTGCCAGAGGCTTGCTGGAGAAGTGGGACATAGCCCCTTCAGATTATGGTTTTAATATGGATTGGTAAGAAAAACATAAATATCAATCCTTCGGAATTTAAAGGAGATAATCTAAAAATAAAAGGTAATAAAATTACACCAATTCAACCACATGTAGATATATTGTGCAATAAAACTGCACATATAAACAAGTTGAACAAAACCTCCTACGTCGGTAGTTTTTTACTTTTCTTATATTAATGATCTTATTTTCAGGTATATAGATTATTTTTATTCCATGTTTAACCTTTAAACTTTACTTATCATGGAAAAAAAAGCCTA
>NZ_JBSXOH010000024.1:0-40139 GCF_056859355.1 Cyclobacterium sp. L-R
AAAGGGTTCGGAAAACGGGAACATAACTACAATACGTGGTTTCGACAGGCTCAACCACCGGAATCGTACCGGCGCCTGACCTTGTCGAAGGCAAGGGTTTCAGAAACTCAACCAGCGCCTGAGCTTGTCGAAGGGAGAGGTCTCGGATAACGCGAACATTACTACGACACGTGGTTTCGACAGGCTCAACCACCGTGGGCGTAGCGGTGACTGAACGTGTCGTAGGCATAGTTCTCGGAAACCCAACCGGAGCCTGAGCTTGTCGAAGGCAAAGGGTTCGGAAAACCGGAACATAACTACAATACGTGGTTTCGACAGGCTCAACCACCGGAATCGTACCGGCGCCTGAGCTTGTCGTAGGCTAGGGTTTCGGAAACCCAACCGGCGCCTGAGCTTGTCGAAGGCAGAGGTCTCGGATAACGGGAACATTACTACGACATGTGGTTTCGACAGGCTCAACCACCGTGAAGGTACCGCCGCCTGAGCCTGTTGAAGGCAATGATATCAATGAAAACAAAAACGATATTACATAACGTGGTTTCGACAGGCTCAACCACCGTGAACGTACCGCCGCCTGAGCTTGTCGAAGGCAATGGTATCAATGAAAACAAACACGTTAATACATAACGTGGTTTCGACAGGCTCAACCACCGGAATCGTACCGCCGCCTGAGCTTGTCGAAGGCAATGGTATCGATGAAAACAAGTACGATATTACATGACGTGGTTTCGACAGGCTCAACCTCCGGAATCGTACCGTCGCCTGAGCTTGTCGAAGGCAACGCTATCGATGAAAACAAAAACGTTAATACATTACGTGGTTTCGACAGGCTCAACCACCGTGAACGCACCGTCGCCTGAGCTTGTCGAAAGCAATGGTATCGATGAAAACAAAAACGATAATACATGACGTGGTTTCGACAAGCTCAACTACCGTGAACGTACCGTTGCCTGAGCTTTTTTTAGCCTATAGGTATCACATTTACCATTTTTAACAAAGGATTTACCTTTTATGGGGAAGGCTGTTTGCGGAACTTTATAAAAATAAATTATGGGTAATAGCAAAGTGTCCCTTTTGTGAACCTCGTTCAAAAATATATAAAGAGGAAGAGAAAGCCAGCCATCAAACTGTTTAGAATGAGAAGGTTTTACTATTAATAAGAACGCTAAAAATTAAGACCGAGTTTACACAATTGAGGCAAGAATTAGATCGCATTAAACGTCAGAGCCATGAAAACTAGAAAAAATAAAACAAACAAAATTCCAAAAACATACAGCAGCGCACTAATATTTGGTCTGCTCGTAATGGGTATACTGATTTTGCAGGCATGTCAAAATTCCACTGATGAAAATTCCCTTCAGGAACAGGACGTGGAACAAGAACATCCCAATATCACCAAATTGAAAAAGCAAAGTGATGAATTTATACCGGATATCATTCAGCTGAATGAAAATGTGTATGTGGCCGTGGGCTATGATAGCTCGAATGCTTCTATGGTAGTTGGAGAACAAGGAGTGGTGATAATAGATGCCCTTCGTGCCTTGGGAGCCGCAGAAAAAGTGGCGGAAAAGTTCCGGGAAATCAGCTCCAAGCCTGTAAAGGCCGTGATTTACACGCATGGACATGAGGACCATACTGGAGGAACAGCTGCTTTTGTAGGTGATAGCAAAAACGTTAAAATCATAGGCAGCGAGGGATTCAAGGAAGAACTGCAAGAACATTCTCCTGTAGAACCTATACTAAGAAAAAGAAACGGAAGGCAATTTGGACGGGATTTACCAGCTGAAGTGGTAATCAATAGAGGTGTAGGCCCTGGAAGCACTTCGGCGGATAGAGTTGGAGAAGGCTACCTTGCGCCAAATACCACATTTACCGATTCCTTGTTAATTAACCTTGCAGGTTTGAATTTCGAACTTTAGGCTGCTGATGGAGAAACAAATGATGCGCTATTTGTTTGGATACCTGGGCTGAAGACCTTATTTACGGGAGACAATTACTACAAATCCTTTCCCAATCTATATGCCATTCGAGGTTCCCAATACAGAGATGTCAAATCCTGGGGGGAGGCAATACAGAAGATGAGTACCTATCCGGTGGAGAACCTTGTACCTGGCCATACCCGCCCAGTTTCAGGAAAAGCAGAGGTTCACAGCAACCTCACAAATTACGCAACAGCGATAACAAGTGTCTACCAACAAACCATCGCCGCCATGAACAAAGGATACACCCTGCAACAAACCGTAGACAGTGTTACATTGGCCGATAGCCTAAGGAACAAGGCAAACTTACAGGAGTTTTATGGTTCCGTGCCATGGGGTGTACGTTCGATATTTCTTCACTATGTAGGTTGGTTTGATGGAAACCCTACAAACCTTACCCCCCTTTCTGCTTCAAAGGAGGCCAATAACATAATAGCTCTTGCAGGAGGTGCAGATAAGTTATTTGAACAACTTAACCAGGCTTTGGAGGAAGGAAATAACCAATGGGGCTTGCAATTGTCGGACTACTTGCTCGAAACCGGCTATGAAAAACCAAAAGTCACTGAGATTAAAATAAAACTGTTAAGGGCTTTGGCTGCAAAACAAGTAAATGCCCCTGCTAGAAATTATTATCTCTCCTATTCTTACGAATTAGAGAAAAATACAGAACGATAAGTCAAGAAGCACGTTGAGCATTAGGTGGCTGTAAGTCGATGACCCTATATGGCTGCTTATTATTAAAAAACACCATGAAATTTTTAAAACGGAATTACGATTGGATGATTGTTGCCCTATTGGCGGCATTACCGATGCTTGTATTGGCTAAAATGATCCAAATAGATTGGCAAAATGGTCTTACCATCTCACTTGTGGAAAATGCAGTAGGAGAAGACAGAACCACTTTGGAGATGTTGTACCATGTTTCAGGTGAATTTGCCATCCGTTGGATGACGGCAGTGCTCACCTGCACCCCGTTTTTTATCCTCTTTGGGATCACCAACCTATTTGTAAGACAAGCCATGGGCATTGCTACGGCAGTTTGGAGTTTGGTGCATTTTGTTCTGTTTATTTGGGCAGAAGGTTTTGCGGAAACCTTCACCCAAGTCAATTACATTGCAGGCTTTGTAGCTGTTTTAATTCTGATCCCTCTCCTACTGACTTCCAACAGGAAATCAATGAAACGACTCAAAGCCACATGGAAAAATCTGCAAAGTTATTCTTATGTAGCCATAATATTGAGCTTGCTACATGTTGCACTCCTGGAAAAAAACTGGCTGGTCTATGCGGTGGTAGTGGGCTTGGGTTTTGTCATTAGAATTCCAGTCGTAAAAGAAAAGATCATTGCGAATAGGTTAAAATTAAGCAAAGCATAAACCATTATTAACTATGAAAATTGCAATAACTTCAGCTAGCGGACAATTGGGTGCGGCCATTGTCAACGCACTTGTAAAGGAAATTGGAAAAGAAAATGTAATCGCCATCGCAAGGACTACCGAAAAGGCCAAACACCTGGGTGTGGAAGTTAGAAAGGGAGATTATACCAAGCGAGAAGATTTTGACCTGGCCCTAAAAGGGGTTGACAAGGTTTTGCTTGTTTCGGGAATGGACGAACCCTCAAAAAGGATTCAGCAACACCGAAACGTAATCGAAGCCGCCAAACAAAACGGTGTGAAAACAATAGTATATACCAGCATAGTAGGAGACGAAGTCAATACTGCATTTAGCCCTGTGGTGCAAAGCAATCGCCAAACCGAAGAAGATGTGCGTAAATCCGGGCTTGACTGGGTCATAGGAAGAAATGGCATTTATATAGAACCTGATCTGGAATACATTGATATCTATGTGAAGGAAGGGGAAATAAGAAACTGTGCCGGTGATGGTAAGTGTGCCTATACCAGCAGAGAAGCCTTGGGTTTTGCTTATGCACGAATGCTTTTGGACGACAAGCACAAAGGTAATACCTACAATCTGGTAGGAGAAGCCATTACCCAGAGCCAATTGGCCGCAGCAATCAATCAGGTTTACAAGACCAATTTAAAATACACAGCCGTGCCTGTAGAGGAGTATAAAAAGGAACGGCAGGCGGCTTTGGGTGACTTTATAGGCACCATCATTGCAGGAATTTATGAAGGCATAAAAGATGGGGCCAACGATGTACCTTCAGACTATGAAAAAGCTACAGGACTACAGCACCCCTCTCCTTTGGACATGTTAGAAAACTACCAACAAACCACCCAAGAAAATAAAGAAATGAGCATCATAGAAAACATCCTAAAAACAGTAGTTCTGGAGGAAGCCATCCTCATAGAGAAAGTAGCCCTTTCAAAAAGCCTCTATAAAATTCGCTTGCAAAATGAGGGCATTCGCAAGGCCAATTTTATTCCGGGATCCTTCTTGAGGATGGGCATAGGTATAGGCCAGGAACAACTGTCGATGAAAGACAAAATGCGAAGCTACAGTGTCTGGGACATCAATCAGACAGAAGGTTTTGTGGATGTAGCTATTGCAACGCACAGTAATGGTATTGGTGCAAAATGGGTGAAGGCTACTCAAGTGGGCGATTCAGTCTATTTCAAGTGGAAAAAAGGAAAGTTCTTGGCCGATGACACTGCAGACAGTTACCTGATGGTAGGTGATCTTTCTGCCCTCTCCCACCTGTATATGATCCAAAGAAACATAGGTAAGGAAAAGCAAGTGGCAAGTATATTGTACAGTCAGCAAAAAAGTGATTTGTTCCCTGACGTAGATGGCAGTTTACCCTTTGATTTTTATGAACTGCCTCGAAATCCTAGTGAAGAGGTCATTGCCAAGGTAAAAGAAATAGCCCCTAAGCTAAAGGGAAAAAAGATAGTTTATATCGCTGGAGATAGTAGAATATGTGTGGCATTGAAAAAATTTTTCAGAAATGAGTTGGGATGGGAAACCCGTCAAATCAAAACAAAACCTTTTTGGAACCCAGAAAAGAAAGGCTTGGAATAAAGAAGGTATTACAAGCCAAATTACATACAATACATTACCAAGTTCAATTGTTAATTAATAAAACCAAACTAAAGACCAGATAGCAATAAGTCATTGGAAAGTATTTTTAATTATTGAAATCATATAGGTAAAATAAATTTATATATTTGTTGATAAATCAATATATAAATCTAATAAAGGTTAAAAACTATAAGTATAATTTTTTCAACAGCTTTTTTACGTATATAAAATAAGGCCTCTTTTTTTTAATGGCATAAAAAATAAAAGGTGTGTGTTTCAATTTTTAATAGTATGAAATTTCTATTTTTACCCATTTACACATTTATTGTGATGGCAATGTCTATTTCTGATGGATTTGCCAACAATTATTATTTGTCCGATGAAAAGGGAGATGACAATCGCAGTATAGAGGAAGCCCAAAATCCAGCTACTCCATGGAAAACCATTGAGAAGATCAATTCCCAGTTCGATATTATAAAGCCTGGAGATTCCATTTTATTCAAAAGAGGAGAAATCTTTTATGGTTCATTGCATATTAAAGCTTCAGGTTCCCCTTCTTCACCAGTAGTAATTGGTGCCTATGGGACAGGCTTAAAGCCTTTAATTACTTCTTTCCAAGAAATCAAAGCATGGAAAGCGAAAGGTAACGGTATATTTGAAAGTACAGCTCCAGTCAATTCAAACGCCGTTAAGGTTCTTTTGATCAATAGGGAAATCCATGAAATGGGTAGGTATCCCAATGTAGACATAGAAAATGATGGATACTTGACCATTGATAAGGTAAGAACCAATATGATCCAAAGTGATCAATTAATCAGTAACCATGATTGGAAAGGAGCAGATGTAATTATCAGGACCAAGGATTGGGTAATAAACAGGTACAATATAACATCACAAACTGGCCAACAAATTCATTACAATGGAGGCATTAGTAATTACAAAGCACAGGAAGGTTATGGTTTCTTCATTTCAAACCATATAAGTACACTGGATTCATTTGGGGAATGGTATTTTAACCCTTCAACAAAAAAAATAAGTGTCTATTTGGGAAATGTGAACCCTTCTACATTGAAAGTGGAAGTTAGTACCTTAGACAACTTATTGACCAAAGACTATAAAGAAAGTTATGTTAGGGTTGAAAACATTCAATTTAAAGGTGCCAATGGGAACAACCTGCATTTGGAAGGTGGGGATCACATTGTTATAAGTGATTCTGAAATTGAATTTTCCGGGGAAGATGGCATCCATTCCCGGGGAGTTTCAGACCTCATCATAGAACGCAATATTGTTCGGCATTCCTATAACAATGGCATGTACTTAAAATATGGAAATGACCGGGCAATAGTCCGCGATAATGAAGTTAGCAACACTGCTATGGTTATTGGAAGAACCCAAAATGATGATGCTTCAGGAATTGGAATCTTCGCCAACGGAGAAAAGATACTGATTCAGAACAATTCAGTAATTAACACAGGCTTCAATGGCATTCAGTTTAGCGGAAATCATACGGTGGTTAAGAATAATTTCATTGACACCTACTGTTTGATAAAAAGTGATGGAGGTGGAATTTACACCTTCGGAGGGGTAGAATACCAGGCTTATACCGGTAGAAAAATAGAAGGAAACATTGTCGTAAATGGCATTGGCAAAACAACTGGTGTTCCTAAAAGAGGAGTCGAATACAAGGTATTGGTAGAAGGTATTTTTCTGGATGATAATTCAAACAATATATCGATCATCGGCAATACTGTAGGCAATACCACGAATAGTGGGCTAAAAATAGCCAATGGAAACACCATCTATGTAAGTAACAATTCATTTTTCAACAACCAGTATTCCATCACCTTGGGAAATAGTAGCATTGGTCAGGACACAAGAAAGGTAGACATCGAAAAAAACCAATTTTTCACTAAGCTTGCTGATCAATATTCTTATGGGATCAAGACCCATAAAAACGACATTTCTTTGATGGCTGATTTTGACAACAATTACTTTTTCAGACCCTTGAGCGATGAATACAGTATCAATCACCAATATACAAAAAACGGAGTAGTAGAAAGTGCAGTAGATGACCTTAGTCATTGGTCTGCAAAACATGCTAAAGACCGAAATTCCACCAGCAATTCCATTGAATTTTCAAGGTATACTGTTCGCAAGAAAATAGGAAACAGCTTGTACCCTAATACTGCCTTCGAGCGAAATATAGCAGGTTTATCCTGCAATGATTGCCAATCTTCCTGGCAGGACGATAGTAAAATGGCTGGAGGAGCGCTTAAAGTCACAAGTTCTGCATCCAGTTCGGTAAAACTAAATTTGGGTGCCTTAAAAAAAGACAAGACCTATTTGCTGTCAGTGAAGGCTTATGCGAATAAAGAGGGCCCTCTGGCTTTTAACCTAAGATTTACGGATAGTCCATGGGAGAGATTGTCGCCAATATCTACCTTTAATATCGACAAGGAGGTCAATACCTATGAAGTACTGATATCTCCCTATCAGGATGAGAATGAAGTTTCTTTAATGATCAGCTCTTCAGAGAAAAACATGACTTATTGGCTGGATGATTTAGAATTTGTAGAAGCCGAAGCCTCTGTGGTCAATCCTGACGAAGTTATGTTATTCGAAGTAAACCCTTCAAATAGCAATAAAACCATTACTTTATCAGGAACTTATGTTAATGCGAAATTAGAGCAGTTTTCAGGTAAGGTAACTATCCCTCCTTTCGGATCTCTTACACTTTTTAAATTGTCTGAGAAAAGCAAGGCCAATGAGAATTTAGAAGACTTGCACTACCATACTTGGCAAGATGGCAGTATTGAATTCAATGAAATAAATTTCGAAAAAATCAATAATGAATTCATTAGCAACTCAAATTTCAACACCAATACCTCAGCAAGCAATGAGAAGATTTTCCAATCTGAAAGGTATGCCTCCTTGCTGGAGTTGCAAATACCTATTGAAAATGGAACCTATACTATAAAAACATACCACAACGAGCTATATTTTGGTAAAGGAGGCCCAGCGGCCAAAGAAGGAAACAGGGTTTTCGACATCTTAATTGAGGATAAGGTGGTCAAGAAAGATTTTGATCTGTTTATCGAGAGCAATAATGAGCCCGTAACTCATACCTTCGAATCAATAGATATAATTGATGGGGTTTTAAACCTTAAAATGCTCGCAAGTGCCAACAATGCCTCGATTTCCGGACTATCCATTATTCGGGAAAAAGCAGCCGGCCCACCAATTTCAGATTACACTTACTTCTTAAACACTGGTGGAGAAACGGATGCAGAATTAATTGGAATTACTTACCTGGCGGAGACAGCCACTGATAGCCATTATAATGAAGGATCGGGTCGTTTCGAAAATGCAGAACTGGAAGCAGAACCCATGTTCCAAACAGAAAGAAATGGAAAAAACCTGGTCTACAACTTTCCTGTCCCCAATGGTACCTATACCGTCTTTACCATGCACAATGAACTTTGGTTTGGGCATGAAGGAGGTGCTCCTTCGGCTGGAAAAAGGGTTTTTGACATTACCTTAGAGGGTGAAACCTTAAAAAGCAACTTTGATATTTTTGAAGAAAACAAAAATTATCCTATGCTGTTATCCTTTGAAAACATAGTGGTCGATGATGGGATATTAAGCTTACAAATGACGGCTAAAGAAAATAATGCCAGCATATCCGGGATTGCCTTGATAGGTAGTGAGGTAAAAAATAACAACATAAAATCTAGCTTAAAAAGCTTGCAACAAATTTATAATAATCGGCACAAAGAAGAAGAATTCTTTACCGGTTCAGAAGATGATATCCGTATATTTCCAAATCCTGCCAAAGGAGATGTACAATTAGAAATCAACACCATAATTGGAAAAGGAAGTGTCTATATTCACAATATGAACGGACATTTACTCAGTCATTTTGATTGGAATAAAACCACAGAGGAAAAGCTCAACATTCCAATAGACAATCTTTCTAAAGGCCTTTACCTTTTAAGTGTTAGCAATGAGCAAACCATCATCTACCAACAAAAGCTAGTTGTAAGCCCTTAGAGTGCAAGCTATATCGTCACAATTTCTTATAAAATTGAGCTACAGTTGAACCCGAAATATGCAATAGACAATCTATTACGTGCTGAAATCGCTTCAAAATCAGCCGCTTAGTTGCTATTTTCGACTTCACCATAGCAATGCTATGACTCAGTCTCCAAATAGCCTGATTTTCTTGCGATTGCAACACTTCCCGTAATCACGGAACAGGCATCACCCCTGACCTTGTCAGGGCGGAGAAATCCTATTATAATCCGGGTTGAAGGAAAAAAATAGTTCTGACCTGTATTTATCACAACCTTTCTCTTACCTAAGCAGTTTGATATTTAACAACTTATGATGATCAATTAAAATATCAGAATTTGCTGTTTTATAGATACCTAAAAAGGTCGGCATTGTGAATAAGTTATTTTGTAACGGTCAGTTTTTAAACTTATATTGAAGCAGTAATAAAACGACAGGCCACAATAGGGTGTTCCGTTGTCATAAGAAAAAATTCACCGAATAAAGGAAAAAAAGTCAAGTCTGAACTTGTCGAAAAAGGACTATAAAATGGAGTAGACCAAACCCTTATAACTATTTAACTATGATACGTAAAAATTTATTATTAATGCTTGGCCTATGTGCCCTATTGACTTTCAGCTGTGACGAGGATGAAGCCGATCCCCCTGCAAAAGTAAGTGTTCAAACCTTTGATATCGATCTGGACAATGCATATTCTATCCCAATGGTAGAAGGAAGGGATGAAACGGGAAATATCAAAATGAACTTGTTTGATGACAATTCTTTGGAATTCACTATTACAATAAACAATCTATTGGCAACAGATGCATTGACCATGGCCCATGTTCATACAGGGGATGTTGTTACAGCAGGAAGTGTAGCCATTACCCTGGTAGACGGTACGGAAATCGCCTTTTCAGGGAACACGGCTACTGGAACAATTACATTAAGTGACAGTGAAATAGCTACTTTAAAAGGCAGTGATGTATATGTCAATGTACATTCAACAGATAAAGGTTCGGGCTTGGTTAGAGGGCAAATAGATCAAACCATAGACAATGCATTCAATGTAGCTTTATCTCCTGCCAATGAAGTGCCTGCTATAACTGATAGAAATGAATCAGGCGCTGCTTATTTGAGAGTAATAGGTACAACTTTGTACTATAGCGCCGTAGTGAATGACTTGGACGCTACAGATGCGATCACGGCAGGTCATATCCACAATGGATCAGCAGAGGTAAATGGAGGGGTACTGGTAAACCTAGGCTTTACAGACAATGCCCAACTTGGCATAACCAAAAGCCTAACTTTAACCGACGCAGAGCTTACCGCCTTAAAAAATGATCCTTTATATGTCAATATCCATTCTGTGCAACATGGAGGTGGATTGCTACGTGGTCAGATCAGGTAAACCATTAAAACGCTACTCTTAACTTTTCTATTTGGCAACTGGGCATTATTTAGGTGGGCTTCAGTTGCCAAATTTATTTATACCAAAAAAGAAGACATTGCCAAGAAACACTTTTAGGATTTCTAATAGTATTATTTCCTTATGACAGTTTTTTCATTGCTATTCATTTCAATAATAATTGGCTTCTTTATTTATACCTGGAAGCGAAAAAAGAACAAAGTTTGGATTAGGCCAAGTGAACCATTCCCTACAGAATGGCGAACAATATTGAACAACAATATACCTTATTATAAGTCACTGTCTGATGATGAAAAGAAGCGCTTTGAGCTCAAAATTCAAGAGTTTCTATTAAATTGCAAGATCACGGGCGTAAAGACCAATGTAGATGAAACGGATAAAATATTAGTTGCAGCCAGTGCCATAATTCCAATTTTTGGGTTTGAAGACTGGAAATATGTCAATCTCTATGAGGTTTTGATTTACCCGACTTTGTTCAACGAAAAGTTTGAAACAGAAGGTGAAGAAAGAAGGGTTTCAGGAATGGTCGGAAATGGACCTATGGAAGGTGTAATGATATTGTCTCAGAAAGCCCTAAGACTTGGCTTTCAAAATGAAACAGACAAAAAAAACACTGCCATCCATGAGTTTGTACATCTAATAGACAAGGTAGATGGGACAGTAGATGGTATTCCGGCTTTGCTAATGGAAAAGCAATATGCAATACCATGGCTGGATTTTATCAGTAAAAAGATCGAAGAAATTCATGAAGGAAAATCTGACATCAACCCCTACGGAGGGACCAATCGGGCTGAGTTCTTTTCCGTTGTAAGTGAGTACTTTTTTGAAAGACCAAAATTACTTAAGCGAAAACACCCTGAACTTTACAAGCTATTAGAGGGAATATTCAAACAAGACATGGCTAAAAGAAATCTAAAAAAATAAATTTTTTCATTGAATGCTATACATCAAATTCGACATTAAAGACAGTACAAAGTTTGAGGATTTTCAAAAATTGTACGAACATATGGAGAATGTCAGGCAACCCGGTTTCAAGTTTGAGGAACCTGAGCCCACTATTATTGATTGGGATAATTTATCAAAGGAGGAAACAGATGAAGCTTATAAAAAATTAATTGATTCATTGGATGAAGACCCTGCTAAAGAAAGATACAAGTCATTAATTCCTGACTATGCCAATGATTATTTAGAGAAATACCTGGAAGTAGACAACGACAAATTAGGGGTATTGGGCATTCAAAAAGCGCTGTCAATATTTAATTATTTAGAATTTGATTTTGAGGTATACCTGACTGGGCTTGGAAAGCAAAATGAACATTTCGGGATCATAGAATATGAGACTGATAACTTCCCATACGGTGGTATCGATCGGTTCTTAATGGTAATGAAAGCATTTGATTTACAACCTAAAGAATGCTTTGACGGGTTTACTATTTTTGAATTTGAATGGGAATCTGATTATGAATACGAGCCCATTGAATTCCCAGAAAAAACCAAAGAATACCTGAACAGAATAAGGGAATAAGCTACAAAGGGTTCGAAGGTGTTCAATGGTTAGATTTGAGCTATCAATAGAAAGGCAATTACCCTTGGCATAAACCATAACCCTATCAACAATTTGCTGTTCATTTTTCGGCCTCCGATTAGGGATTTAAATGTAAATAGGGAGTACCATGATTAATGAAAATGATTTGGTTGAATCAATTCTTGTTCGCGATTTCAACAACAATTCAGTTGATCTGATTAAAAAATTTAAGGGCAAACCACTTTTGGCCATTGTCTATAACAACCAATGTTTGGGTTGTACTGGAAGAGCAATACCACTGGCCTATGAATTACAAAAAGAGAATGAGGAGATACAAGTTGTCGGAATTCATACAAGCTTCAACTCTAGTCAGGCATCTGAAAGTGACATAAAAAGTATTTTTACGGTAGATGCGCTTCCTTTCCCAATTTTTCTAGACAATGGAAGAGCTGTGTATGATCAGTTTGAGTCATCGGGCACCCCTCAATGGGTTATAATTACCAAAGAGGGTAAATTATCTCGCACCATATTCGGCTCCCAAGAGGGTGCACAGAATCGCTTGTACTATGCAATTGAGCAGTTAAAAGCAAAGTAGCCAATCGCCAATTTACTTTTATAGCAAAACGGAATACACGCTTAATCCATTTTCAACAATCAGGGACATTAATCCCTATAATTGGAAACTAAAATCCGGCCTGGGTTAGCTAAAAAACTTTACTTTTTAATATCATGAAACCGAGTTGATCAGGTTTCAATCAATTATTCTTAAATTGAAGTAAATTTACAAAAATGTTTCACAAGACCTCCTTTCACTCATAAGCCATTGCCCATAGGGTAGCTTTTGACCCCACTTGACATTCCCATTTATGAAAATGTACATTGTCGTAAAAGACAGCATTCCAGATAAATTAATCCCAGTCATTACTGCCCATGCTTCTTTGGCCTGCTACAAAAAATTTGAAGAAAATGAACAGATGATCAAATGGATTAATGGAATATTTAAAAAAGTGGTTTGCGTAGTTAATGAAGATGAATTTGCGCGCTTGAAAAAGGAGTCCGATCATGTTTTGTTAACAGAGTCAGCCTTAGATAACCAAGAGGTTTGCCTGGCATTTTGTCCAAGAGAAGAATACCCCAAGAAATTCAAGTTTTTAAAGATGTGGACGCCTCAAGGGCTAAAATAAATGGAAAACCAACTTTTTAATTTGTTCCTCAAAAAAGGAAACATTGTCATTAAAAGCTGTGAATATAGAATCAGCTTGCAACTAGATTATGAAAATGGGGATCATTGCCAATTGGCTTATTCTGATACACAAGATCTCATTCAACTCTTAACAAGGCTTTCGCAGCAAATATGGGAGGATGAAAATTACACAAAAACACCCTATGTAAAGCAATTGTACCTAGAAAATCTAAATACCTTCAGTTGGAAAATGGATTCATCGGAATTGTTCATTGAATTCAACGAAATAGAAAATGCCATACTACTTAAACACAAAGGCAATAACCCTCTGCATTTAGAGATAAACCAGGTGGTGGAAATGGTTCAAATTCTGGAACGGTTAAATATTTAACTAGGCTTGTTGATTGCTCCTTTTCATTTTCATAACTGCCTAGTATTTTTTTATAGTTTTAAGGTTTTATAGAAACGATAGCCCTATTTTTGATGGATAAGGTTATTTGTTCAAGGTAGCAGGCTAGCATAATAAAAAAATTGAATGTCATTCTCCAAGGTAGGCGGTAAACCTTATAACCTTTAGCTTCAAATAGTTTAACTAAAAATAATGGGATTAAATATTGTATTAATTGAACCAGAGATTCCCACGAATACAGGAAATATTGGTCGATTAAGTTTAGGTTCGGGGTCAACACTACACCTTGTAAAACCCTTTGGCTTTGAATTAAGTGACAAAAGATTAAAAAGAGCAGGACTGGATTATTGGAAGCATATTTCTCTCTTTATTTATGAGAGTATTGAGGAATTTTATGCAAAGAACAAAGGCAAACAATTTGCTTACTTCTCAAGTCATGGGACACAAGATTACTGTTCAATTGATTATAAGGAAGACATGTTTCTTGTTTTCGGTAAAGAATCCACCGGTTTGCCCGAAAAAATAGTAAAAGAAAACAGTGATTTAGTATATAATATACCCATTTACAGTCCACATATCCGGAGTTTAAACTTGGCCAATGCAGTAGCTATTGTTGTATATGAAGGGATAAGAAACTTAAAAACACAATAAAACATGTCTTCAGAAAAACCAAAACAAGAGAAAGCAAGGCTACATCCACGCAACAAGAACCGAGAAAAATATGATTTGAATGCCTTATCAGCCGCTATCCCGGCATTAAAAAATCACATAAAACCCAGCAAATCCGGGGAAGCCTCTATTGATTTTACAAACCCCCTTGCTGTTAAACTTTTAAACCAAGCGATACTTCATCACTATTATGGGATAAAACACTGGGAATTTCCTCAAGAAAATTTATGTCCTCCAATACCTGGAAGAGCAGACTACCTCCATTACATGGCTGATCTATTAGCTGAAAACAATGCTAACAAGATCCCAACTGGAGACAAATTCACTTGTCTTGATATCGGCATAGGGGCCAGTTGTATTTATCCAATTATTGGAGTGACAAACTATGGATGGAAATTTATTGGGTCTGATATTGATCCAAAATCAATTGCATCGGCCCAGCTCATTGTACAAACAAATCCCTCCTTAAAAGGTAAAATTGAATGTCGTTTGCAAAAAGAACCTGAATCTATTTTTAAAGGCATAATTAACCCCAACGACAGAATCGATTTAACAATAAGTAATCCCCCTTTTCATGCTTCGATTGAAGAGGCTCAAAAAGGAACACGGAGAAAAATTATGAACCTATCGGGTAAAAAGGTAAAAACACCTACTCTCAATTTTGCAGGAATAATCCATGAGCTTATTTATGATGGTGGAGAAGCCAGATTTATTCAGAAAATGATTAGCGAAAGCAAAAAGTCTTCTAAAAACTGTTTTTGGTTTTCAACATTGGTTTCCAAAGAGTCAAACCTTAAAAGGATTTATAAATTATTAGAACAAGTAGGTGCAAATCAGGTGAAAATGATCCCCTTGGGAACAAATAATAAATCTAGCCGAATAGTAGCTTGGACATTTCTCACGGAGGATGAAAAACAAACGTGGATCAAAAAGAGATGGTAAGTCCCATTATTTAATCAACAATAGTTGGACTAGTCATTTGGCTTATAATTTTAATCCAATGTAGCAATAAATTAACTTTCTCTATTTCTGATTCAAACACTTTCTAAATCCCAAAATCAACTCCTCCCCTATTTATTTCATCCCTAATTCAGGCTGAACAGGTCTTCAATTTTTCAATGAATACTATGTCATTTCCAGTATCCCAAAACTCATTTTTCACATGTAACTTATAGCATAAGATAATTTTAATTGCAATTCATGGAAAAAAAAGGAATGCGCTTATCTTTGCTTCAGTAACTAATTATACAGGATAAAGTATGAGTACCATGGCCTGATCAAGTTTATTTTGGTATAAGTTACTTAACCTACCAAGTTCCTATTGAAAAATACAACTCCGTTCATCATCTAAAATAAATACTGTCTAATGAATCGAATATTTACTGCCTTTTTTTTCCTCCTAATACATACCAATCTTTTTGGACAGACTATAGAAGGAACTGTAATCAACGGTAAAAAAGAGCTGATTTCTGATGCTCAAATACTGAACCTAGCCACTAAAGACCATACCCATAGTGATGAAAATGGCAAATTTCTACTGCAAAACATTTCCCTTGGAGACACGCTTAAATTGTCTCACATAGGGTTTGAGGTGAAAAATGTAACTATTGAATCGTTAACTTCTCCCCTAGTTATTCTACTTGAGGAAAAATCCATCTCCTTGGAAGGCGTGGTAATTTCACCAAAAACAAATGCCTTAAACCTTATTACAGCCATAGACTTACAAACCAATCCGGTTAACTCTTCCCAGGATATTTTAAGACAGGTGCCAGGGCTTTTCATTGGGCAACATGCTGGAGGTGGAAAGGCAGAGCAAATATTTTTAAGGGGTTTTGACATAGACCATGGCACTGATATTGGAATAACAGTAGATGGTTTGCCTGTCAATATGGTCTCCCATGCACATGGTCAGGGCTATGCAGATCTGCACTTTGTTATTCCTGAAACGGTTGATAAAATTGATTTTGGCAAAGGACCATATTATGCAGACAAGGGAAATTTCGCTACTGCGGGCTATGTGAATTTTAAAACAAAGAGAAATCTGGATCACAGTTCCATAAAAATAGAGAAGGGGCAGTTTAGCACCAACCGTATTTTGGGCATGTTTGATGTTTTAAACAATAAAAAGCACGATGCCTATATTGCCACTGAATACATTAGTACGGATGGTCCATTTGAAAGCCCTCAGAATTTCAATAGAATTAACTTGTTTGGAAAATATACTGGAAATATTACCCCTTTAGATAAGCTGGGAGTTACCTTCTCTCATTTAACAAGCAAATGGGATGCTTCTGGTCAAATCCCACAAAGAGCTGTTGACCTGGGAATGATTAGTCGCTTTGGTGCCATTGATGATACTGAAGGAGGCAATACTGGTAGAACCAATGTCATGGTCAATTATGAAAAATTTATAGATGAACAATCGTTTATAAAAAGCAGCGTATTTTACAGTAAATATGATTTTGAGTTGTATTCGAATTTCACCTTCTTTCTTGAAGATGAAGTCAATGGAGATCAAATTAAACAAAAGGAAAGTCGGAACATCTATGGTTTAAATAGTGAATATTATCGCTCATTTTCATTTAATGAAGTGGAGGCGACTCTACAGGCCGGTGTTAATCTAAGAAATGACCAAAGCAATAGCAATGAGCTGTCTCATACGTTAAATCGTAGGCAGACCCTTGCACAGATCCAATTTGGAAATATTATTGAAACCAACTTAGGTACTTATATCAACACTAACTTTTATTATAAAAAGTGGACGTTTAACCCCTCTATTAGGCTTGACTACTTTGATTTCCAATACAATGATGCTTTACAAACTACCTATCTAACCCAGACCTCCTCTAAGACCATTGTCAGTCCAAAGTTGAATGTTTTATATGATTATACTCAAAACCTTCAATTGTACTTAAAAGGAGGCAAAGGTTTTCATTCAAATGACACCCGGGTAATCCTTGCTCAAAACGGAAAGGAAACCCTACCTGCAGCTTACGGCTTGGATGCTGGACTTGTATGGAAACCTGTCCCTATGTTATTGGTAAATGCTGCCTACTGGTACTTGTTCTTAGAACAGGAATTTGTTTATGTAGGAGACGCTGGCATAGTGGAACCAAGTGGAAAAACCCGAAGACAAGGAATTGATTTAAGTATCCGCTATCAGCCATTGAAATGGTTGTTCTGGAATTTTGACACCAACTATACACATGCCAGGTCAATGGAAGAGGAAATCGGAAATGATTATATTCCTTTAGCCCCTGATTTCATAATAGAAAGCGGACTAAGTGCCATTCATAAATCAGGTATTTATGGCGGGGCAAATGTACGGCATATCAAAGACAGGCCTGCCAATGAAGACAATTCGATTGTAGCAAAAGGCTATACAGTGGTA
The DNA here is from genome assembly GCF_056859355.1 of Cyclobacterium sp. L-R. Lineage (NCBI taxonomy): Bacteria > Pseudomonadati > Bacteroidota > Cytophagia > Cytophagales > Cyclobacteriaceae > Cyclobacterium > Cyclobacterium sp. L-R. The sequence goes on from NZ_JBSXOH010000024.1 coordinate 17,615, forward strand.
GATCTAAACATGGGCTACAAATGGAAAAGTTTAAACTTCGGTATACAAATTCAAAACCTTCTAAACACCGAATGGAATGAAACCCAATTTGCTACAGAATCAAGGTTGCAAAATGAAACAACAGCCATAGAAGAAATTCACTTTACTCCAGGCTCTCCATTTTTTATTAAAGGTGTAATTGAATACAAGTTTTAATTGAAATAAGCTATTGGGAATGATTAGGGATAAAAGAATTTAAACTTTCTTTTATCCCCCTAAATTCATTTGGTTCTTCTTAAAGTGACTTCGCATTAAAGGTATCTCCTTGTGCAATATCTCCAGTTTCAAAACCTTTTTTGAACCACCTTACCCTTTGTTCAGAGGTGCCATGGGTGAAGGAATCGGGCACTACCCTTCCCGAGGATTGCTTTTGCAATCGATCATCTCCGATGGCATTGGCTGCATTCAATGCCTCTTCCAGGTCTCCTTCCTCCATCATACTCATCTTACTCTCCGAACGATTTGCCCACACTCCGGCAAAAAAATCGGCTTGTAATTCTAACATCACAGAGTATTTATTGTATTCTGTCTCACTAACTTGTCCCCTAAGTTTGTGAACCTTATCCGTAAGCCCCATTAATTTCTGCACATGATGCCCTACTTCATGTGCTATTACATAGGCTTGGGCAAAGTCTCCCGGAGCATTTAACTTTTGCTCCATATCGTGGAAAAAACTTAAATCGATGTATAACTTCTCGTCACCTGGACAGTAAAAAGGACCTGTAGCACTAGAGGCAGAGCCACATGCCGAAGAAACCGAGCCCGTAAATAAGACAAGAGTGGGTTCACGGTAATTGTCCAATATTTCATTCCAAACATCTTCCGTACTTGCCAAGATTGTCGCACTAAAATCTGCCAGTTCTTTTTCCTCATCTGTACCTTGGTAGGCAGATGATGAAACTTGCTGACTGCCATTTCCGGAAATTAAACCACTGAGTAAAGTCAAAGGATTATTACCGGTAATAAAAGAAACAACAATAAATAAACCTGCAATGACCAAGCCCACTTTTGAAAAAAGAATTTTGATCAAGGGGCCCATCAGCATGGGACTAAAACCACCAAAACCCCTACTGGGGCCAGACTGCCCTCTACGGTCATCGACATTTGAACTTTGACGTCTACCTTGCCATTTCATACTTGGAATTTATTGGGTGGTGAATATACTATTCTAATTTTTACTTAAATATATTTAAATTATTATCCTTCAGAAGGATAAGGTTAAAATAAAGTTTCCTTTCCTAATCAACCAATATGGTAAAACAGGAGAGGTTAAGCCTAAAAGCTAACATTCTTCATGCCACAATCAAGTGGTAAATTATTTAACTTGAAGGTTATTATATAGTTGTAATCCTTTTAATAGCAAAATTCTTAAATAAACTGATAAGTTCTTTTGATTATATTTACCCTTTAAGAATAGCATACATCGCAATCTACTTATTAAGCAAAACCAACCACAATGGCAGAAGACAAACCAAGATTGGCAAGATTGACGGCAATGCTGACTCAATTACAAGCCAGAAAGATAGTAACGGCAAAGGAAATAGCTGATAAACATAAGGTGAGCATAAGGACAATTTATCGAGATATCCGAACCCTTGAAAAATCTGGAATCCCTATTGTCACGGAAGAAGGAAAAGGCTATTCTATCATTGAAGGTTATAAAATACCTCCAGTTTTATTTACCCAAGAAGAAGCCAATGCCCTCATCACCGCGGAACAACTGGTAAGAAAAAACAAAGACCTTTCTTTGACCGAACAGTTCGAAAGTGCCATCACAAAAATCAAGGCAGTTTTAAAATACACGCAAAAAGAAAAGACGGAACTACTGAGTAGCAGAATTCAAGTACGCAATAATAGGGAGCATGAAAAAACCAGCTCTTACCTAATTCAACTCCAATCTACCATTGCCAATTATCAATTGGTAAATATTAATTATCTCTCTTTATACCAACAAGTAAGTCAAAGGGAAATTGAACCATTCGCCTTGTATACCACAAATGACAATTGGGTGCTTATTGCATTTTGCAGGTTAAGGAAGGATTTCAGATCTTTTAGGTTGGACTGTATCCAAAATATGGAAATAATGGAAGAGCATTTCAGCCCACACAACATGAGCTTGCAACAATACCTAGAACAGTGCAGAGAAAAATACCAAAGCACCCCTGACATACCTATGACACAAGTCTAAATTACATTTGCAAGGAATCAAAAATGAAAAATATGCAAACCGTAAAAATTGAACCATTTAAAATCATAGGATTATCCATAAGAACGACCAATGAAAATGGTCAGGCTACGAAAGACATTGCCGATCTCTGGGGGAAGTTTATGGCTGAAAACACATTAGCTATGATCCCTAATAAAATTACACAGGACATTTATTCTTTGTACACAGATTACGAAGATGACCATACTAAACCCTATACGACAATACTTGGATGTAAAGTAAGTAGCTTGGACAAGATTCCTGAAGGAATGGTTGGAAGATCCTTTGATGGAGGAAGCTATGTAAAAAGCAGTACTAAAGGAGATTTGAGGCAGGGATTAATTGTTAAGCATTGGTCAAAAATATTCGAGATGGACTTGAATAGAACTTATTTAGCGGACTTTGAAATTTATGGCCAAAAAGCACAAAACCCATCAGCTGCTGAGGTGGATATTTACATAGGTGTAAATCAATAATTGTGTGTCGCAAATGGAATTAGTAACAAACCCGAAGGTAGAGAAAGTTTTCGCCAATTATCCAGATTTCGTGAGACCAAAAATGCTATACCTGCGGCAATTGGTTATCGAGACAGCAGAAGAAATTGAAGGCCTATCTAAATTGGAAGAAACTTTAAAATGGGGAGAACCAAGTTACATTACAAAAAAAGGCAGTACACTGAGAATTGACTGGAAAGAAAAGACAGCAAATCAATATGCCATGTATTTCCAATGTACGAGCAGATTGATCCCCACGTTCAAATTGGTCTTCAACCATCAATTCTACTTTGAAGGAAATCGTGCTATAATATTTCCACTCGACCAAAAAATACCCGAAGCTGAATTGAAAGAATGCATTAAAGCTTGCCTTACTTACCATAAAGTTAAAAACATGATGACTTTGGGGATTTAAATTCTTGGACCCAACTTATAAACGAGCGTAAATTGAAAAAGCCCTTATTTTGAATTAAAAGGGCTTTTTCAATATAGGAAGGGATTGCATTTTACCTTATATTGACCCTTCACCACATATAAAGCAAAACAAGTGAAAGAAAAAACTTCCGTAATATGAAGTGCAATTTCCTATGAAGAGAATCCCTCTAATTATCCTTTATGGCCTTTTTATATTGCTGATTGGCTGTAAAGAACCTGATCCATTTAAAGTATTGGAAGCCAGCTATTTTTACGAATACATTGAAGCATTTAACGAAAATGACAATGAGTTATACAAGCAATACCTGCCCAATGACTCCACTTTTGCTTTTCTCTCACAGAATATCCCTATAATAGAAATACCTGATAAGGAAATAGAAGAAATCTACTATTTCCGATGGTGGACTTTTAGAAAACACATCAAGCAATCGGAAGATGGCTTTGTCATCACAGAGTTTCTACCAAAAGTCCCATGGTCGGGAAAACACAATACTATAAATTGCCCGGCAGGACATCATATTTATGAAGGTAGATGGCTTAGAGACCCAATATATATAGCTGACTATATAGATTTCTGGCTTAATAAATCAGGTGATGGCATCCGTAAATATGGATTTTGGGTCGCTGATGCAATACTTGCTTTTCAAAAAGTACATAGAAATGATTCATTAATTGCCAGTCAATTGGATTTATTGGTTGACAATTACAAGGAATGGGAACGGACAAGACTGGACAGCAATAAAATGCTTTTTTGGCAATTAGATGGCCTAGAGGGTATGGAAGTTTCTGTAAGTGGAAGAATCCTCAACGGAGGAAAACCTATTGGCGGAATGGAAGCAATTAGGCCAAGTATGAACAGCTATATGTTTGGTGACGCGAGAGCCATTGCCACTTTGGCCAAACTCACCAATAAGCAATCATTGGTTCAGGATTTTGATGCAAAAGCACAATTGATAAAGCAGGAGATACAGCAACGTTTGTGGAACGAGGAGCTTGACTTTTTTACGGTACTTCCAAGAGCTTATTCCGAAGCAAGTAAACCCATAAACGTCAGAGAGCTTATTGGCTACACACCCTGGTATTTCAATCTACCTGATGACCGGATCAACTATTCAATAGCATGGAACAAGCTTATGGACACTAAGGGCTTTTATGCACCCTATGGTTTGACTGTTTGTGAGCGGTCTCATCCTTTTTTCGAAATAAACTATACCGGCCATGAATGCCAATGGAACGGTCCTTCATGGCCTTATGCCACCACACAAACGCTCAAAGGACTTTCTAATTTGTTAAACAATTATTCCCATCAGGGGAATGTTTCAAAAGAAGATTACTATCAGCTTTTGTTGCAGTATGCTAAAAGCCATGTTATAATTGATGAGAATGGAAAGCAACAAAAATGGATAGATGAAAACTTAAATCCTTTTACTGGAGATTGGATATCGAGAACCCGACTCAAAACCTGGGAAAATAGAACTTGGTCCCAAGCAAAGGGAGGGGAAGAAAGGGGAAAAGATTATAACCATTCTGGATTTTGTGATTTGGTTATTGCTGACTTTTTAGGTCTTAAATTGGGGTTGGACAATACTATTGAGGTAAATGCCCTAGTTCCTGAAACCTGGGATTGGTTTTGTCTGGACAAGGTCAATTACAGAGGTAGGGAACTTACCGTGATATGGGATAGGACAGGTAAAAAATATCAAAAGGGAAAAGGGCTTATGCTTTATATTGATGGTGAATTAAAGGCAAAAGCTCTGCATATCGAACAACTCAAGTATTCATTGTAAATGGTAAGAAAGCCAATTCATGGAACCAAAATAAACTGTAATTCAATAAGGAATGACTATTTTTAAAAGTTCCCTTCCTATACTAAAAAGCAAATGCCACTATCATTTGCATACAATTTATTTACCAACACCTTGAATTAAATGCAAAAATTAATTGACTATATCAACAGTATTTCTCCCATTACTGAGCATACGGTAAAGGAAGTAGGCACATTATTTACCTTTAGGCAAATAGCAAAGAATGATATTTTTATTGATGCTGGTGTTATTGCTAAAAAAATAGGCTTCCTGGAAGAGGGAGTTATTAGGGCTTATTTTAGAAATAAAAGAGGTCAAGAATACAACAAACACTTTTTCAAAGCTCCATGTTTTATAGGAGGTTATTCCTCCTTGGTTACTGGAAAACCAAACCAAATCATCCAACAAGCAATGACCGATTGCAAGTTAAGGGAAGCCAATTCTTCAAAGCTAATAGCACTATATGATAAGCACCAAGATTTAGAACGCATGGCCAGAATCCTCTCAGAGCGATATTTTGTTCAAAAAGAGCAACGAGAAGTTGAAATTGTTCTTTTAAATGCCAGTGAGAGGTACCTGATTTTTAAAAAAGAGTTTTCTGACCTAGAACAAATCATCCCTCAATACCATATTGCATCCTATTTAGGAATCACTCCAACGCAACTTAGTCGAGTCAGACAAAAATTATCAAAAGAATAATTTCTTTACCTATGTAAATGCACTACATAAAAAAAGGTATGAACTTGCCCAAACTATTCTATTTACGCATTTAATACCAAAAGATGAATTATTCTATTGTGATTTTATTTACCTCCTTCTAAAGGATATAATCATTGGTATAGAGAATGGTTTTCAGGAATTTGAAAAAAAGCATTTATTAAAAACTAAAATGATCCCATCAGGTAACAAAGTACTTATCACGGGTGGAAACAAAGGCATTGGTTTAGCCCTTGCAAAAAAATTCCTAAAGCTAAACAACCAGGTAATTATAACTGGGAGAAACGTAGAAGATCTACAAGCTGTAAAACAGTGTTTTCCAGAAATCCATATCATAAACTGTGATTTAGCTACAAAAGAGGGTTTAGAAAAACTGACTCAGTATATTAAAAAGGAGCACCAGGACCTGAATGTATTAATTAATAATGCAGGTATACAATACAACCATACCTTTGCAGAAGATCCAGAAGCTTTAAAGAAAATAGAATTCGAAACACAGATCAATTTTCTTGCCCCTATTAAGCTTACGGCTTTGCTTTTACCTATTCTAGAACAAAATAGTAATGTAGCCATTGTAAATGTAAGCTCAGTCCTTGCACTTGTCCCCAAAGTCGTGGCCCCAATCTACTGTGCTAACAAAGCAGGATTGCATATTTTCACTAAAACCCTAAGGCAACAATTGAAGAAAGTAAAAGTTTTTGAAATTTTGCCTCCTCTTGTTGATACAGCCATGACCAAGGGAAGAGGAAAAAATAAAATCACAGCAGAAAAGCTCGTAGATGAATTTATGTTCGCTTTTGAAAAAAACAGGTATGAGGTAAGAATTGGAAAGGTTAAACTATTATTAATCCTTAACCGAATAAGTGCAAGTTTGGCTAGCCGAATAATTAACAAAGATTAGTTCTATAAGTATTAGGTAAACAGCTATAATTCATAGAAAAAGGTAAAATTATTAAGCAAGAATTAAAGTCAAAGGCTATTGATTTTTGTCTACATAGAAATTTTGGCTAATTTCAATCTTCCGTGAAAAACTTTAATCAACTAATACAAGCCTATTTTGGAGAACTTTCCGAGGAAGAGTTGGATATAGTTCAGTCCTACTTCTACGAGGAAAAACTACAGAAAAATGACTATTTCACCTACTCAGGGAAAATCTGCAATCGGCTTAGTATTGTTAAATCGGGTATTTTCAGAATCTACACTTTGTCTGATGGAAAAGAGGTCACCCAATGGCTGTCCAAAGAAGACCAACTTATCACCGAGATCATGGGATTCTTTTATCAGCAGCCAAACCGCTGGACAATTCAGGCAATAACAGATGTGAGCTTATTGACAATAAGTAAAGAGAACTACCTTAAGCTTTGTGAGAATTTCCCTAAATGGAATACAATTGAAAAGCAATTCATAGTAAAGTGCTTTGGCATGCTTGAGGACAGGGTTTTTTCTCATATTTCAATGACAGCAGAGGAAAGGTATGATTTGTATTACCAAAAAAACAAGGATTTATTTAATCTTGTACCCTTGCAATACATTGCTTCCGTACTTGGTATGTCGGCTGAAACCCTAAGTAGAATTAGAAAACGAAAAAGTAAAAATTCTTGATTTAAGTCAAGAGCTACTGAGTTGAAATTGTTGAATTTTGTATCAAAACAAAATAATTCGATAAAATGACTAAGGAAATGAATTCGCTTCTAAAACTTGAAGAAGTTGGCCAGTTTTTACTCGCTATACTCATATTTGCTAATTTAGATTACGCTTGGTGGGTTTTCCCTACATGTATTTTATTGCCTGACTTATCCATGCTAGGCTATTTGGTGAATCCAAAAATTGGAGCCTTGTTGTATAATTTCTTCCACCATAAATTGACGGCAATTTTGATATTTGCCCTAGGCACTAGCCTAAACATCCCAATACTAATATTAACAGGTATCATTTTATTTGGCCATTCAGCCATGGATAGAATTTTTGGTTATGGACTGAAATACAATGATGATTTCAAACATACACATCTGGGTAAAATTGGGAAGTAAGCCTAAAATTTAATAATTGTAACGAGCTAGAAAACAAGCTCCTTTCCATTTAAAGGATATCCTTACAGGCAGAACTATATGGATGGTATAGGGCTCTTAACCATTGGAATGACCAACTTTAAGCCCTATATTCACTAATCGGTGCAAACTAATTTCATTAGTGTTCTTTTTTCTGCATTTTGTGTTATCAATTTCAATAGAATTAGTTGAAATTTGATCTTAGCTTAAATTAATATGCAGGAAGAAATTTTACGTATAAAGTCAATAAGTGAACTGCATGCATTGTGTGGATTTCCTAAACCGTTTCATCCTCTAATTAGCATCATAGATGTCAGCCAATGGAAAATTGGGCCAGAATGGTTGGAAAAAAAAATGGCTATGGATTTGTATACCATTGCCCTTAAAGATGCCAGCTGTGGGCTAAACTATGGACGCATTGCCTATGATTTCAATGAAGGAGTACTAATCTTCACCGCTCCAAATCAGGTCACTTCTATTCAAAAAGAACAACAAATAAACGAAATTCATGGGTGGATTGTATTTATTCACCCCGACCTTATTCGCCATACAGATTTAGGGAACAGAATAGACGATTATGGCTTTTTCTCTTATGATGTCCATGAGGCTTTACACCTTTCAGAGGCAGAACAAAATACACTTTATGAATGTGTCAACTTAATAAAAGCTGAAATTAAGGAAAGGGTTGATAACCACAGCCAGCGCGTTATAGTAAGTACCTTAGAATTGCTCTTAAATTACAGCATGCGTTATTATGAACGTCAATTCAATACACGTACAGCTCAAAACATAGATACGGTTAGTCAATTTGAAAAATTGCTCAAAAGGTATTATAAAGAAGGGAAGTTTACGGAACATGGCACTCCTTCCATCGATTATTTCGCAGAGGCCATCCACCTTTCTCCCAAATACCTTAGCGACCTATTGAAAAAGCAAACGGGAATTGGCACCAAAGACCACATCAATAATTTCATTGTAGATAAAGCCAAGACCTTATTATTAAGCGATGCTGATTCGGTTAGTGGTATTGCTTATAAACTAGGTTTTAACTATCCTCATTACTTTAGTCGTTTGTTTAAATCCAAAACAGGAATGACACCAAATGACTATAGAAATAAGCCCACTTTAAACTAAATACCCATGAAAATTATTATTACTGGTGCTTCAGGAATGGTTGGCCATGCTGTTTTGATTGAATGCCTTGAAGCGGCAATTGTAAAAGAAGTTTTACTTATTAATCGTCGGCCCATCGAGCTACATCATCCAAAGATTAAAGAGCTATTGGTGGCAGATTTTGAGCAAATTCCATCACATGCCCAAAATTTAGCCGGATACGATGCTTGCTTCCATTGCATGGGTGTTTCAGCTATGGGGCTTAGTGAGGAAGCTTACACCAAAATGACTTTTGGTTATAGTAAAATATTGTTCGATACACTTTATAAAAGTACCCCGGGCATGATTGTCACCTACATTTCTGGAGTAGGAACTGATAGCTCTGAAAAGGGGAATAGTATGTGGGCCAGAGTCAAAGGGAAAACTGAAAATTACCTTTTACACCTAGGTTTTAAGGATGCTTATGCCTTTCGTCCAGGAATAATCTTGCCGGAGAAAGGCGTGAAATCAAAAACCGGATGGTACAATACCTTATATGTGTTATTTAGGCCAATTTTTCCGCTATTCAAAAGAATGAAAAACACAATCGGAAGTAGCAATTTAGGTAAAGCAATGCTGTTACTCCTTAAAAGTCCGAATGAGAAAAAAGTATTTGAACCCTACCAGATCAAGCAATTGGCAAATAAATAAACCAATAAGGTGCTTTTCAAATTAAGGCCTAAATTTCAAATACATATTCAAATGAAAGATAACAATTAAAAATACCATTGGCGAAGTGTTTTACTCAATTAGTGTTAAAGCTTCAGTATTTGGTGTTAACCTTTCCAAATCCTTTATGTGACATTTATGTATCAAAATTAAACCCGAAATAGGCAATAGACAATCTATCACAAGCTGAAATCGCTTCAATACAGCCTGATTTTCTTGTAATTGCAACACTTCCCTTAAACAGGGGATATGCTTCACCTCTGACTATTGTCAGGGAGGAGAAACCCTATTACATGATCCGAGTTAAAACAGAGAAATAATGACAAAAATAGATAAATCAAAACCTGTAATGGTCACAGGTGCCAATGGATATGTAGCCAGTTGGTTGGTCAAAAAACTACTGGATGAAGGAATCACTGTACATGCAGCTGTCCGGAATCCAAATGATGAAAAGAAAATTGGTCATTTAAAAACAGCCGCGGCGAATTCACCTGGTGAAATCAAATTCTTTGCTGGTGATTTGCTGCAAGCAGGATCTTACAAAGCCGCCATGGAAGGTTGTGAGTTGGTTTACCATACCGCTTCTCCATTTACCATGGACATCAAGGACCCACAAAAAGAATTAATAGATCCTGCCCTAAAAGGCACCGCGGACGTATTGAATACAGCAAAGGAGGTAGCTTCAGTGTTACGTGTAGTGGTTACCAGTAGTTGTGCTGCGATTTATACGGATGCTATCGACACTGTAAATGCACCAGAAGGTAGAATTACCGAAGAAGTATGGAATACCACAGCTTCCTTGGACTACCAACCTTATTCCTATTCAAAGACTTTAGCAGAAAAAAAGGCTTGGGAAATCGAAAAGTCCCAAAGCCAGTGGGATTTGGTGACCATCAATATGTCCTTGGTTTTAGGGCCAGCCCTTAATCCTGCTAACACCACTTCAGAAAGCATCAATATCCTCAAAATGTTAGGAGGCGGTGAACTCAAAATGGGTGCTCCTAAAATGGGGCTTGGAGTAGTTGATGTACGGGATGTGGCGGAAGCACATTTCAGGGCAGGCTATACTCCAGAAGCGAAAGGTCGATACATTACGTCTGCGCATGATACAGATCTCTTGGCAATGGGGGCAATTTTATTGCCAAAATATGGAGACAAATACCCATTACCCAAACGAGCAATGCCTAAATGGTTGTTGATGCTAATTGGGCCTATGGCCAATAAGTTGTTTACGCGCAAGTACATTAAAAACAACGTAAACATACCCTTTCATGCAGACAATTCTAAAATAAAAAAAGACCTGGGTATCGAATTTATGCCACTCAAGGAAACAATGGAAGATTCGTTTCAAGTATTGATAGACGAAGGAATAATAAAAGGTAAATAATATTTATTCATCTGAGAAGCATGCAAAAAGGAGGTCTTTGAGACCTCCTTTTTATTTTCTATACAGTTTAATTTTTCCCTCCCTATTAATCGTGGTAAACCTGGATTATGTAATAGAATTTCTCCGCCCTGACATGGTCAGGGGTGATGCCTGTCCCGTGTTTACGGGAAGTGTTGCAATCGCAAGAAAATCAGGCTGTTTGGAGATTTTAGCATAGCACCGCTATGGTGAAATCTCCAAACAGCAACGAAGTGGCTGATTTTAAAGCGATTTCAGCACGTAATAGAATGTCTATTGCCTATTTCGGGTTAAAAATGCTTGTCAGCAAAATCAAGGTATTGTTTCCAGTCGTAAGGCAACAAGCCATGGCCACCTGAACGAATATGATAACCTATCGACCCCATTACAGGTTTGTCTAAAGGGGGTAGCACTTCTGCTGGCACACCTTCTTTTCCAAATAACTCATAGGCTGGAGAAGCTGCAACACAGGATAAAAACTCACCCTTAGGATCTGCCCACTGATCTTCTACCCCACTGGCAACATACAAAGGCCTAGGTGCCATCAAAGCCAATAGTTGGTGTTGATCTACAGGTAATTCATTTTCTTTCTTATTGTAGACAGTAAAGCTATCTGAGAACCAGTAAGGAATAACATTGATCATCTGCCCTATGGTTTCTCCATAGGCTCTTCGAGACAATGCTGCTCCCCCACAACCTGAATTATTGGAGATAACCATACCAAATCTTTCGTCTGTTGCTCCAGCCCATAAAGCTGCTTTACCCAATCTGCTATGACCCAATACGGCAACTTTCTTATCGTCAACCCAATTTTCCTCTTCCAGGTAATCCATCACTCGAGAAAGGCCCCAACCCCAAGCAGCAATACTTGCCCAAGAATTGGGCTTTCTTTTTTCTTCAGGATACAAAGCATGAACTCCATTCTTAAAACCATCGGCATAATCAGGATCTATTTGACCATAATAGAGGGTAACCAAGCCATATCCTCTGGACAAAATATCCTCATAAGGCCAATTGTCAATTCTTAGGCCCCTACCTTTTTCAGACGGCTTATTGTTTGCACTTCCCATGGCTTCATTGTTTCTTACCCATGTGTCTGGAACAGCAACTTGATCGTCAGAAGAAATAGTATGGTTGCCATAAAAATTGAGCCCTAAAAATGCGGGTACCTTTTTACCTAAATTGGGATAAAACACCAACAAATCAAGATCAACGGTTTCCCCAGCTCTTGCTAAAGTGAGTCTTATAACCTTACGAGTGGCCTTTCCATTCAAATAATCCTTATTTTCGAAAATTAGTCGACTAGTAATTTGGCCATCCCATTCAGGAGATTTACCATATATTTCATTTTCAAATATTTCCACTAATTCCGCCCTCCTTTTCCCCCATTGCCTTTTGTTGGTGACGGGTTTACCATTTTCCATATTTAGCAAGCTGGGTAACTGGTACTCAGGCACCTTATCCTCATCGTAATTTGGCTCAAATTTCTGCCCATAAACGGGAATAAGAATGCCTACCATACATAATAGGGCAAGCAATGTTTTCATTTTTATACTTTTTTAGTGATTAGATTAACCTAAAGTTAGAAATTAATTGCAGCATTTATCCATTAAACTATAAATAGGCACTAGACTTAATTTGGAATACTGAAGGTACATTAAAAGATACAATGTCTACAGTTTAGCTTTCAAGTGTGGTATTAGTTTTTTGTTTTTAATGGAACAGACCTAGCTGATTCACGGTATTTTTGAAGAAGCGCTTCCAATTCTTTAACCTTCTCCTGATGTTCTAGGTACAAATTCACTCTTTGCTCCGGATCTTCTTCCATATTAAAAAGGAGACCCGCTGTCTTGAAATCAGAATATCCTTTCAATGCTTTGAAGGATGGAGGCAAGGGCCTATGTCCACCCGTTGAATCATCTATGTACAACCATTTACCTTTCCTTATTCCCCATTTCGTTGCATACGTATTGTGGACGGTTGCTTCCCTCAATGGTGTTGGGTAAGGTTCTGATTTCAATACCGGCAAAAGATTATAACTGTCAGGGGCAGCATTTTCAGGAAGGCTTGCTCCTGCTATTTCAGCTAAAGTGGCCATTAAATCAATTTGTGAGATGGTTTCCTGAGAAACTGACCCTTCCTTTATTTTTCCTGGCCATTTAATAATAAACGGCACATGATGTCCTCCTTCCCAAACATCACGTTTGAGACCACGAAAGTCGCCCATGCTAAAATGCCCATAGTCCTCTGCCCTCTTCCAAGCATAACCTTCAGGTCCATTGTCCGCACTGAATATCACGATGGTATTTTCCTCTAAGCCCTTGTCTTTGATGGCTTGAATTACCTGACCTGCTACCCAATCTGTTTGCACCATAAAATCTCCATACGCTCCAGCCTTTGATTTCCCATCAAATTCATCATTTGGAATAATGGGCGCATGCGGTGAGGGCAAAGCCAAATAAAGGAAAAACGGTTCTTTAGGATCTCTAGTATTTATGTATTCTACCGCATTATCAGTCAAGCTAGGCAATACTTCATAGGGATTCCAACCTTCTACCTTAGGCCCAGGCCTAAATTCCCAATCTCCTTCTTTGGTGGAGAATCCTATATTTTGAATATCCATTGATGCATTGGGTTTAATTGGTAGTCGGTCATTTTCTACCCATGCATAAGGTGGGAAATTGATGGTGCCATCACCATAATAGTAGTCGAAACCTCGATCTAAAGGTCCCCCGGAAATTGGTTGACTCCAATCTATATCTTGCGGCAAATAAACTTTTCGCATTTTACCCCATTGCATGACTTCTCCAGAGGGCTCATTTTTGAATGGCCAATCCCAACCCAGGTGCCATTTCCCAATACAAGCCGTCTCATAACCTTTGGTCTTTAATACCTGAGGAAGCGTTATGTCAGTATCATTGAAAAAGGGTTTACCAAAAGCGTCTATAATCCCATGTTGCCGTCTCCAATGGTAACTCCCTGTTAATAGTGCATACCTACTTGGAGAGCAAATACCGGAAGAACTGTGTGCGTCAGTAAAGCGCATTCCTTCTGAGGCCAGTTGGTCAAGATAAGGTGTAGGAATTTTAGATTCTGAGTTTTGGATTCCCAGGTCTCCATAGCCCATATCATCAGCATAAATAATTACAATATTTGGAGTGGCCTTTTCCTTAGATTCAGCACAGGAAAAAAACAATAGTACTAAACTGGTGAAAAGTAAAAAGCGAGTCATTCTAGCGAAAGTTGAGATCATTTGAAGGAGTTTTTCCCTAAATTAAGCTAAAAAATGGATTATATGCCTATTCAGGTCGCGTCAAGGAGGTTTAACCAATTATAAGATCAATATTATAAGTGTCGTACAATCACTTATTACTATTTCTTCTAATCTACCAATCATTAGTACATTTCTCCCATAGGGTAAAAAGTAAATCGATCCTTTTATTAAGATAGCTGTATGAAAAAGGAAGGAAATCCCTGAAACCTAAGCATTTTTAACTTAGCTTAGAGAAATACAAATAGAGCAAAGTCCAATTTTGACAATAAAATCGCTTGATTAAATTGAAATTTTTCAATATGTTAAGTTTAATAAGTGAAAAAATACTTCAACTAACTAAAAAGCGAAAGTTTTGGCCAACATTACGGTAAAATCCGTAAAAAAGTGCTTTTTTTGCACTGCCAAAATCATTTGAAGCTCTAAGGTTGGCTGCTAAGATGAGAGAAATTGATTTTGGATACTCAATGTTTGGATTACATTTATAAACCACCATTATGATTTTAGGAATTTTAAAAGAACCTTCTCCGGAAACCAGGGTTTCCTTACATCCGGAAGCTGTAAAGGTCCTAACTGCATCAGGAAATAAAATCCTGATCGAAAAAGGGGCTGGGGAATCCTCTTTCCTTTCTGATGACACATTTTTGGAAGCTGGTGCTGAAGTCAAAGACCGCAAGGATGTTTTGAAAGAGGCAGAAATGATTTTTCAGATCACTCCATTAGATGCTGCAGACCATTCCTTATTAAGTAAGGGCAAATATTTATTTGGTGTATACCAACCTTTATTTGCCAAAGAGCTCATGAAAACCCTTGCGGATACAGGAGTCTCTTTGTTTAGTATGGACTCCATCCCAAGAATTACACGTGCGCAAAGTATGGATGTATTGTCCTCCATGAGTACGGTTTCAGGTTATAAAGCCGTTTTATTGGCTGCTGCTAATTTGCCAAGATTTTTCCCAATGCTAATGACTGCTGCAGGTACAATTGCACCCGCTAAAGTTTTGGTAATAGGAGCTGGAGTAGCAGGATTACAGGCCATAGCTACTGCCAAAAGGCTTGGAGCTGTGGTAGAGGCATTTGACACAAGACCTTCCGTAAAAGAACAAGTTGAAAGTTTAGGAGGTAAATTTGTGGAAGTTCCTGGTGCTGTAGAAGACAAAGGAGCTGGAGGGTATGCTGTAGAACAATCTGAAGAATACAAGAAGAAGCAATCTGAAATGCTCGAAAAATCCATCATTAAATCAGACGTGGTAATTACTACGGCCTTGATACCTGGAAGGAAAGCACCTATCTTGATTACCAAAGCCATGCTGGAGAAAATGAAATCCGGAGCTGTTGTGGTTGATTTAGCTGCAGCTAATGGAGGGAATTGCGAAGGCACACAAAACAACGAAACGGTATCAATTGATGGGATAACCGTAATCGGTAACTCTGCCTTGCCATCCACCATGCCGCAGGATGCCAGTAAGATGTACAGTAAAAACGTACAAAATCTTCTTAAACTCTTGTTAAAAGAAGACAAACTAAACCTCAATTTTGAGGATGAGATTATTAAAGGAACCTGCATCACTCATGATGGGGCAATAGTTTATGAACCGTTATTAAAGTAATATGGAAGCGATTATTGAATATATATCAACTAATCAACAAGAACTTTATATTTTCATTCTGGCGATATTCGTAGGGGTTGAGGTAATTTCGAAAGTACCTACTGTACTTCATACTCCACTTATGTCAGGTTCAAATGCCCTTTCAGGCGTTGTGATCGTGGGATCCATAATAGTTCTGGGAAAAACAGACCCTGCAAACTATCTCGCCTTGTCACTAGGTTTTTTGGCAGTATTACTTGCTACACTTAATGTGGTAGGTGGATTCGCTGTTACCAACAGAATGTTAGAGATGTTTAAGAAAAAACCAGGTAAAAAATAAGAATCATGATTTTACAGATAATAGATATTTGCTACCTGATAGCAGTAGTACTTTTTATCGTTGGTATCAAGATGATGAGTCATCCGGATTCTGCGCGTAAAGGTAATAGCATTGCCCTTTCAGGAATGATTTTGGCTATTTTAGCTTCTTTCCTGACTCCAGGTTTAGACAACCTTGTACTTATACTAATTGCAATGGCCCTAGGAACGATTGGAGGGATTTATTCTGCCAAAACCGTACAGATGACTGCCATGCCTCAGCTTGTATCCTTCTTCAATGGTATGGGTGGTGCTGCAGCAGCTCTTATAGGTCTCGTAGAATACGGTGACCTACCAGTGGATGACATTGGCAAAGGAGCTGTACTTATGTCCAGCTTAGTCATTGGCTCGGTTTCGTTTTCCGGGTCATTGGTAGCCATGGGTAAACTTCAGGGTGTTTTGAAAGATATTCGTATCAATAAAATGCTTGGCTTTGCAGTACTAGGGATAGCAATAGCATTAGCGGCTTACATACTTGCCTCTGGTGCCCCACAACCAACCCTAATTTATGTATTGGTGGTACTTTCTCTCATCTATGGATTAATGTTTGTTTACCCAATTGGTGGTGCAGATATGCCTGTAGTGATCTCACTACTCAATTCACTGACAGGGGTTACCGCTGCTACGACAGGTTTGCTTTATGACAATAAGGTAATGCTTATGGGTGGTATTTTGGTTGGTTCAGCAGGTATTCTACTTACCTTACTAATGGCCAAAGCCATGAACAGATCAGTTTCAAATATCCTATTTACCTCCTTTGGGGGTGGATCAGGAGCTGCGGCTGCGGGTCAAGATGGAGATCAAGTTGCTAAAGAAATCAATTCTTATGACTCTTCTATCCTTTTGGCTTACGCAAAACGTGTAGTAATAGTACCAGGATATGGTTTGGCTGTTGCACAGGCTCAGCATGCTGTGCATGATTTAGAAAAGATCCTTGAAGAAAAAGGTGTTGAAGTACTGTATGGTATTCACCCTGTAGCCGGTAGGATGCCAGGGCATATGAACGTGTTGCTAGCTGAATCAGATGTTTCTTATGACAAGCTTATCGAAATGGATGACATGAATGAGAAGTTACCCAATACCGATGTAGTAATGGTGATAGGTGCAAATGATGTAGTGAATCCAGCTGCAAATGATGATCCTTCCAGTCCTATATATGGAATGCCTATATTAGAAGTAAACAAGGCCACGAATGTCATTGTGATCAAAAGAAGTATGAGTTCAGGTTACGCCGGAATTCAAAACGCACTCTTTTTCGATCCTAAAACCAGAATGTTATTCGGAGATGCCAAGAAGGTGCTCAACGAACTCGTTGGAGAAGTTAAAAACATGTAATTTAAAAAGGCTGCTTAAATTTAAGCAGCCTTTTTTTATGTTACAGCTATTTTACCCTAGCCTATATTAGTAATCTGAAGCACGGTATAATTTTTTCTGTCCTACAAACCTAATGACAGATCCTTTTCCATTATGATACACCCCTTCCCCCAGTTCAACCTCTTTTTCTTCTAATTGTATAATGGTATAATTACTGAAGTCAGCTTTGATCTCTTCCACAGAAAAAAGTGAATCTAAATCTCTAGGCCCTCCTATCTTTTCATTTTTAGCTCTATAAGCCAAATTATTTTTGCTAAAAGCCTCAAGGATAACTGTTCCTCCTATTTTTAAATATCCGTCCAGTATTTTGTGGTATTGGGATTTTAGTTTTGCTGGAAAATGAGCGTAAATAAGGCCAATAACATCAAACTCTTCTTTAGAGTAATTCACCATTGCCAGGTCGTTAACCTGATAATCTATACTTACTCCGTTCTTTTCAGCCAATTTCAAGGCCTTCTTCTTACCTTCTTTACTTTGGTCAAAAGCAAAAACAGCCCAACCCAATTTTGCAGCAAATACCGCATTTCTACCCTCCCCTTCTGCGGGCAATAGCATTTTTCCAACCTTTAATTCCTTTATTTTTTCTTCGAAAAATAAGTTAGGTGCTTCTCCATAGGCATAGGCTTCATTGCCATACCTTTCATTCCATTTTTTTATCCAAATATCTTCCATTACTTTAAATTTAATCAATTTATGAACATCATTATAAAAGCAGCTTACTACATAGTTAAAATTAACACCAAAATCACTGGCATTTAAGCCATTACAAATTCGACAATTTCATCAAAGGAAAATCTCTAAATCCATTTTGAAAAACAAATAAATCAAAATTGTACAAATTATGCGATTCGTAATCAAACAACATAATTTATTATTTAAAATACATTAATAATATTTTAAAATACAAAGGCATGAATTGTAAAATAATGTTTAGTTTTACAAAAACATTTTTAAAAATATGAACAGATGGAAATTGATCCACTACTTTCAACTTTTTAGTTTGATTGTTTTGGGAGCATGCACAACTGAATATGAGCATCATTCACCTACTAATGGAAGCATAAGTTTTCAGGTTAAGGAAAACTTTGTAGGAAATGAAAGAAATAGAATTCTAGAGCTCCCTGTCCAAGGTGTAAACAGCGTTGTCCTTACTATGGAAAATGAAGATGGTTCTCAAACCATCTTCGACCGTAAAACCTTACCTATTTTGGGTTTAGGTGACGAACTTCTCATAGAAGAAATAAACCTATCACAAGGCAGCTATCAAATTAGTGCATTTTATTTGACTGATAGCAGTGGGAACATCTTATATGCTACTCCAATGGAAGGCTCTGAGTTTGGAGAGTTTCTGACACAACCACTTCCAATCCCTTTTAAAGTGGCAGCAAGTGAATCCCAAAGCCTAAGCCTTGAGATCATTTCTACTGCCGGAAAGAATCCAGAGCCTTTCGGTTTTGAATCCGGAATGGCTGGCTTTAGGGAGACCTTTTACTTTTTCATTTCTGCTGTACGTGAAAAGTTTGATGACTTTATGGATTTTATACCCGCAGAATTAACTGTTAGTCAGGGTGACCATATTTTGACCCAGCAACTTAATGGAAAGTTGAATAAAATTGTACTTCCAAAGACAAGTGAAAAGTATGACTTTACACTTACTTATGGACCTTTTCAACCCATCGAAAAGGAAATAACTTACGATAGTCTTCAAACATTCGAGCATCAGCCACTAATTTTTGAAATGACAAAAAAACGAGCTGATGCGTTTTATATCGGTGGGACGTTCAAAGGGAATATAACATTGTCCACCCAAGCAGCCCTTGATTCTTTTGGTTTGAAGGGTTATGATATCATCGAAGGAAATTTAACAATTGGGAATACTCCTGATGACTCAGAAGACCCTATTTTAGACCTATCACCATTGGCTACAATAGACCAAGTAAAAAATAATTTAAACATCATAAATAATCCGGAATTACGATCATTGGAGGGACTGAATTACCTCCGATACATTTCTCAAGAATTAATAGTAAAAAACAACTCCCTTCTAGAGTCATTTTATGGATTGACTTCTTTGGAGAAATTGCGAGGACTGAACTTGACGAATAATCCTAGTATCCGAGACTTTAATGGATTTAACCATGTGGCATCTACAATAGAATCTTTACATATTGAAAATATGGAGCATTTTATCGGGTTAAAAGGGGAAGGATTTGAAAACGCAATAAAACTGAAAGATGTAATTATTCTTGAGAACCCTAACCTTATACATCTAAGTTTTCCTACACAAACTGAAAACCTCAATTCTAAACTTTATGTAACTAACAATCCGGCACTGATCTCTTTCGGTGGTGGTGATGGTGGGTTTAGATATTTATGGATCCTTGAGCTAAATAATAACAAGAGTTTGGAAAACTTGGAAGGACTTCTTCAGCCTAATGGTGAGGGAATAGAAGATTTGATTGTCTTAAACACTCCAAAACTTACTACACTATCTCCTTTATTTTTAGCTGAACAAGTTGGTGAAATACATTTAGAGAACAATGCTTCTTTGGAAGATATTACGGCTTTTTCCTCTGCAAAGATAATTTTCAGCGATATTACTATAATTAATAATCCTCAACTAAAAAGTCTGAATGGCTTTGAAGGTGGAAAAGAACTTTATTATTTTGTTTATAAAGGGACTGATCCTTACCCAGGATACGTATGGTCTCCTCCTGTAAAAATTACCATCAAAGACAATACTTCACTTGTCGATTTTTGTGCGCTTAAAGACATCAAGGTTACACTCGCAAATAACCTTCCATTTGCCACCGAGATTAAAGGAAATGCCTTTAATCCAAGTTTCGACAATATTCGAAGGGGGGAATGTAAACCATGAGAGAAATGATATTAAAATTCCGTTTAGTCTTACTTATTCTTTTTATTTCTCTTGGTGCAGGATTGGTTTCTTGTGAAGAGGCTGAAAAACCAACTGTAATCCCTGATCCGATTACAAACCCTGGAGAAGAAGAGGAAAACCCTGAAAATCATGAGAAATTACCCACAGTTGTAATTAAAATTGCCAAAACTTCAAACACATCTTCAAGGCAACTTAGGGTAACCGCTTATAATAAAGCAATTATTACTATTCAAACAGTAGATGGAGATTCTACCGCTTACAGTAGCAAGAAAATTCAGGTTCAGGACATGGGAGATCATTACCTGACAGAAAAAATCATTCTTCCAGAAGGATCTTATCAGGTAGTTGCATTTTATGTGCTGGATGATAACAATAAAATTGTAGAGGCCACTCCTAAGAAAAACTCATCCCTAAGTGAGGACCAAAATTTGTCATTGCCTTTGACTTTTGAATTAGAGACCATAGAAACAGAAAATAAAAAGGAAGCAGAAATACAAATATCCATGCAAGTGGTAGCTGCAGAAGGACATAGCCCCTCCGACTTTGGTTTTCAGTCCTTTGGTTTGGATATTGTAACTGCTACTTCTAATAAAATCTACATGGCAATGGTTACTGACCAGCGATTAATGGACTTTCTGCCTGGATCAATAGAAATAACTGCAGACGGAGAAGTCATTACCCAAGAACTAATTGCCGGAATTAATGAATCTGTAACACTTCCCTTAGCTGATAGTTATGCTCTACTATTTAAAAGCTTCAATTTTGATGATTTCACGGATACGCTAACCTTAGATCAACTGAAGTCCTATGTTGAACAGCCTTTGGTAGTAGAAATGGTAGAGTCTGAAATTAAATGTTTAGGAGGGGAACATCCGGGAGATTTGGTATTGACAACACAGACTGAATTAAATGATTGGGCATTACGCTGTCATACCGGAATCCAAGGGGACCTTTTCATCCTGGGAAGCGATGACCAAGACCCTATCCTAGACTTGTCTGCTTTGGAATTAGTGACCCATGTTTACGGCGATTTAAAAATTGAAAACACAACAAATCTAAAAAACCTCCATGGTTTGGAAAACCTGAACCTTGTTGAAGGATGGGTAACAATTGATAATAATACTATTTTGGAATCCCTTGAAGGTTTATCGCTGTCTGAAAAAAGCCATTTAAATTTAACAATAAGTGACAACCCGTCATTGTTAAATCTTAAAGGATTGGACAACATAAAAAAGTTAGGTTATGTATTTATAGATTCCAATTCAAGTTTGATTGATTTTCAAGGCTTGGAACAAGTCTATGAAATATCCGAATTGGTGGTAACTTCCAATGGTGCACAAACCTCTTTTCAAGGGCTCAATAATGTACGTCATATAGGTTCTATTGAGCTTAAATATCTTGATATTACCAACTTTGATGGTTTTCAGGGAGTGGAAACCCTAGGAAGCCTTACTTTATGGGATATGGGTAAACTCAAAGACTTTACTGGGTTTTCTGGTACTTTGACCTCGTCCATAGACTTTATGAATACAGGATTTAATTCATTGGAAGGCCTTACTGTGGCAGAGGAACTTCGCACTGTAAACTTGGTAGACAATGTATACCTAAAAAACCTTCGTGGATTGAGCAATCTTAAAATAATAAGTAGAAATCTTACAATTCAGGACAATTGGAGTATCAAATCATTGGAAGGGCTTGATAACTTGATAGCTGTAGCTGGCAGAATGCAAATTCAATCAAATACCTACCTCACAAATTATTGTGCTTTATCAAAGCTATTCAATGCAGAAACATTGCCGGTAACAGTAATAAGTGAAAATGGGTATACGCCCACTATAGCTCAATTGAAAGATGGTGAATGTCAAGGTGAGTTAGAGTATTAAACCCGAAATATGCAATAGTCAATCTATTACGTGCTGAAATCGCTTTAAAATCAGCCACTTCGTTGCTGTTTTCAATTTCACCATAGCGGTGCTATGCTAAAATCTCCAAACAGCCTGATTTTCTTGCGATTGCAACACTTCCCGTAAACACGGGACAGGCT
>NZ_JBSXOH010000025.1:0-8618 GCF_056859355.1 Cyclobacterium sp. L-R
AAAGATGATGTATGGCCTTGCTGAGGGGAAAGGAACAGACCCATAACATCAACCCAAATAGCAAAGCTCTTTGAAATCATGGCTCCAAATCAAAACGCAGCAGGGCGTTAATGGGAAAGGACTGCCCCTACAGTATCCAAACAACCACAAGTCAGTGGTTAGAGAGATCAAAACTGGGGTTTCTGGCACCAAACACCCCAAACTCTCCCAAATAACGAAACATAAATGCCCATAGACAGGCCCCCGGTTTTCCCGAAAAAAACGGGACAGGCTGTCCAACTAAGTTTTAACCGCAATCTAAGGAACTCCATCTTAGATAGTTATTTTTTTTGGCTAGATTGCGTTTAAAACTCTTTATGTTGTGTGGCATGCGAAACGATAGACAGATGCATTACCAATTACAGGTAAAAAAACCGAAAGAACTTCTGACATATCTCATTGATTCCCTCCCGACAGACTCATTAATGAGTTTTGAAGGAGATTTGTCTAAAATTCGAGAAACTGGATATACTTTTTCAACTGAAGAACAAGGCAATTTGACCCGCAACACAAGGACACCTAAACAGGACTTCAGGATTTTCAAACTTAATGAAAAGACAAAGGAATTTTTGAAGAATGATTTCCTGAACAGAGTCGGAATCCGAAAAAACGTAATCCATGTTTTAGCTGAAATGGATGACAGACTGATTTTTGCAGCCTATGACAATTTCGACCAAGAATGTGTCTCGCTATTGAAATCCAAAGTTCATAATGACGATTTTATTCATGAACTAATGCAAGAAAAAATTTTAAAGAAATAAAAAAGCACGACCACACAACAACACCTAAAGCTAATGCGGCCAATACGTCTTCGGCAGATACAGACGCGGTTGACGATGACGATCCCGGTTCTATAGGAATTTTCGGTTAACCGCACTAGCTTTAGCCAAAACGTTACCTGCAAGCAAAAGAGAAAAAAATGAACCAAGGAGCAAAATTTGTTAGAGCTGATTTACATATTCATTCTTATGGTGAATTTGGATCTTATGACGTAACAGATACGACTAATACACCAGAAGCAATTGTTGATACAGCTGTAGAAAAGGGATTGTCTATAATAAGTATTACTGATCATAATGAAATTCAAAATGTGAACTTAGCATTAACACATTCAATTGGAAAAGGCATTTTAGTTATACCTGGAATAGAAGTATCTACAACACAAGGTCACCTTTTGTTATATTTTGAAACTTTTGCAAACTTGAGGTCATTTTACGGAACACTAAATGTGAGCGCTGACAAGGAAACGACTACTCAAGGAATAATTGAATGTTTAGACAATGCTAAAAGATTCAATGGCTTTGGTGTTTTAGCACATATCGAACTATCATCTGGCTTCGAAAAAACAATAGGACGTTTTGGACCTCCAATTGAACAAGTTATTAAACATCCCAACCTCCTTGGATTGGAGATAAGTTCAAAGGCATCAATAACATCCTATACGGATCAAGATGAAAGTGATGACAGAAAACGTCTTATTAACCTAAGAAGGTCAGAATTAGAATTAGAGCCAAATTCTGATTTAGCAAAACTCATGTCTTCAGATTCACATAGCTTAATTAAATTAGGTACAAATGCCCAAGGTGAAACCAAACTGACGAGAATAAAGGTTGATGAGCTCACTTTTCAATCATACAAAATTGCGTTAATAAATCATGAGTCAAGAATCAGATTAGAAAATTTCATACCTGAAAGAAGGCCAACAATTAAAACAGTTAAAATTGAAGGAGGGTTATTAGATGGACAGGAAATTTCTCTTAGTAGAAATTTGACTTGTATAATTGGCAGTAGAGGTGCTGGAAAGTCAACTCTAATCGAAGCAATTAAAGCGACAATTGGAAATCAAACAAATTCTAAAGTAATTGATTCAGAGGTCTGGCCGCAAAAAATAGCTGTCCAGTACGAGGATGAAGCTGGGAACAATTTTGAATTTACAAGAGAAAAAAACAATACAAACTATAACATAACTGACCCAATTAATGGAATTTCCAAAGTCGATATTGAAAGTTATGGGCAAGGAGAAACTGCAGAAACATTGCAACATAGTGACACAAATCCAAATGTCTTAATTGATTTTTTAGATGAGTTTTTAGACTTGTCATCCTATAGAAATGAAGAGAAAGATATCATAACGAAACTGAGAGAGAATCAAAGTGAGCAGAAAAAACGAAGATTAGAACTACTTGCACTTCCTGAAACTGAGAAGACTTTAAAAAATGAAAATTTAAAGCTTAAAACTTTGCAGAAAGAACAAGCTGGTGAACTTGTACTATATCAGAATGCTCTAATTAAAGAGCGACAACTAAGAAAGGAAATCATCGAAGATCTGAAACAATTGATCGATACCTATAAAGAATTGTTGAATGATAAGACTATTTTTGATGACTTTAGCAACCTTACAGACGAGGACATCATCGTTGGAAAAGAACAATTTGCTAAAGTTAAAGAAATTGTTGAGAGTTTTTCTGATGCAGTTACTTCGAAATCAACGGAATTAAATGAAATTCTATCTAATAAAATTGTTGACCTTAAAGTTCAACTATTAGAATGGGGAAGCAAGGAAAAAGAAATTCAAGAAAAAATAGATTTAAAAAAAGTCGAGTTAGAATCTAAAGGTATTCCGTTTGATCTAGGGAAGATAAATCAAATTTCAAAAGACATAATTGATCTCACAACAAGAGTGAAATATTTAAACACTCGCAAAAAAGAACTTGAAGAATTGCAAAAGGAAAGAGTTGTAATGCTTAAGAGAAGGAAGGAAATTAAGGATAAGATCTATTATTTAAGATATGCCTTTGCGTCCGAAGTGAATTCAAATTTAAAAAACACTATGGATGGTCTTCATATCACTTTAAAATATCACCAAGGTCGACATTCCTTTGAGTTTGAAGAAATGGCCAAACAGAAATTTGATTGGCGAACTACCCAAACACAAAGAACAAAATCAATTTTAAGACATTATAGCCCGCTGGAATTTCTTGATCTTTGCTTGAAGAATAATATAACTGAACTAATGAAGATTCGAGATGAAAATTCTAATCAAGCATTGTCAACTTCGGAGATTAAGAGAATATGCTCAATTATAAAATCTGATTTCAATTATGAAGACTTTGAAATAGTTGAGTTCGATGATTTACCTGAAATTTTAGTTACAAAGCTATTTACAGATGAGAATGGTAAACAAATAAGGCAGACTAAACAAATATCTCAACTTTCATTAGGGCAGCAGCAGTCAGTTTTATTAGGAATATTGATGCTCTCAAAAAGTAACAAGCCTTTAATTATCGATCAACCAGAAGATAATTTAGATAGTGAATTTATTTATAAGACCATAGTTAAGAATTTAAGAACAATAAAGGAAAGAAGACAAGTCATCATTGTGACTCATAATGCCAACATTGCTGTTCTTGGCGATGCAGAATTGATAATACCTTTGAAAAGTACAAATATTAAATCTCATATTCTTGATGAAGGATCAATAGATAGAGCAGAAACAAGGATCAAATGCTGCGAAATTCTTGAGGGAGGGAAAATTGCGTTTACTCGAAGAAAAGAGATTTATGGAATATAAAAATAGCCAGCAGGTAACAAGTGATATGAGATCAGACTTGCTATCGCTGCATCCGCTCCATATCACCGATCCGTTGTGCAACATTTGAAAAGAAAATCGTGAAACATATAATATTCATACTTCTGATTTCAATAACTGCTTGTAACGAGCAGACAAAAAAAGCTGACCAGACTATTGAGAAACAGACTGAAAATATCTACTTCCAAGTTCCTGACTTGACCTATGTGATTATAGACTTTAAAAGTGATTGGTATTGGTTGTTCAAGGATGCGAAGCCTGCGACACTTACAGAAAATGAACTCATTGAAATTGAGAGTATAATTGAAAAAGCTGTAAAAGAAAATAATGAACAGCAACGAGAAAGTCTTGAAAAACACAATAAGGAATATCCTGACAATCAATGGACAGAAACAGGATTTGAATTAAGCACGAAAGGATTTAAACGACAGTACGTACCCGTTTTAAACAGTCAAGGGCAGAAAGAAATTTGGATTAACTTTTTCTGTGATGATTGGGGAAATGAAAATTGGAAATCAGAACTTATGGAAGTTGATGATGGTGGAAACTGTTATTTCAACTTGAAAGTAAATTTGGAGAAGGGGACATATTCAGAACTATACATAAATGGATATGCCTGAAAATGAATAAAAAACGTTGCACAATAACTAAGCATTCTGACGGCTGGAACAGCCTAGTCTGAATGCAGTGTTGAACGAAGAGTGTTGGGAACTTGGTTTACTATGGGGAATGGTTTTCCCTGTTTTATTTTTCAATGGTTGGAAGATGAAAAAGTTTGGTAGTTATAGGTTTATCTTTTACGTTGTTTTGTTTTTTTTAGGAGGCTAAAGTCACTTTTACGATGTTTTAAGCGTGATTATTAGGTGGTTTTTCCCTTTTGGACATACCTTTCCCATTAAGCTAACAGGCGCTTTTTATTTTGCTTTCTGATTTTATTAAACCAGTTGGCTGGTGGCCCCCGTTGGTCAAAACATGCCACTGTATGCAGTTCCCCGGTTTTGCAACTAGGGCACTTTCTGAGCATGGAATCAGGTTTTTCCCCTACTTCTATTACGACCTGACCGATCTGCCTGTCGATATTGACTTTATGTGTGGCCTTGAAGGCACTGGCTAGGATTCCATAATGTCTGATCCGGGTAAAACCCTTTGGTAAGACATGTAGCGTGAACCTTCTTAGGAATTCAGGAGCTGTTAGCGTACAAGTTTCTTTTTTGCCCTGATTACGGTAGTTCTTTACCATAAATTTAACCTCGCCGTTTTGAAGTGATTTGATCCGTTGGTTGCTGATGGCGATTTACCCCGTAGGATTTTATTAAATTACATCAAAAAAAGCATGGACAAATATTTTTATGTGTATGTTCTTCTCAGTGAGTTTGATGGGCAGTTTTACACTGGGTATACTTCTGATTTAAAAGCAAGGGTTGAACATCATAACCAAGGTAAAGTGCTTTCGACTAACAGGAGAAGGCCATTAAAGCTAATCTATTGGGAAGGATGTTTAAATCAACAGGATGCGACCAGAAGAGAAAAGTATTTGAAATCAGGGAATGGGAAAAAGTATTTAAGGAATAGAATTTCCAATTACTTCAATAATCCAACGGGGTGAATGGGAGTACCTGCCCAGGTGAGTATTCCACTCCATAGTATACCAGTATTCCAGAGTAAAGTATACCAGTGATTCCAGGGGAAAGTATACCAGTAAGCAGGTTTTCGATTTAGTATTATTTCCTGTTTGCGCTTAATTTGAAAATAGTATTAAGCAGAAGGGGTTGGGGGCATAGGCCATATTTCCCCAACTCTGAGGCTAAATAGGTATATATACAATTGTTAGCATTTATTATAAAAACCAATTATATGATATTTACAATAAGAAATAGAATAAAAAATATCCTAGAATTCTCAAGCATTAAATTAGCCGCTTTCTCATTATTGATTCTGATCTCTGCTTGTAACGAGAAGGAGGAATCCCACAGAAAAAATCAAGTGCAACTGCCCAATCAGAAGAACAATAGCGTGAACGAAAAAACTTACACAATAAATTCGCGAACTTTCAATGTGCTGGATTATGGTGCAGTGGGCGACGATAAGATGGATAATACTGAAGCACTTTCAGCCTGCCTGAAGGCGGTGATCGAGGCGGGAGGCGGGAAAATGATTATACCCAACGGGATCTATCGCGGAAGAATCGTTATTCCCGGAACGAAAGAGTGGATCACGGTCGAAATCATTGGCGAGAGCGAACCGACTCCGGTATTCGGGACGATCGGCGCATTCCCGTACCAAAATAAAGGCACTATCGTCAAGAGTCTCGCAGAATCCGGCCCCGCTGTCATCTCCGCCAGTAACTCACCTGAGAAGTTGTACATGCAATTCTCCGGGGTCAACGTAGTTCTCAGAAATCTGGATGTCCGAACCTATGATAATCCTGGTATCAATGGCGTCGATCTGGAGAACGCGGCGCAATGCAAGATAGAAAACGTATTCATCAACACAGGCATCTACAACGTTCAGGCCTCCAAACCAACCCATGGCACCAGTGGCCTGATAACCCCGGCTTGCAATAATGCGGCATGGACTGTCCTGCGCAACGTGGTTGTAACAGGGTATCATACCGGTATCATGATCAACGAGCATACGGATGGCGACAACATCGTTGTAGCCTCCAACATCAACGGTCTTGAATTCCTAAATGCCAATCACGCTTCCCACTTCGCTCGGGTGGGCACCTACCGCAATACCCATCATCTTACAGTGTCAGGCAAGCACGCATTCTCGATTGATCAAATGAAAACGGAGATGCCAGGTAAGGGACAGACAGACGCAGGAAATGCATGGCAGAGGCTTGTCAGTGACATCAACGATCCCAAGAACCTGGGCTTCGGTGACATCAACTACTGGGTCGTCGAGGGCAATGTCGGGGCAGTCGATAAGTTTATTAAAAACGGGGGTGCTTCAATCCGGACCCGACGGATCGGTTCCGCTCCGGCCACCGACAAAACTAAACCTATATAAGGTAAGAAAATAGGTAGATTGTATAAGTAACAAATGCTAACAATGTATGCTAAAGATGTGTATATACAATTGTTGGGGTGCATTCCAATTTTCATCCTTACAATCATAATCTGAATTCACGACAACAATCAATTAATAATCATAATTCATGAAAAGTAATTGATTTTCAGGAGGTTGTTCCTTTGTGTTGTTTTGATGATTAAGTGGGCTTTTCTGATGGTTTAAGCGGGATTTTTGTGCTGTTATTACCATTTGGTCACCTGCTCCAATAATACTATTTGATTCTTACTGTTTTTGCTTCAAAATCTTTAAACAAGCCCATCAGATCTAACTGGAAAGTCCTATTATTGGCAATTCCAATAAAAAATTTGGTCTTTCCCTTAGAATTTTTGACCGAAACACTTAATTTGATAAATAATAGACCTAAGTAGTTGATAGCATAGGTCATGTATACGCAACTCGTAAGCTAAGCATATAAATAATTGGCGAAAAAGATAAATAAATATCCTTATACGTTCTAAATGTTTCTTCGATAAATGAGCAAGCTGAAAATTTGTCTGTTTACTATATTGGCTGTTTTTTGTGCTTCTTCGGTGAAGTCGCAAAATGAATCCCCGAATGAGACCTCTGAAAATGAAATACTTTTCAAAATTTTTCAGTTCCCTAAAAATCAAATACCACGTATAGATGGGAAATCGGATGACTGGGAAATAGTACCAGGTTCATATGTATATGGCAATGAAATGTTGAAAGATACAGAGGATGGATTGGGAAACGCTATTGATCATACCGGCGATTTGGAGGTAAGCGTAAAGGTAGGCTGGGTAGAGGGTTTGAACAGGCTATACTTTTTGTATGAAGCTACTGATGATTTTTGGGATTTTGGGAGGTTTAGTAACAAAGGGTACCTCAATGACATTTTCGAAATAGTGGTTGATGGCGACCTTTCCGGAGGTCCTTTTATTTATAATCCGGCTTATACTAAAGAAGACCTGAAGTGGGATAGCAAAACGGAGGCCTATTTAGAAAATCATTTCACTTTTAGTGGTGTCCACGCTCAAAATTACCATATCAATACCCCGCCTGTAAACAACGCATGGGTTTTGATTTGGGGAAATCAACATTGGATAGGTGATTTTCCTCAATCAAATTATGCTTATGACTACAACTTTGAACCTGGGGAGGAAGGAAAGCTCGTTTTGGAATTTTGGGTGACACCTTATGATTATGCCCCTTATGAAGGCCCTGAAAAGGCCATTGAATCGAAACTCATTGAGGGTGATAGTATTGGACTTTCCTGGTCGATATTGGATTTTGACGGAGGGGAAAGAGAGGGGCATTTCAATTTATCCCATGATGTGCGGATGGTAAAAGATGCAAGCTTCCTACGCAAGTTTAAATTGATGCCCATAGAAAGCGAATTAAGGGATTTGATCAAGGCAGAATGGTCTTTTGAAGTAATAGATATGGAAAAGAAGCGTGTAGCCTTCAGAGATGAATCACAAGGAGAGATATTAATATGGGAATGGGATTTTGGGGATGGAAATTACTCCAATGAACAACATCCGATCCATCAATTCAAAGAAAAAGGAATTCACAAAGTGGTGACATTAACCGTAGAAGGGCCTGCCGGTAAATCTAAACACACGAAGTATTGGGAAGTAATGATTAGATAAATATTGTTTTGAAGAAAAGGCTTTGGCTCTTATAGCGTAGGAGATAGTGATTCAAGGAAAAAAGATATTGTCAACTTCCTGAAATGGTGAAAGGCAAGATGGATGAATTTTTTTTAGGATTATTCCGGATTATGTAATAGGATTTCCTGGCCCTGACGATTGTCAGGGGTGATGCCTGTCCCGTGTTTACGGGAAGTGTTGCAATCGCAAGAAAATCAGGCTGTTTGGAGATTTTAGCATAGCACCGCTATGGTGAAATTGAAAGCAGCAACGAAGTGGCTGATTTTGAAGCGATTTCAGCA
>NZ_JBSXOH010000026.1:0-21884 GCF_056859355.1 Cyclobacterium sp. L-R
CCTTGGCAAGTTGCTCCTCAGCAGAGCTTGCCTCCGCTTTATCGTGGTACTGTAAGTTAAATGAAACTTCTTAGAAATTAAAACACTTACTATATTTGAAAAACAAAAGTGTCAACCATTTTCAGGACGAGACAATCAGGCTGTTTGGAGATTTAGCATAGCACCGCTATGGTGAAATTGAAAACAGCAACGAAGTGGCTGATTTTAAAGCGATTTCAGCACCTAATAGAATGTCTATTGCATATTTCGGGTTTATCAAAGAATGAAATCTGTACCCATCGATTAAAGTGCACTATTGACCCTAAGGGCTTAGCTGAAATAATGCAATACAGATATCCATTTCGCTATAAAAGAACAAGGAATTACATAAAATCAGTCTGCTAGGAAGTTTAATAAGGCTCCCCTCTGAAGCACTCCAAATTTAAAAAGGATCCACATCCACTAAAAACCTAACTGAACGAAAGCGTTTGTCTGATTGCAGGTCTGAAATGGAACGGGTCATCTCCTGTTTAAAACGCACTTGTGCATTGGTGCTTTTCTCGAGTTTGATCCAGATTTCAAAAAGATATAAGTTTTTAATCTTACCTATTAATGCTTTTTCCGGACCTAGAATTATCTTCCTTCCTTCAATGTCTGAAAGTAAATTTTTTAATTGAACAGATGCAGTTTCTGCTGTCTTAAAGTCTTTATGCTTGACTACGATCTTGATATTCTTGACAAAAGGAGGATAATAAAACTGCTTCCGTTCTCCCATCTCCTGTCGATAAAATTCAGCGTAATCACCACTTATTATCTGATTGAAAATCAATTGATCAGGTCGTCTTGTTTGAATAATTACATTACCTGTTTTATTTCTCCTACCAGCCCTTCCAGCCACTTGTGTAATTTGTTGAAAAGCCCTTTCTCCTGAGCGGAAATCTGGGTAAAACAAAATTCGATCAGCATCAACAATTCCTACCAGAGACACCCTATCAAAATCCAGACCTTTGGTAATCATCTGGGTTCCTACCAAAATATCCACATTTCCAGATCCGAATTCTTCTAAAATCTTTTGGTACCCATATTTACTTCGGGTAGTGTCCAAATCCATTCTTAAAATTCGGGCTTCAGGAAAAAGTAATGAGAGATTTTCTTCAATCCTTTCCGTTCCTGAACCTACGGTTGTAATCTTATCACTACCACAGGCATGGCATTTTTTTGGAACAACATCTTTAAACCCACAATAGTGACATCTCAATTCTTCCTGAAATTGGTGGTAAGTTAAACTGACATCACAGTGTTCGCATTCAGGAATCCAACCACATTCATCACAGGAAATATATGGGGCATAGCCTCTCCTATTTTGAAATATTAATACTTGTTCCTGATTGTTTAGGGCCTCTTGGATTTTCTCTCTCAGAAGTCTGGTAAAGTCTAATTTAAGCAGGTTTTTCTTTTTGTCTTTTAAAATGTCTGCCAAATGAAAATGAGGCAATTCCGCATTGCCATAACGTTTATCCATTTTCACATAGCCATACTTATCATTTTGAACATTAGAAAAGGTCTCAAAAGCTGGGGTAGCTGTTCCTAAGACCGTTTTGGCTTGGTGTAGATATGCCATCATGATTGCAGCATCTCTTGCATGAAACCTTGGCGCAGGGTCATACTGTTTATAGGAAGGTTCATGTTCTTCATCTACAATGACCAAACCCAAGCTATCGAAAGGTAAGAATAAAGAAGATCTGACTCCTATAATGAAATTGTACTTCCCTGAAATCACTCCTTGCCACACTTCTACACGTTCATTGTCTGAATATTTAGAGTGAAAAATACCCATTTTATCACCAAAAACTTTCTGTAGCCGAGAAACCAAATGAGTAGTAAGTGCAATTTCAGGAAGCAGCAATAATACCTGTGAACCACTTTCCAGGACCTCCATTATTAGCTTAATGTAAATCTCTGTTTTACCAGATCCTGTAATACCATGAAGTAAAACTGTGGATTTACTGTTAAATTCATTTTGCACCGCATCATACGCTTCCTTTTGATCATCAGAAAGTAGAATTGGATTTTCATCAATATTAATTGGGTCAAAACGACTTATTTTTACCTTAAAGCTTTCCAATACCTTATTTTTAATAAGGGTATCAATGGAAGAAGGAGAACAACCTGCATCGGTCAAAATCTTTTTGGCCAGTCCTTGTTTGTTTAGCTCACTTTTCTGGTAAATAGGAACTTGTTGTAAATATTTGAGAAGCACATTCTCTTGCTTTACTTTCCCTTTTATTCCATCAAAAAGTTCATTTAGCTTATCCGATGCAGTAATGTATTCTTGAGCTAGCCTCACCCTAAGTTCTATCTTTGGGCTGTATTTCTCTTTAACAGATTCATAAACCAAGATGGCTTTCTTACCAAGAAGACTTTTAATCAACTTGTGAAGGTCTTTCACTGGAACCAGGGTATCCAGTTGATCCACATTCATTTCTTCCTTCTTTTCCAAGGCCTCCAATATCAGCATTTCCCTGTCATCCATAGGATAATCAGGATTGTCCAAGTCAAAATCAGGATGCATTTGAATCTTACTCTCAGTAGATAGCTTTAAACCACTGGGTAAAGCGGCATTCATCACTTCTCCTAAATGACAACAATAATAACTGGCCAGCCAAGCCCAAAATTTGATTTGCAAGGCGTTTACTATGGGGAAATCATCTAATAAATCAAGTATAGCTTTGGCCTGATAAGCCTCAGGCGCTTTTTGATGAACCTTGGCAACAATTCCAGTTAAAATCCTTTTCCTACCGAATTGTACCATCACACGATAGCCAATACCAATTTCATCCTGAATCTCAGGCCCCACACTATAAGTAAAAGTTTGAGGAATAGGTACAGGCAAAATAATGTCCGCAAACAGATTTTTGCTTGTTAAGGGGTAGTTATTTCCAAAGAGATCATCCACTGTAAATCTATTTTATTTGGTTTTGCTCAAAAATGGAAGTTGACTTACTGCCTCCTCTATGGTCTCTACAGGTTGCTTGCATGACTTATTAAAGCAGACATACAATATTGTCTTTTCAGTTGACTTACCAGCTAAAATTGGTACTTCTTCAGTATTGACTGTAGTAGCAGCTATGACCATATTGGGATGATAATCAGCCTGGAGTGAAAGTCCCACTCTATTTGCCTCTTTTCCTGTAATGGCTATTTCCGCTGTAGGAACCGATTTTTCTAAATAAAAGTTTGCCCAATTGGCTAGAAAATCCGGTTCTTTGATCACCATCTCACGAACCAATTGCAACATGCTTTCTGCTTGACAAAGGTAAGTATCATTGTATAAGTACAGACCTAATTGATGTAGGTTTCTTGCCATTACCGAGTTAGAAGCAGGAAGAACATTGTCAAAAACCTCTTTCTTATCAGCTATCAATTTTTCAGTTTTAGGATCATTAAAGAAAAACATTCCATCCCTTTCATCAAGAAAATTATCCATGACCCTTTCAGTCAACAATTTCGCTCTATTTAACCATAATGGTGAAAAAGAAATTTTATAGAGAGAGATAAAAGATTGAATAACAGCAGCATAATCTTCAAGAAAGGCAGGCGTATAAGCTTCATTATCTTTAAAATTCCTATAAAGTACATTGTCATGGACCATTTGGTTCCAAATAAAATTTCCAGTCTCTAAAGCCGAGCGCTTATAACCTTCATCACCAATTGCTAAATAAGCTTTGCATAAACCGTCAATGACTAATCCATTCCATCCGCTTATGATTTTATCATCCAATCCGGGCCTAACTCTGGAAGATCTGTTTTCAAAGAGCTTTTCCTTGACTTCTTTTAGTTTTCCTTCAAATGTATCCAAGGTTAAACCATGATTTTGAGCGACTTCTGAATAAGATAGCGTCTGAAAAAGGATATTCACACCATCTTCCCAATTCCCCTCCGTTTTTATACCGTATAATTCCCCAAACCAATCCAAATCATGGCCCAGTAGCTCTTTGAGTTCCTTATAAGTCCAGGTATAAAATTTTCCTTCTGCCCCATCGCTATCTGCATCGAGTGCAGAATAGAAGCCCATTTCCGGACTACGCATTTCACCATTTAGCCATTTAACCGTTTCTTTAATCTTTTCCTTAAAGAAAGAATCTCTACTGTATTGGAAGGCTTTGCTGTATAGACCGAGTAATTGACCATTGTCATAAAGCATCTTTTCAAAATGGGGTGCAAACCATTCTCCATCTACACTGTACCGGCAAAATCCCCCACCCAGGTGGTCATAAATACCTCCCATTCCTATTTTTTTCAGGGTGAAACAAACCTGTTCTCCTATATGCTTTTGTTCATCCAAAATGGCCATGTCCAGTAAGAAGTTCCATATAACAGGCATTGGGAATTTAGGAACCCTTTTCATACCTCCCCATTCCGTATCTACCCCTTTTAATAAATTCCTGGCCATTGCTCTTACGTTTTCAGGGGTAAATTCTCCTTCCTCCCTCTTTAAGCCATATTTTTCAATAACTGACCTATCAATGCTCCGACCAAAACCTTCAGCACTTTTCACCAATTCTTCATACTGCTTTTCAAATGCCTGAGCCACTCCTGCCAATACTTTCATCCATTGGTTTTTAGGGAAATAAGTACCTCCATAAAAAGGTTTTTGATCAGGCATTAAAAAAACGTTCAAAGGCCATCCACCTTGTAAACCCATTACTTGGACTGCCTCCATGTAAATATTATCCAAATCAGGCCTTTCTTCTCTATCAATCTTGATACAAATAAAATTGGCATTCATTAGATCCGCTACCTCCATGTCTTCAAAGCTCTCTTTTTCCATGACATGGCACCAGTGGCAAGCAGAATAGCCGATACTTACCAATATAGGCTTGTTCTCAGCTTTTGCTTTAGCCAAGGCCTCCTCTGACCAAGGATGCCACTGTACCGGATTATGGGCATGTTGCTGTAAGTACAAACTTTTACTCGCTATCAGTTTATTGCCTTTCATATCCACAGGGTCAATTGGTTTAAAATAATTTCAACTGATCACTTATAGCTTGTTTTTCATTTGTAAAATCAAGTTCAACAGGCATCAAAGAGATCAACTCTTGAAGCTTGCAAAGAAACTGATAGTGGGCCTGTGACTGAGGATTAAAGGGTCTATGGCTGAGGTTTTTTTGTATTTGATCTATATGTTGGATCAAATCAATGGTTTCTGAATCGAAAAATGCCCCAGAAAATTCATTCCATATATAGTCTTCCGCCATAGAGTTGGGATGAATCATGTCTTCCTTATAAAATCGATAATCCCTTAAATCATCCATCATTATCTCATAGGCTGGGAAATAATAAATAGTTGGATACTTTGAGACAATTTGATGACAGAAAACATTTAACAGGCTTTTACTCAACTGATTTTCTGGTATCCCATCTTTTATGTGTCTCACAGGACTAACCGTCAAAACCAGCTGTATATTGGGGTTTACAGCTATAAGTTTTTGATAAAACCCATTGAAACCATACCTCATCTCCTCCAGGCCAAGTATACTTTTAGAAAAGTTTCGTTGAGCTTGCTTGTGGCAATTGGCCACAATCCTTTCATTTTCTATGAGGCGATAAACGAAAGCCGTACCAAAGGTTATAAATAGATGAGTAGCTTTTTCAAGGCTCTCTTTGACCTTTATTTTGGTGTTTTCAATTTTATCTGAAAGATCCTTTATGGAAGATCCATTGAATGAGGAATGCAATTGATAATGAAAAAAATTATCATGCCGGTTTAGGTACAATTCTGGGTCAGCCGGTTTTGATTCCAGTGAATTCAATAATAAACTGAAAATAGAAGGAGGGTTAAAAGTTGTTCCAAAGGGATTTGTCAAAGTGTTGAATTTACTACGTGTTAACCTTTCACCTACTACTTCAGAAAAACAAGAGCCAATAGTTACCATTCTGGACGAATGGTTTATTTTTTTATCGCATTCCTTAAATTGGAAAGTAGTTCTAAAACTTTTCATTTTCAAATTCTCCTTACTAAAATACCCTATACTCCTAAACAATATAAAAGAACAAATTAATGAAAATATGAGGGATAAAGGCGGTAAAAAGAGAGTAAATTTAAATTTATGTAATTCACAAATCTCAGCTATATTTTATACATTAATTAAATTTTAATCAATATTATTTAAATAATTAATAATTATTGATAATATTGTTGCATTATTCACTTCAACCTTAATAGAAATAGAGTATGGAATCAGCATTATTAGAAAAATCTGTTGAAAACGCCATTGCCAAACTAAGCAAATTAAAAATCAATGAAGGATTAACAGCTGAATTGGAATGGTGTTTGGGAAGTTATCGATTTGACAACAATCCTGAAGGATTAAAAATGAAATCTAAGCTAGCTTTGGATCTTTTGAAGGAGACCAAAGAAAAAAGCAGTCGATCCGTATCCAAAAAATTAATAACGGATTTGGAAAAAGCCATTGTAAACTAAAAAAGCCAGGATAAACCTGGCTTTTTTTTATTCAAATGCAATATTGATAACTATTCAGCTACAACTACGAATTTAACGTTAGTTTTCACTTCTCTGTGTAAATCAATTTCAGCTTCGTATTCACCTGAAGTAGATACCGGCTGATTGATAGAGATCTTCTTACGATCAATATCTATGCTTTTCTCTGCCAAAGCATCAGAAAGCTGTAAAGTAGTAACTTTTCCAAAAATCTTTCCAGAATCGCCTATTTTAGCTTTGATTTCCAAAGTGATGCTTTCTAATTTAGCTGCAACAGCTTCGGCTTCAGTTTTGATTTTTTCTGCTTTGTGGGCTGCTTGCTTAATATTTTCCTGCAAGATCTTCTTATTAGAAGAAGTGGCAAGTAAAGCGAAGCCCTGAGGGATTAGATAATTACGTCCATAACCAGGTTTAACAGCTACCAAGTCATTTTTATATCCAAGTCCTTTTATATCCGTTTTTAAGATAACTTCCATTGTTGTTATAATTTATTAGGTGAAGGATTACAGACAGTCTATTTCAAGCCATCTGCTACGTAAGGCAATAATGCCAAATGTCTGGCTTTTTTAATAGCCTGAGCAACCTTTCTCTGAAATTTAGCAGAGTTACCTGTCAATCTTCTAGGAAGAATTTTACCTTGTTCGTTCACAAACTTAAGCAAAAAGTTAGGATCTTTGTAATCAATATACTTGATACCTAGCTTTTTAAATCTACAGTATTTTTTCCTGTTTTGCTCTCTGTTGATGGGTTCGTTTTTTAATGTCATTTTGCTGGCTCCTCCTTAGCTTCTGATTTTTTATTGAATTCACCTTTCCTTCTTCTCTCTGCATATACCAGGGAATGTTTGTCCATTACAGTAGTAAGAAATCTCAATACAGTTTCATCTCTTCTGAAATTGATCTCATACTTTTTAATTGCAGTTGGATCCACTTTGTATTCGACCATTACATAAAACCCAGTAGTTTTCTTTTGGATTGGATAAGCCAATTTTTTTAGACCCCAATTCTCAACGTTAACTATCTCTGCTCCCAATTCTTTTAACAAGCCTACGTACTTGTCAACGGTATCCTTCATCTGAACTTCAGACAAAACGGGAGTAAGTATGAATACCGTTTCATAATTTTTTTGGAACATTCTTTTTAATTTTTGTTTAATATTTTAAAACAGTCTGCAAAATTAAGAGAAATGAGCCAATAATCAAATGAATAGCCTGTTATTTTATTTCAAATGCACTCCTACCGATCTCTGCTCCATCGGAAAAAATCTTCACACTATAGGTTCCCTTTTCATAATCTGAGCCTTTTTCATAAAAATAGGTCAGTTGCTGACGTGTGTTATTGAAGACAAAATCTTGTTTAGAAGTATAAAAATGTTCTTTTCCATCCAATTCAAATGTTCCAGAACCTTTGGCTATGTCAAAAATGACCTGCTCATTGGGAGAAAGAACTTGTACATAAACATCCCTCATACCAGCTTCTGCTACCTTATTGTCCCCAATATTAAATGAGATTTTTAATCTTTCCAACTGTCTATTCCTGAATTCCCCTTCTCGTTCTCTTCCCCTTGAATTCACTGCTGCTACAACAATGTTTTCGGCCTTTAATCGGGAAGCAATACTGACTTTATTTTCGAGGTCTACCGTTTTGATATTAAGCTTAACTACCTCCTCCTCTATCTCAGACTTGGTTGTCTTCAATTCTTTGTTTTCGGAAAACAACTGAACATTTTGGGCTTTCAAACGAACTATATCGGCGTCCTTTTCCTCCAATAAGGTTAAATAACTATCTATTTGCGCATTTAATCTGGCAATGTCTTTGGCTGATCTGCTCTTATCTAGCTTCCTCTCCTTAATCAATTGTTCCTTAACTTTCACCAAGGCCTCAATATCTCCACCAAGACTGTCAATTTCTTTGATTCTAGAGGTCAACTCCTCTGTCATGGAGTCCAATCTAAAATTTAAATGGCTGTTCTCTTCCGATAACAGAAAGATTTCCTCACTTTTTTGTGACTTTTCACGGTGGTCATTCAGGAGTCGCCATCCACTAAGAAATACTAAAATTACCAGAACGATAATTAAAATATTTTTCCCCTTATCTACATTAATACTGCTTTTATCAATTTTTTCTCCTTGACTCATACTAATAATAACACTTTAATACTGTTTATTTCGTTTTGTCAGGACATGTAAATAGTGCCAACACTAACTCTACTACAATAACAATTATCAGACCAATTTTTTATTGTAAAAATTTTATAAAATCAACCAGCGAAAACAAATTTAGCAAATCCCTTCACTTCTGGCAATCTCAACAAGAAATTTAAGATTGTTATTAACGAAACATCAAAACAAACTAAATATTACGGTCATAATTAGGATATAAAACTAAGTTTACTTCAGGATATCTATTAGTAGTTTTTATCGCTTCAAATTAGAAATAAGGGAAATTAAGGGTGTTTTTCTATTTCAAAAGCTTAAATAATGAGAAATAGTATCACCACAATATTCGTTTTTAATCTTTCAGTAGCTAGTTACAGATAGAGGCTAAATTATGAACCTTATCCTTATCGAAGCCATATATTATAAAGCTAAAAATTGGATTTAAACCATTTGAGAAATAATCTTTAGAAAGGGACCATTTTCGATTTACAAATAACCGGGGTTTCTAATGGTAACAAACTTAAAGAAAGGCGGAAATTTGTCTTACAAGGCAAGTATGTAATTTTCTTTATTTCCGTAATTATTAAAAAACAATACCCCACAATCAAAAAAGTCTATTGTACTGCTTACTGAAGGCATGTGTTTTATTTCTTCCCAGGCCTGTTTCATTTCCTTTGACCAATGTATGTCCCCGATTACAACAATGCTTTCCTTATGAATTTTAGGTGCTATTGCGTTAAAATAATCGAGAGTTGGCTGATACCTGTGGTTGGCATCAATCAATACAAAGTCCACCCTTTCAATGCCCTCAAGAACTTTCCCTAAGGTGTTATCAATATTACCTACAACCTTATTAACGTTTGGACAAAGATTTAAATTTGCACCGGCTAAATGTGCCAAAGCAGGGTCTCCTTCGAAAGTATACAAATCTCCTTTGGTCACTGAAGACAAATAGGCCGTATTTATTCCTAAAGAAGTCCCCAAGTCCAATACAGTATTGGCTGGTGTAAGCTTACATAGGAATTGAAACAGTAGGGAAGATTTTATAGGAGAAGTTGCGCTTTTGGCTATGGTGGCTACCTTTTGCTTTTCACCTTTGCTCCACCTGGATCCTGCTCCATAATCCTTCCTTAGGATCTGCTCTTTTGAGGATAAAAACTTTTTCCTTTGCAGTTCAATTTCCTTTTTACCCTTTTTATTGTTTGCTAAAAAAGCCTTCAAATCTTGGTAAAGTTTGAAAAAATAAGGAGAATGGATACTATGCTGGTCCTCTTTGTTTAAAAAGTAAAGAAAGTATTCCCAGAAATGGAATAACATTATGGTCTAATCAATTATTGAAAATATTGGCGATAAGTTGAAACTCTGGAATGGTAACAGTTAATAATTTTCCATCATTAAGCTTTTCCACATAAAATTCACCCATCATTTTACCCATTCCAGACCGGATGGTACATCCTGAAAGATAAGTATGGACATTCCCTGGTTCTAAAACAGGTTGCTGACCGACTACTCCCTCCCCTTCCACAAGTTTGACAGTTTCTGCTGCATCATGAATTTCCCACTTTCTTCTAAGCAGTTGTATGGTAAAAGGGTTGCAGTTTTTGATGGTAACCTTGTAGGTAAATACATAATGGTGCAAACTAGGATTAGAAAACTCCTTTTGGTAGGTCGCTTCAACACTAATCTTAACACCTTCTGTAGTTGCAGTTACCATTTTGTTTTTATTAATACAAAACTTATCCGAAATTTGATTTATTGATTCAAATATACCAATAGAAAACTTATTAATGAATGTCAAAATAGAAAATAGTTGGAAACAATTGCTAGGGGATGAATTTA
Source organism: Cyclobacterium sp. L-R (assembly GCF_056859355.1). Classification (NCBI taxonomy): domain Bacteria; kingdom Pseudomonadati; phylum Bacteroidota; class Cytophagia; order Cytophagales; family Cyclobacteriaceae; genus Cyclobacterium; species Cyclobacterium sp. L-R. The sequence goes on from NZ_JBSXOH010000026.1 coordinate 10,479, forward strand.
ACAAGCCTTACTTTGCTGCATTGGCAAGCTTTGTAAAAGCTGAATATGAAACAAAAACAATCTACCCAAAAGCCAATTCAATATTTAAAGCTTTTGAATTGTGTCCTGTAGACAAAGTAAAGGTTGTGATTTTAGGTCAAGACCCCTATCATGGAGAAAATCAAGCACATGGACTGTCTTTTTCTGTAAAGGAAGGCGTACCCATTCCTCCTTCACTTAATAATATTTTTAAAGAATTAAAGAGCGACCTTGACTTACCTTTTCCTTCTGATGGAAATTTAGAAAGATGGGCCAAGCAAGGTGTTCTCTTACTAAACGCTACCCTTACAGTAGAAGCACACAAAGCCGGAAGTCACCAGAAAAAAGGTTGGGAGACATTTACCAGCGCAGTCATAGAGAAACTTGCTTCCAAAAAGTCTAACTTGGTTTTTCTTCTTTGGGGAGCTTATGCACAGAAAAAGGCAACTGTAATTCAATCTGACAAGCACTTAAAGCTACAATCACCACATCCAAGTCCCCTTTCGGCTCATCGAGGCTTTTTAGGATGCCAACATTTTAGCCAAGCCAATGCTTATTTAGAAGCCCATGGCAAGCCAGCTATAAAATGGTGAAGGTTTAATAAGTTCTATTAAAAACACCGAAAATGGACAGTTACAGCAATTCCCTGTTCTTAAACCCGGATTGTGTAATAGAATTTCTCCGTCCTGACAATAGTCAGGGGTGAAGCCTGTCCCGTGCTTACGGGAAGTGTTGCAATCTAAAGAAAATCAGGCTGTTTGGAGATTTTAGCATAGCACCGCTATGGTGAAATTGAAAACAGCAACGATTGGCTATTTTAAAGCGATTTCAGCACGTAATAGAATGTCTATTGGATATTTCGGGTTAAACAAATAACCCCAGATTAAGTATTAATCTGGGGTTATTTGTTAAAAGTCTATCGCTCATTGAAAGCAATTTAGGACTCAAACTTGTGATTAATCGATGGACTTAAAGAATCTATCCCACCTAATCTTATTAAACATAGACTTGTGTTTTTCTAAGGATAGCCATAAGAACCAAGCCTTACCCACTACATGATCTTCAGGCACAAAACCCCAAAACCTAGAATCCAATGAATCATGTCTATTGTCACCCATCATGAAATAATAATTTTGTTTGAAGGTATAGGATTCTTGTTCCACGCCATCTATAAACAATTTATTGTCTTCCACTGTAACACTTTCATGGCCTTCATATTTCTCAATTGTGAAAGAGTACCTTCTTACATTGTCTTCAGTAAGTGCGATTGTTTGCCCCTTGGCAGGTACCTCTAATGGTCCGAAATTATCTTTATTCCACTTATAATAGGTTCCATCAGGGAAAATATTAGAATCCCCTTGACCTGGTTTACTAATTCTCTTTTGAATGGATGAAATAGCGGGTGATTTTTCAAGTTCCTTTATCATTTCATCAGTTGCAAAGACAAAGTAGCCGGAGTTATCAGAAAAAGGATAATAACTATCCGGATTAATACCATACCGATCAAAAAACTCGTCGTTTAGAGGCCTATTGACGATGACGTCATAGGAAAACTGCATTTCTTCAGGGTTTTCACTAGGCTGGCCATTTATATACAATTGAGCCTCTTTAATTTCCAGAACATCGCCAGGAATTGCAATGGCTCGTTTTATATAGTTGGTTTTTAAATCAACAGGATATTGAAATTCTTCAGGGAAATTAAAGACCACTACATCATTTCTTTTAATAGAAGTAAACCCAGGAAGTCTATAGTAAGGCAATTGAATAGCCTCTGAATAGGACTTTAGGTCCGTTCCCCAAATTTTCTGATGGGTCAATGGAACCTGGAGGATGGTTTTGGGTACCCTAGTTCCATAATGCATCTTACTTACAAATAGAAAGTCACCTACTAAAAGGGATTTTTCCATAGAAGCAGTAGGAATGGTAAAAGGTTCCAATAATAACCACCTTATCAAACTGGCTGCAATGACTGCAAAAAGCAATGCATCTATCCATTCTCTGGAGGCTGATTTTTTGTTTTTTTCTTGATTCATTTTTGTGTAGTTAAAAATCCAAAAAATCATTCATTGATAAAACTCCCTTTTTACCAGGCAGCCATTCGGCCACCAAAACTGCTCCAAGGGCAAAACCCTTTCTATTGTGAGCGGTATGGTTAATGGTAATGTCATCAATTTCAGATTTATAAGACACAATATGTGTCCCTGGAGCAGGGTCTATTCTTTTGGAGTTGATAGGTAAAGTTCTCTCTTTTGGTTGAGTGCTATCACTTTGTAACTCCCAATCAGTATACCTATGGTTATTGTCAATTAGTCCTTCAGCCAAGGTAATGGCCGTACCACTAGGAGCGTCTTTTTTCTCTGTATGGTGTATTTCCTCAAGAGTTGCCTTATAGGCCTCTTGGTCATTCATTAGTTTGGCAAGAAAAGCATTGACTTTAAAAAATATATTTACGCCTATGCTAAAATTTGAACTGTAAAAAAGAGCCCCATCCTTCTGTTTACACAGGTTAGTTACTCCATCCTTGTCATCCATCCATCCTGTAGTACCTACAACGACAGGAACGCCATGTTGCATGCACCAGGTAATGTTTCCAACTGCTGAACCCGGCTGACTAAATTCGATAGCTACATCTATTTCATTTGTGTCCAAATGATCTAAGTCTGCAACATTTTCAATATTAATTTTAGCGACTATGCGATGGCCTCTTTCTTCGGCCATTTGGGAAATAATTTTTCCCATTTTACCATATCCTAATATCAGAATATTCATATTAAAATTTAATTTTAAATGAAAGCCCTATTGCACTGTTATTGGCTAATAAAGGCTCCATACTTGGTTCAAGTTTAAAGGTAAGGTCATCGCTAACGTCAAATCCTGAAAGGTGTGCGTCTACAAAAGCATCTACCGCTCCCAAAGCATATATTGCTCCAAAAACCATATACATTGCATCCCTATTTCTTCTCCAGTATTCGACGTTTCTAATGATTCCATCCTCATTTAAATTTGGAAAGGGATTGGCCTCAGTTCCTTCTCTAACGATATCAAGTGCTACGATAAACTCCTTGTACCTTCTATTATTAAAATTCAAAAAATACACAGCTGCCGAAACACCACTGTAAAGTAAAGGTAATTTCCAGACTTTTTCATTATAAACCTGGCCTGCTCCGGGAAACATTAAGGCCAAATAGATCGCTTTTTTAGGATTTTTAACATTTGTAGGTGCCTCATTTCCTATACTATCAGTTAGGGACGCGTTAAAATCCTCTTCTTGAGCAATACTTGAATGCACAAAAAAAAGGCATAACAGTCCTAAAACAAGGCGCATAAGCTTTGGTTGGAGACTAGTTTTATCTGCCATAAAGAAATCCCGGCATTTCACTTATATCAATTCAAGAATTTCAAGAATCCTGTTAAGATCACTGGTTGAATGAAAAGGAATTTTGATTTCGCCTTTATCTTTTTTATCAGATTTCAACGAAACTTTGGTTCCAAAATGGGAAGCTAATTTTTGTTGAAGCTTATTTATCTCATATTTTTTTACGGGATCAAGGCTTTCAGACTCCTTGGTGGGCTTTTGAGGGGCACCATCATTGAGCTCCTTTACAAGGGCTTCTACCTTACGAACACTTAACTCCTCCTCAATGGTTTTTTTGAAAATAGCCAGTTGTTTGTCTACATCTTCTATATTGATCAATGCTCTAGCATGCCCCATGCTTATTTTTTGATCCCTTATACCAGCCTGAATATCTGGCGGTAATTTTAATAAGCGAAGGTAATTGTTGACTGTGGTACGGTTTTTACCTACCCTATCACCCAATTGCTCCTGCTTGAGGTCACATTCGGCCAAAAGTCTTTGGTAAGAATGGGCAATTTCCAGGGCATTAAGGTTTTCTCTTTGAATGTTTTCGATCAGGGCCATTTCCAGCATTTGCTGGTCATTGGCTGTCCGAACATAGGCGGGAATCATCTCTAGCCCAGCTAATTTGGACGCTTGAAACCTTCTTTCACCTGATATTAATTGGTATTCATTATCAGCCAGCCTTCTTACCGTAATCGGCTGAATAATCCCCTGAACTCTGATAGATTCTGCTAGTTCTTCCAGCGCTGTTTTATCAAAATGTGTTCTGGGTTGGTAGGGGTTAACTTGTACATCTGACAATGAAATTTCAAAAATCCCTGCAACAGGAATTTTATCTTCTTCAGCTTCAGTACTTTTATCCTTCTGAGGAGAATCTTTTAATAATGCTCCTAATCCTTTCCCTAAAGCTCCTCTTTTTTTACTATTTGTTTTATTGACAGCCATTGTTCTATTTTATTCAATTTTCTTTTGCCAATCCATTTTTAGTGGCAATTTCATTGGCCAAATTCAAGTAGGCTACGGCCCCTTTACCGGTTGCATCAAAAGCGACAACTGGCATACCAAAACTTGGTGATTCACTCAGTTTTACATTCCTAGGAATGATCGTATCAAAAGTCATGTCTTTGAAATGCATACGGACTTCTTCTACTACTTGATTGGATAGTCTTAATCTAACGTCATACATGGTTAATAGTATGCCTTCTATCTCAAGTTCTGGATTCAATCTGGTTTGAATAATCTTTATGGTATTTAATAGCTTACCCAATCCTTCAAGTGCGAAATATTCACACTGCACGGGAATGACCACCGAATTGGCAGCAGTAAGCGCATTAATTGTTATTAAACCAAGAGATGGTGAACAGTCAATGATAATAAAATCATATCGATCCCTGATTTCCTGAATAACCCCACGCATCTTTTCCTCTCTATCTTCCAGGTTAACCATTTCTACTTCTGCACCTACAAGGTCTATATGTGAAGGTACCAAGTCCAAATGATCAATTTCAGTCGAAATAATGATTTCATTGATATCATTTTCATTTACCATGCATTCGTAAATGCTTATCTCTATTTCCTTAGGATCAAAGCCCAGGCCAGATGTAGTATTGGCTTGAGGATCTGCGTCGATCACCAAGGTTTTGTACTCCAATACAGCTAAACTGGCTGCTAGGTTCATGGCAGTAGTGGTTTTCCCTACTCCTCCTTTTTGATTAGCTATTGCGATTACTTTTCCCATTGTCTTTTATAGCGAAATACTTTCTCCTATGTTTAGCAAAATCAATTCTTTCCCACGGCCCACTGCTTCAGTTTTTGCTGCTTCTTTATTTATTTCAATTGGTTCAAATGTATCATAGTGCATGCCTATAATTTTATCCGTCCCCACAAATTCAGCAGCTTTCAATGCATCCGTAATACCCATGGTAAAGTTATCCCCAATTGGTAAAATTGCAAAATCAATGTCAAAGGATTCTCCAATTAATTTCATGTCGTAACTTAAGGCGGTATCACCGGCATAATAAAAGGTGCCTTGATCTGAAGCCACTACGAAACCTCCGGGATTCCCCCCATAAGATCCATCCGGAGGTGAACTACTGTGCACTGCATTGACATATTTCACCGTCCCAAAATCAAAATCCTTGGCACCTCCATGATTCATACCAAACACCTTCTTAATCCCTCTGATTTTAAACCAGGTGACGATCTCAAAATTAGACACCAAAGTAAGTGGCTTCATTGTTATTTACAATCCTTTCAACGTCAAATACATGGTCTTCATGTCCATAGCTAATCAATACAAAGTCAGTGGTAATCTTATCGATTTCTATGTCAGAGGCTAGTGGATTTGGTGAAATAAAAGGGTCAAATAAAATCGTTTTATCTCCTAAATCCACCAAGAAAGTCGAATGACCAAAATACTTCAGTTCAATCATAGATTATTTTGAATTTCGATTTTTCATGCGATTACAAATATATCATTTTAATCCGAACTATGGCCAGCATGATTCCTCGATCCGACAGTTTAAAAACCCAAACCTGAAAAATATTCACTTGGGGACAAAGAACAATAGTTGGACTTTTTTTACTTTTTCAAATCAATTGTTTGTTAATACCACCTGATAAACGCCTGATAACGTTATGATTTATCATAACTACTTAATTTTTATTCAAGTTAAAAAATGAATTATTTTTCACTACATATGCCAAAGATTATCTGATTTCCAATTTTTCAATTATTGTATATTTATAGAGGCAAGCCACCTAATGACAGCTGTGCCAATAATAAGATTTCTATCAGCGACAATTAAATTAAGCAGCACTTCGAAATATTAAAACAACCTACATTCAATAGCTATAAATTTAAACTAGAAATAAGCATTAAAACTTCCTTTATTAGAGATAATCAATTAAAAATCAGTCCCTAATAACTCTATTCTCAAATCCGAGATAAATTATTTTCACAGGAAAAGCATTCCGAGTGGTATGAGCCATTAATGGATAAAAAAAAGGCATGGAAACATCCATGCCTTTTCTCTCAAAATAGTAAGTAAATAATCAATTATGAATTCTATTATCTATTCCAAGTTTAGTATATAAGGGAAGAAAAATTATTTTCCTTTACCTTTTCTCTTTTTAGTTTCAGTTTTGTTATTCTCTGAAGCCTTCATAGCTTGTTCAATTTTCATTTGAAACTTAGATTTCTTCTTATTCGCATTTTTAAGCTTGCTTTCTTCCACTTTGGCTCTGATTTTATCATCATCGACAAATTGTTTGATCAAATACTGCTGACCGAAAGTCACCATATTAGACACGAAATAATAGAAACTAAGTGCAGCAGGGAATGAGTTTAAAACAAACATAAACACCACTGGCATAACATAACCTATATTTTTCATCGGCCCTTGGGCGGTAGTCAATTGGTTATTGAAATGAGTGTAAGCAATTTGAGACACTGTCATTAGCAGTGTAAACAAACTCACATGATCCCCATAAAATGGAATCGTAAAGGGAAGGTTTAAAATAGAGTCATAAGTTGACAAATCATGCGCCCAAAGGAAGGACTCTTGCCTCAATTCAATTGAATTAGGGAAGAAAAAGAACATGGCCAATAAGAAAGGCATCTGAAGCACCATAGGCAGACAACCTGAAATTGGGCTTACACCAAGTTGGCTGAACAGTTTCATCTGTTCTTGCTGCATCTTGGTTTGGTCTTCTCCGTACTTTTCTTTTAACTCATCTATTTCCGGTTTAATCACCCTCATCTTAGCCATTCCAATGTAAGACTTGTAAGTCAAAGGCAAAAGGAACAATTTGATAATGAAGACAATCAATATTATTATCACACCATAATTGTCAAAGAAATTTTCCAACCAGTGGAACAAATTGACAATAATGTATTTATTGACCCAACTCACAAAAATATACCCCATGTCCACATTCTTATCGAACTCAGGGGTTACATTTTTTAGAATTTTATAATTGTTCGGTCCAAAATAATAACTTACCTCTCCGTTTATAGGAAGCAATAAGGTGGCAGACATGTTCTTAACAAAAGAGGAATCCAAAGGAGTCTCTTGCGCCAGGTTACCACTGTTAAACTGGTTTTTAGCAATAATTCCGGTAGTGAAAAACCGTTGTTTGAAGGCAACCCATTTCAAAGGCTCTCCTATCTGTTCTGCATCATCTCCTTCTCCAGTGGACAAGTAATCGTAAGTTTCATCTGCAGTATAGAAATTCATATAGGTTTTCCTTCTGGATTCACCCATATCTTCTTCTAGCCTTTGGAGTTCACTCTGCCAGTTAATTGTCAATACATCATCACTGATTAAGCTTTCGAGTCCAGCTCCTTGGATTTTATGAGAGAGCTCATACCCAGTAGGAGGCAGCTGATATTTCCTAACAATACTTCCAGACCCTGCATTGGCTGTAAAGGTGACAGTACTAACTTGTACTCCATCTACTGCTTCACTAGATTCTTTCACAACAAAATAAAGGTCATTCAAACTCAAATTACCTTGAGTAGAATTAATTTTATAATCTAATTTTCCAGTTTCGCTATCAAATAAGATTAAAGGTTTTTGGTCATAAGTTTTAAAACCTTTAACCTCTACTTTTTGAATTTCTCCACCTTTGTTGGAAAGCGTAATTTTTATATTTTCATTCTCCAATACAGTGGCAGTTTCCTGTCCTTTAACAAGGTCAGAAAAATCACCATACTTTTGCTTTGCAGCCAAATTACTTAGGCTATCATTAATTGCATTGTCAACCTGCCCAAGGTCCTGATCCGTCTCGATCGCATTGGATTGTACCTGAGTACTACCATTGGTTGTTTGAGGTTCGATAACTGGTTGTGGATCACTCGCAAAAAAGAGCGAATAAACCAAAATTACCGCTGCGAAAAGAATGAGTCCTGTCGCTTGATTTTTATCCATAATTCAATCGGTTGTTTAATACAGGTTTAATTACCTGTCACTAAATAATTATTTTACGATTTATTCCTTTTATTGTCACTTACCGCTTTGATAAACCTCACAAATAGAGGATGAGGGTTCAGGACAGTACTTTTATATTCAGGGTGAAATTGTGTTCCTACAAACCAAGGATGGTCTTTCAACTCAATAATCTCCACCAAACCCTTGTCAGGATTTTTTCCTGTAGCTATCATCCCATGCTCTTCAAAAACCTTAAGGTATTTGTTATTGAACTCATACCTGTGTCTATGTCTTTCTGTGATTTTTGATTTGCCATAAGCAGTATATGCTTTGGAACCTTTTTTCATTTCACATGGATAAGCCCCAAGTCGCATTGTTCCTCCCATTTGCTTCACCCCTTTTTGTTCTTCCATAAGGAAAATAACAGGGTCTTTGCAATTCGGATCCGATTCGGTAGACGAAGCACCTTTCAAACCCAAGACATTTCTTGCGAACTCAATAACAGCAACCTGCATTCCCAAGCAAATGCCAAAGAAGGGAATTAAATTCTCTCTTGCGTATTCAGTTGCTATAAGTTTACCTTCCAAGCCTCTCACTCCAAACCCAGGAGCGACAAGAACCCCGTCTATAAATTCCAGCTTTTTAGCAATATTCCCTTCATTTAATTCTTCAGAAGATACCAGGTGAAGGTTTACTTTACACTCCAAGGAGGTACCTGCATGAATAAAGGATTCAATGATGGACTTATAAGCATCGGGTAATGAAACATATTTCCCTATAAGGGCTATATCCACCTCCATGGTAGGATTTTTGAGCTTACCCAAAAATTCTTTCCACTGCTCAAGTTCGGTATTTGTTTTGGATGTGATTTTCAACTTGGTCATCACCCGCTCATCAAGTCGTTCCTTCTTCATCAGTAAAGGAACATCGTAGATTGAATCGGCATCCATTGCTTCTATCACACAGTTCAATTGAACGTTGCAAAATTGAGCAATTTTCTTTTTTACATCAACTGGTAGGTGGTGCTCTGTTCTACAAACCAAAATATCTGGTTGAACTCCAGCTTCTAACAGTTGTTTGACAGAATGTTGGGTAGGTTTGGTTTTTAGCTCTTTTGCTGCAGATAAGAAAGGAATCAAGGTTAGGTGAATCACCAAAAAATTATTGGGACCTAAGTCCCACCTTGCTTGCCTCACTGCTTCAACAAATGGTAAAGATTCAATATCTCCAACACAGCCACCTATTTCAGTAATAATTACATCATACTTGCCCTCACTTCCTAGTTTATAAAAATTGTTTTTAATCTCATCAGTGATATGAGGAATTACTTGAACAGTCTTACCTAAGTATTCTCCTTTTCTTTCTTTGGTAATAACGTTATTATAAATCCTCCCTGTGGTAACATTGTTACCCTGAGAAGTGGTCGCATTTAGAAACCTTTCATAATGGCCAAGATCTAAGTCCGTTTCTGCACCGTCTTCGGTGACATAGCACTCCCCATGCTCATAGGGGTTCAACGTTCCCGGATCAATGTTCAGATAAGGATCAAATTTTTGGATGGTAACCGAAATACCCCTTGATTGAAGGAGCTTAGCTAGCGATGCCGCTATAATTCCTTTTCCAAGTGAGGAGGTAACTCCTCCGGTGATAAAGATGTGTTTTGTAGACGCAGCCATAAGAATGGTTATATGAAATTTTGTTTATATTCTTATGGGATTCAAAATTAGGTAAAATAATTGACTTGAAGGCCTAGAATTAAGTTAAAATTATGATTTGAAAATCTATTTGATTTATGGGTAGGATTAACTAGCGCACTAGTAATGCTTTAGCTTTACTTGTTATAAAAACAGAAAGTTTAATGTTTTATTATTCCACAGTGTTTATTAAGGTCCCTATACCGTTAATATGAATCTTAACCACATCACGAGATGCCAATGTAAAATCACTACCCGGCACAATACCCGTACCTGTCATCAAAAAAGAACCTACTGGAAAGCTGTATTCAGCATATAGAAAGGTGATCAATTCAGCAAAATCTCTTTTGATCTGATCAATGGTGATAGCATCACTAAAAATCAAATTGCTGTCTCTGATTACTTCTAACTTTATCTCTGTATCCTTTGCCAATGGTTTTTCTGTAAGTAAGATACATGGCCCCAACGCGGCACTTCCATTGTACACTTTTGCCTGTGGAAGGTATAAAGGATTTTCTCCCTCAATACTTCTTGAGCTCATGTCATTTCCAATGGTATATCCTAATATTTTGCCAGAAGAACTTACCAATAAGGTCAACTCAGGTTCTGGCACATCCCAAGTTGAATCCTTCCTGATTCTTACTTTCTCTAAATGTCCTTTTACTCTCGGCCCTGTGGATTTCATAAACAACTCAGGACGCTCAGCATTGTATACCTTTTCATAAAAGGTACCCCCACCACTGTCCTTGGATTCTTCCTGTCTACCTAATTTGCTCTTAAAGTAGGTTACTCCACTCGCCCATACTTCTTGATTCCCTACCGGTGCCAACAGACCTTCATTGATCCATACATGACCATCCTCCGATGGTACTGTTGTTTCAACAATCCCCTCCAGCTTTTTGTACAAATTGTCGTCATTGATAAACTCATCCCAATTTTCATTAGGCTGGGTATACAATTGATTGTTTTTTTCAACAACTATACCTTTTATAGTTCTGTAGATTTTCATAATAAACAAACTTAAAATATGTCTGGTAAAAAAGCGAATTAAATTTGATTAAAGCTAGTTTTCATAAACACATAAATGGCAATTATCATGAATGGATAGAATACTTTTGAATGTTTTTGACTTTTCAATCAAAAGGCTCCCTGAAATAGTATCAGGGAGCCTTTTGATTATGTTAAGCCCTTTGCTTATGGATTGACGATTAGTCTTTGTTTATTGATCACAGTTTGTTCGTTACTGATGCTTACCAGGTACATGCCTTGAGTAAGGTTGTTTAGTGGGATATTGAACTGGTTGTTTTCAGTTTTGATGCTGGCCAAGTCAAAATGGCTAACCAACTGACCGTTCATGTTGTGGATAAGCACCCTTCCTCTTCCAATTTCAGCATTGATTTCCAAA
>NZ_JBSXOH010000027.1:0-2261 GCF_056859355.1 Cyclobacterium sp. L-R
ATCATTCTACCATGCAGTAAAATAATACTATGGGATATTAATCCGAGTTTCCCCGGGCTATCTCCCTGTAACAGGTAGGTTGCATACGCGTTACGCACCCGTGCGCCACTCTCATTCATCCCGAAAGATGAAATCCCGTACAACTTGCATGTATTAGGCCTGCCGCTAGCGTTCATCCTGAGCCAGGATCAAACTCTCCATTGTAAAGTTTGTTTCGATCGTCTCACCACAAAGGATGGACCAATCTATTGTTTCTATATCCGAATAAATTCGAATCGTCAGGTTTTAAATTTTAACTATCTTACACTACTTCAAAGAACTTTTTGATCAACTTATTTGATCACTTGCTGTGTCTCACTTCCTTTTGTTTCAAAGTTTGTTTCGGAACAGGTTTGCAAATGTAAAACAAAAATTTGGCGTTTTAAAATAATTGAGAGAAAAATTATAATAAAATTTTATTCTCTTTTTCAAATTAAAACAAAAGTTTATTTCTCTTTTTGCTTTCTCCCTAGAGCGTCTCTCATTTGGGAATGCAAACATAGGGCTCTTTTATGAATATGCCAAACACTTGTCTAAAATTATTGGTGAATATCCTTTAACCTACTCAAAAACAGTCCGATATTTATTTGAATTATTTCGCCTTCGGCCGTTTGTATACAGGAACAGTACTACAAGGCTCCCCAAACATTACACTTTTAGCAATAGGCATTACTTTTTTGACAATCTCTCCATAGCCATAATCAGGAATAGATAACTTTCCACAACCTTTTATCACTACAGGCCTATCACGTAGGGTCTCCAAATCAAGGGTATTTAAACCTGTATGTAATAAATGTAACTCTAAGTCTTCAATGCTTCCTATAATCACTTCCTTGGCTACAGGTTGAAGCTTTACTATTGCCAACATATAGGCCCATTTGGGAATGATGGCATCGGTGGAACAAGTAATGGCCACAAGCTTGCCTGAATAAATTGACCAGTCAAAGTTTTTAAAGCTTTCCCGGTATTCTTTCTCCTTTACTACCAAGCCTTGGAATAAAAAAGGCTCCAAATCAAAAACTACTCGCTCCCCTACTATATAGTACGATTCTAAATCCAAAGTTACGATTGGACTGTTGGCTACTCTGTTGATTATTTCACTCATAACAATAAGGGGTTCTTCTTTGATTTTAAAACCAAGAACTCCTTCAAGTAGTTCGGCTCAAAGTAAGCAATGTCAGCAAAATCTTTTACAATAAACTTCTGGTAAGCCAATTCGCCTATACTGCTTGCTGAATTAAGCTTATCAATGTACCTGGCATTGGTATGATTCAGGAACTCCTCGGTTTTCTTATTGGCATTGCCCAGAAAATAAACCGCTCCTGAGGCTAAGAAATCTCCAAACACCCCCTCTTCCAAAATTACCGGCTTCAATGGAGCCACGGTTTCTCCTTTAAAATCCAACACCTTTGCATACACTTCCATTCTTCGGGCATCGATCATAGGCACAATGAATGACCCTTTATCCACCTGCCCTACCAACTGCCAACCAAGCCCATCCAAACTATCTACCCCAATTAAAGGCAAATCATGAGCAAAGGCCAAGCCCTTGGCTGTGGAAACACCTATTCGCAAGCCCGTATAAGAACCTGGTCCTTGAGCCACAGCAATGGCATCCAAACTACCAATACTAAAGTCAGCCTGCTCTAGTAAGCTTTTAATCAATGGCACCAATTTACTACCATGCACATTGTCTTGGTGCAATTCGGAAAGAGCAAGCAATTTGCCGTCTTCATGTATAGCAATGGAACAAACAGCTATTGAAGTTTCTATCGAAAGAATTTTACTCATGTTCTTATTATATAAATACCGTATTTGAATCTGAAATAGGCAATGGAACTACAGATAGGAGATACTATCACTTTCCAAAGCGGTCGGGAATCCTTGTTACTTAATTCTTAAACCCGAAATATGCAATAGACAATCTATTACGTGCTGAAATCGCTTCAAAATCAGCCACTTCGTTGCTGTTTTCAATTTCACCATAGCGGTGCTATGCTAAAAATCTCCAAACAGCCTGATTTTTCTTGCGATTGCAACACTTCCCGTAAACACGGGACAGGCTATCACGAATGCTATAAGGGTCGTGTACTGAAATAGGTTGACACAATTTAATTAAAAATTGTAAACCTATAATCGGACAAAATGAGTGAATTACAAAAGTTCTCCGAAGATGCAAGGAGAAAAATCGTTATGGAAGTACTTTCAGGTACTTTAAGCAA
>NZ_JBSXOH010000028.1:0-63189 GCF_056859355.1 Cyclobacterium sp. L-R
TGAAAGTGTTTCAATTAAAAATCATTAACATTAAATCAAAGCATCCAATTATTATTTTCAAACGGTATAAAACCGAAATTACTAATATCGAACAGTTCAACACAAAAGTACTGCAAAAATGGCCACTTTTTGGGGTATTTCGAGCCATTTATTGAATTATGATTAGCCTAGTTTAGCCAAGACTATTCATAAATTTCTTTTCAACCATTTACGGAGCCCCACAACCCCCTGGTCTGATTCCCTTATGGGATTATTTAACCGGGATTATTTAATAGAATTGGTGATAGCCTGTCTCGTGTTTACGGGAAGTCTTGCAAAAGCAAGAAAATCGGCGTGTTTGAAGATTTTAGCATAGCACCGCTATGGTGAAATTGAAAACAGCAACGAAGTGGCTGATTTTAAAGCGATTTCAGCACGTAATAGAATGTCTATTGCATATTTTGGGTTAAAAGTACTGAGGCATTCCCAATTAGACCAGAAACATACCATCCTTTTCATGATAAAAGCCCCGAATATATTGACCCAAAATTTTCAAAGATTTAACCTTCTGATTTTCCTACTTTTTCTGTTTACCATAGCTCATCCAGTAAGCGCACAAATAAAATCTGAAGTTCATTGGGAGAATGGAAGCCCTTCTTTGATTATTGATGGAGAGCAATATCCACCTTTTGCCTACATGTCCTATTTGGGAGAGGAAGAATATTATACGGAAATTGCTGCTTCCGGAATTCATCTATACAACCTTCCAGCCTACTTGGGAGAGGGAGGAATAAATACCATCTCAGGAATTGGTGCTTTTAGAAATTCAATATGGAAAGGAGAAAATGAATATGACTTTTCAAGCATAGAAGTAGATTTTGAGAAAATACTTAATGCGGATCCAAAAGCCAAAGTAGTCATCCGCTTTTACCTTGATCCACCTCGCTGGTGGACTTTAGCAAACCCATCAGCAGCAGCACAGTTGCCAGATGGTTCATTATTCCGCCAAAGTTTTGCTTCAGAAGAGTGGCGAGAAAAAACAAAAGTGGCTTTTCAGGATTGTCTGGATTGGTTGCTAAAATCCAAATACCGTAACAATCTGGCAGGAATTCATGTGGCCAGTGGTTTTACGGAAGAATGGTTTTACCATCCTAAACAGTACCAGGACCAAAACCCTGTCCGACTAAAAGCCTTCCGTGATTGGTTAAAGAATAAATATGGTACAGTTCAATCACTGAAAACAGCCTGGAATGCACCGTCTGTCACTTTTGACAATGCCCAGCTGAGCAATATCGATGAGCCTGTCACTGATATCTCATGGAGAGACCCCATTAAAGACCAAAACTACATCGACACGTATCGGTTCCATACGGAAGTTTTGGTGGACAATATTGCCTATTTCTGCAAGATTGTCAAAGAGAAGAGTGATGGCAAATTGTTGACAGGGGCATTTTATGGGTACCATTATTTCGTCACCGACCCAAGGAGAGGCCATGGATCTCTAGCAAAGCTATTGGATTGCCCGGACCTGGATTATTTGTCCAGCCCAAATGTTTACAATAGGTCAATTGGGGAAGATTGGCCTCCTATGGTGGCGGTGAATTCTGTTCACAAGCATGGAAAGCTTTGGTTGGCAGAAAACGATACACGGACTTCAATTACTACACTTTTAAAAGACCGCTCTCAAGGAATAGCTCCTCCTGGTCAATATGAAAGTGGGGTTTGGCTTGGCCCTAAAGACCATGATGCTTCTGTCTCATTGCTATGGAAAAATGCAGCAAGAATGCTGGCTTACGGTTATGGGGGCTGGTGGTTTGACATGTGGGGAGGTTGGTTTAGTGATCCTGAAATGCTTCAGGTATTGGAAAAGACCCAGCAATTTCACCATGACTACCCGTCTAAAAACCCAGAGAAAATGAAGCCTTCTGTATTGGTAATTGTCGATGAAGAACTTTCATTTTGGGACAAAAGTTATGGTAGACTTACTGAGAAAATATTGTCTAACCGATATCCAATAGCCAAAACAGGAAGTGCCTATGACCTTTATCTAAGGACAGACTTACAAGAGATTAGCCACAGTCAATACAAAGTAATCTGGCTTATGGGCTTGCTTCAGTTAACCGATAAAGAAACTGCGCTGATCAAAAAGTGGCAGAAACAGGGCAAAACCATTTTGTGGACCAACGATAAAGGAACAACCCTTAACTTCCCTGGAAAAGCCGCCAAATTCCTTCCGGAAAAGTTGCAATGGAAGCCTTCCGAGCTTAAGAAAATCTGGGCAGAAGCTGGCGTTCACCAATACATAACTACGGAAGACATCTGTTATGTAGGAAGAAATTGGCTAAGCTTACATTCCGTTGATGGTGGAGAAAAAAACATTCAACTCCCCTATTTAGCGCAAGTAATTGACCCATTAACAAACAAGGTATTGTCCGATTCCACCAACCAAATCCAAATAAAAATGGATGCAAAATCAACGGTTATTTTCCGGGTTAATCCATTCTAATCACCCCTTCAATAAATGTCTTATGCCTAAGGGAGGTTTTTGTCATCCATGTTTTATTCCAGTTGAAAGCTTACAGTTATGTACTTAAGAATTTCAAAAGTAATTCCTGAAAAAGAATTGAAATCCTATAACAACCTTTATTTAACCTGTTGTTTTTCTGAATTTTAGAATCAATTTTTATATTTTGCTGACAGAACCCTATTTCAGCCATAAAATAAAAACCAACATGAAGCATATGTTACGTACTTACTTGCCCTTATTCTTAGTACTAATTTTCCAATTTTGTATTTCTCCCGAAGACACAAAAAAGATAATAGATGACGAAGAGGAAGAAGAGGAGGAGGAAGAGGTAGTACTGGAAGACCCCACAGATCTGCCATTTACAGTCGAATGGTCCATCAACAAGGAAGGTGATGAAATTGGTGGCTCCTTTTCCCCGTTTTTGCATATAGGTGAAACCGACCTTTACCTATACAGCCCCTATGGTGGAAAGGGAATTGTTTCTTTGAACAAAGCCAATCAGGAAACCAACTGGAACATCAATAAAGAAAGTATAGGAGGCCCCTTTACCATGAAAACCATTGGAGATCACCTTTGGGCCATGACGGCCGACATTAATAATCCAACTGTGATCAAAGTAGATCCTTCAGATGGCAATGTACTATTTGAAAAGCCTTCCGGAACATTCCCTTCCGGGCAGGTAGATGGTAACTGGTTTGGCTTAAGAAAAAGGGAGACATCCCTCTACAAGGTAAGTTTGGAAACTGGCAATGACGAAATCGCATGTGAGGAGTTATTGGTAGACAATATTAGAAATTTCCTTTTCAGAGATGACAAGTTGGTGCTGATGGTGGTACGTGGAGGTAGAAATTTGCTTTCTATAGATCCCAATACTTGTAATGAATACTGGGAGGTTTTCAATTATGATGAGCCCAACTTTGGTCACCTCAACTATTATTCCTTTGCCGTGGATCTTGGAAGCACCCTACTAAGCGTCAGCCCGGATAATTTCATCTTACGTTCTCCTACTACAGGAGAAGCTGAATGGAAATACCCTGAAGGTTTCAATAACAATACACTTGACCTGACCCATATGCTTCACTTTGAAAGCAAGAAGTCCTTGATCTACCACGACAAAGAATCCGGAAAAGTGGTGGCCATCAACTGGTCTTCCCAATCTAAAACATGGGAATCAGAGATTCAGAATAGAGATGTCGGCCAATTGTTTCTGGTAAAGGATAGGCTCTTTCTTTATACAAAAAACAACTTTCTCTATGAGATCAATGTAGAAAATGGTCAAACCATTTCAGAAAGAGAGATAAAGGAGCTTTATCCTTTCGACACTTCAATCATTCCCTTTTCCATCAATCGTTTAGAAGATTATTTTGGTGAAAGGTATTTCAAAATTTATGGAGATGAAATCTATTACACCACCGAACAAAGCCTCTTGGTTTCAGCGAGGTTAGATTAACATTAAACTGACGCGTCCCCTTCGACAAGCTCAGGGGACGCATCAGATCATTTTTTCTGGCAAAACGCTCTCTTAGTCTACTATTGAAAATTGTTTTATTAAATTTTGTAGATTTCAGTTTATACTTGTAATAATTAATACAACGGAAACGAAAGAAGTCTGAAGGACTTCAACCACAATAACCACGGGTTTCACCCGTGGAAAGAATAAGAAAGCAGAGCGATTTTGGCGGTATTGTTGCTTTTTTTTCTGCAACAATGCTGACAAAATCTCAACGTCTCTCAAACCCTAGCTAAACAAAAACCCCACAACAAATCAACATTTGTTGTGGGGTTTCCTATTTCTAGTTGTATGTGGAAAATTATTTTTTCTCCAACAATACTTCAGCATGTACAGCTACTTCACTCCATGTTTTGCTCACACCGTCTTTACCAGTATGTAAAGCCTCGCAAGCCTTATTGATAGAAGCTACAGCATCTAAAGCATTCCAATTTTCTAATTCCATTACACCGTCAAAAATAAATTGGGTATCATTTACAGTAGAATACTCCAAAGGAATGTTTTGTGTAGTTCCATTCAAGGTTACGTCGATAGAACATTTGTTACCACCTTCTACTTTAAATACACCTGAAATCAGCTCTGTATTTTCCATAACACCGAAGAAAAATTCAAGGATTTTAGGATCTCTTGTTCCAGTAGCGTCGTTGGTAAATAAGCTACTTACAGGGATGCTAAACTTGGTACCATTCATGGCTTCAAGTGCAGTCGCTCCTTCACCGAAATTAGTAACATTAATTTTGGTGAATTGTCCTCCTACAGGTGCTTTGTCTGTGGTCTTGTAAGCCACAAAGCTAACTTTAGTAGAATCTTCTACCAAAGTAAAGTTGCTTTCCGCAACAACCTCTGTTTCAGTTTCAGCGCTTTTATTGGCATTGTTACAACTAAAATTAGCAAGCAACAAAAGGCTTAAGGCAATTAGTTTTAAGTTTTTCATGGTTTTTTTATTTTAAAAATCTTGTCA
The DNA here is from genome assembly GCF_056859355.1 of Cyclobacterium sp. L-R. Classification (NCBI taxonomy): domain Bacteria; kingdom Pseudomonadati; phylum Bacteroidota; class Cytophagia; order Cytophagales; family Cyclobacteriaceae; genus Cyclobacterium; species Cyclobacterium sp. L-R. Next base: position 4,978 of record NZ_JBSXOH010000028.1, read on the forward strand.
AATTTAAACATATTAAAGGGGCAATTAAAACCTATAGCCAAATCATTTCCATTATACCTTAAAGTTGATTTTTTTTAACTCTTTAAAGGAGGTCAATTGATGGACCATTCCTTGCTGGGTTGAAGGGCAGCATCTTGTCAACGCCTTAATATTATGGTAAAATGGAATTGTCCCATAATTTACTACACCCTTCCAGGGCTTTAAGGTTTCGTTTTTGCCAATTATGGATGGGCTACACCCATCCCTATTTTACACCGCCCCGTCAGGGCTCCAATTTTTCCAGATTATCCATTCCTAGCCCTGAAAGGGCGATATATATCAGCACAGGGTGGCAGCCCTGTGTGACCAGTCCAATCCCCAACCTCCAAGCCCTGAAAGGGTGACATATTGTCCCCACCTTAATTTGCGAAAAATTATGCTTAAATGGAATTGTCCCATAATTTACTACACCCTTCCAGGGCTTTTCAGGTTTTTTTTGCCGATTGTGGATGGGCTAACACCCATCCCTATTTTACACCGCCCCGTCAGGGCTCCAATTTTTCCAGATTATCCATTCCTAGCCCTGAAAGGGCAATATATATCAGCACAGGGTGTCAGCCCTGTGATTAAGCCCAATCCCCATCCTCCAAGCCCTGAAAGGGTGACATATTGTTCTCACCTTAATTTGCGAAAAATTATGCTTAAATGAAATGGTTCCATAATTTTACTACACCCTTCCAGGGCTTTAAGGTTTTGTTTTTGCCGATTGTGGATGGGCTACACCCATCCCTATTTTACACCGCCCCGTCAGGGCTCCAATTTTTACAGTTATCCATTCCTAGCCCTAAAAGGGCGATATATATCAGCATAGGGTGGCAGCCCTGTGATTAAGTCCAAGCCCTAACCTCCAAGCCCTGAAAGGGTGACATAAAAATACAGTATTAATCCCAAACATAACGTTCATCATATTCTACTCCGTATTTCTTTAAAAAACCAACATATTCCTCTTTAAAAGTCTTTTTTTTATGGTGTTCATGTTGGTTGGCTATATAAATCTTCACTGCCTCCACTTGTGTTGGATTTATTGAAAAAGAACCATATCCATCTTGCCAATAAAAATCCTTATAATCTTCTCCCCTAGTTTTTATCCACTTGGAAGAATGCGATTTTACACTTTCTACAAGTTTCATAAGTGCAATTTTTTTAGAAAGATTGCATAAAATATGTACATGATCAGTAAAACCCCCAACTATGATTGACTGACAATCCATCTTATTACAAACACCTCCCAAGTAGGCATGTAATTCCTTATCAATAGGTGGCAGTATCTTTGGCGTCCTATTTTTTGTGCTGAATATAATGTGAATGAAGTTTTGTACTAGTGACTGTCCCATAATTTTACTACACCCTTCAGGGCTTTAAGGTTTCGTTTTCGCCGATTGTGGATGGGCTGATACCCATCCCTATTTTACACAACCCCGTCAGGGCTTGATTTTTATAGTTATCTGTTTCCTAGCCCTGAAAGGGCGATATATATTAGCACAGGGTGTTAGCCCTGTGTGATAAAGTCCAATTCCTACCCTTCAAGCCCTGAAAGGGTGACATATACCACTGACTTTAATTAGATGAATTTTATGCAAAAATGAAAAGGGCCCCATTATTTACTACAGCTTATGCCGAATATTGAATGAGCTACTACCCATCCCAAATTTTACAACGGCCTTTCTTTTTATTGATAGCCATTTTTGCTCAAGTCCTGCAAAAATACTTTTACACTTTGTTCCATTTTAGTGGTGACTGTGTCCAGGTCATTAAAATTCGGACTTTTCAAAACCTCCCACTCCAAAATGGAATGGGGATGGGTAGAAGCCCTGTAATGAGCCCCCAGTTCTTTTTCATCCATTAAGGCTAAATATTGCTTTTGTACCTGCTTGTTTTGCCCTGCCAACCAAATTTCGAAACTTGCCTTTTGATGATTAAAAATGATGACGAACTTTAGTTTCTTCTCTTTCAACTCTTTTGTACTAATCGGAAAATAGGTAAAGTCCATTGCTCCTTGATAAAAACTACCCACAATGAATTCCTGATGGTTATTCTTGAAATAAATTCTAAGCGACTGCATAAACGCAATTAAGCTTTTGTAAACTCTCGCTATTTCTCCCGTCTGGATTTGTTTTTGGTATTCAGAAAAACTTTCATTCATTGGTTCCATCTCTCTTTTAAGGTGTTAATGGATTTAATTTAGTAGGTAAAACCTTAAATCAAAAATAAGACTAGGAATTTTATACATCAAAACTTCAACGGTGCCTAATACCAAATGGCCTGGGGTAAAGCTGAAAAGAGACTGCCGCCCTTTGGTCCAGATACCCTTCCGTGTTGACCTCAATTTCGGGGCTATGTACGGTAACCAGGTATTTTCCTGAACAGGCTTATACGCCTGGTTCCACTTTTAGAATTGGGAAGTGGGGGTTTTATGATAGCGCATGAAATGTAAGGCCTTTTGAAAACTTTCGTTTAGACATGAATTACAGATCCCATGGTAAGACAAAAAAAACGCCCATAAAGGGCGTTAAACTATACTTTGTGGTTTAAATCACCTTCTTACCAACTTGCCGATGGATTCGAGCAATTGGGATTTGTTAACCAAAGCCACTTTGGCTACACGATAAAAATCACTCATCCAATCCTCTATTTCTTCCAAAGCCTCATCTTTTATTTTGGTTGCTTCCTGAGACTCTCCTTTTTCTCTGAGGTAATTTTCTCTTGCAGCTTCCAAAACAGCTATCTGACTTTCTCCTGCATTTAATTCATCAATGCTGATATTTAGCCTAGAAAGTTGGTTTTGCAAAGCGGAGTCTGCTACCACTTCAGAATAAAAGGTTTTTACCTTTTCCATCCAGCCTGTATAGGCCCTTGGTATTCTACCCAATATCCCAAGGCGGCCTAAGATAACGCCATCATTTTTAAAAACTACTTTGGCTAATTTACGGTGGACCCCATAGGTATCTTCCAATGCTGATTTAGCTTGCGTAAAATTGGCATAAGCAGCGGAAGTTTCATTGTCTTCAATTCTGTTGGCGTCAAATAATTGTCTGGCTTTAGCCAATAAGGCTTTGCCTTGGCTGATGACGCTGGCATCGTATCCCTTTTCTGCCATGGCATTGGCAATTTCGGGTTGATTTTCTGTATTGTTTAGAGAAACCCTGTACAGTTCAAGGGTTTCGGCTTCGGATAAAGAATTCATTTTGGCCATAATAATTAACTTTTGGGTTATAAATTTGAGTTATTGCGAACTCCTTTCGGATGCTTGCCATCTGCTAAAATTGACCCTGCGTTAATTATTGTTACTTATCCATTCTTATAGGTACTAGACCTATTTTTTACCATCCCTCATACATTCCTACAGGCTCCTCCTGTGTAAATGAGCGTTACATTTCCATTTTCCCGAGTTACAATTGCATTATTTACCATTACATTTGTATTCTCTATGATTACAATTGCATTCCCGACCATTTACATTTGATTTTTTTACGTTACAATTGCATTCTCCCCCCTTACGCTTCCATTTTCTAAGGTTACTATTCGGTTTTTTTCCATTACAATTGCATTATTGACAAGTCCCCGTTCCTACTTTTCGGTTACATATCTATTAAATATAACAATAAAATTAAAAAATTAGTAATTTTATTGTGAGAAATTGGTTTGGTGGGGGAGGGATGTGTAAGAAATTAATTTCAATTAAAATTTGCCTCACATATAACACAAAGTTTAATTCACCAGATGAGTATTTGCATTCTAATGACGATTTTATTCCCTTTTTTCAATTGTAACCCAAGTTTTATCAAATCCAATTTCCTTTAAAACTTTATCTTTTTCTAACGCATCTGGTTGTTTTAACTTCAAAATCAAACTTTTTCTTGGAACCTCTTCAATAATAGTAAATTGAGATCCATGTGGCTGCCACACAAATCTTTTATTATCAGTCCCTTGATCATAACCTTCTAAATTGCCATTCCTGTTCCATGAAAAATCAAACAGTTCAGGGTCGTAACGGATAGTTTCAAATTCGAAAACAGCAACTTGAGAAAGGTCATTCGATTTTACCAAGACAACTGTTCTAAGGTTTTTAAATTTTTCTCTTATAGAAGAAACTCTCTCATTCCATATCTCTAGGACTTGACCTCCAACAATTATTGGGTCCGCAGAAATATCTACGGTTCCACCATAAGAATAAAGCGTTGAATTCCTCCCTGATATCAAACGAACTTTATTTAATTTCCTGAAATCTTTAACACCTGATTTCACAGTTTTTGCTCCCCATGCAGTATTCCCTAAAACTACGTCATCAAGACCAACATTCGAAGGCTTCCATTCAGCTCCAATACAATGAGCGAAAATTTCTTCCCATTCAGATCCTTCAAGAACCCCTTTACCTTTTGTAGCTAGTAAATAAACAATTTCTTTGGCAAGAAGGTAAGGGAATTCCGAACCAAATTCATTTAATTTATAGGGTGGGATTGATTTATTTACTGTCCTTAATTTTGGAGATTGTCTTCCCATTACCTAGGGTTATTTTTTAAATCATATTCTCTAAGAACCGACGCTTGATCAAGAGATGTTGCAATATACGGTAACAATTTTTGGACAACCGCCTTAATCATATTCACAGGAACAGCATTCCCGGCCTGTCGTCTAGCCTGACCATCACTAACAACAATCTTATACCAGTCTGGAAACCCTTGTAATCTAAACATTTCTCTCGGTGTTAACCTTCGTTCACCATTCACAAGCAAGTAATTATAAGATGCTCCAGCTCTTAAAGCACAGGAATAAGGATAAGAGCAAATATTTCCTGATTTATTTTCATGCCAAATTGAAGGGTAAAAAGATGATTTATGACTTTCATCTCTTTTTGCTCTTATATAATCTGAAGCATAATGCTTCTGATCAACTTTAGTTTGTAAAATCTCCGTTAATGGTGTATATGGTCTTATAGGATCAGGATAAGTAAACATAATAGGTTCTTTATGACCAACAATTACTATCCTTTCTCTTTTATGAGGTAATCCGTAATCAAGGGCATTTAAAACAGAATATTGAACGTGATAACCAAGTTCAGTTAGTGTTTTCAAAATAACTTTTAAAGTTTTTCCTTCATCATGACCAACAAGTTGCTTGACATTTTCTAAAATAAATGCCTTAGGTTGTTTCTCTTTGATAATACGTGCTATATCAAAAAATAGTGTCCCTCTAGTGTCACTTAGACCTTTCATTTGTCCAATAATGCTGAATGGTTGACATGGAAATCCTGCAAAAAGAATGTCATGATCCGGAACGTCCTTTTCGTCTATTTGTGTAATATCTCCATGGGGTCTTTCTCCGAAATTGGCTTCGTAAGAATCTTGGCAAAATTTATCTATATCTGAAGAAAACACACATTTTGCATTTATATCAACTTCTTGACAGGATTCTTCAAATGCAATCCGGAAGCCTCCAATTCCACAAAAAAGGTCAATAAATCGAATTTGTTCTCTATTATCGTACATTTTTATATTTTAAAATCACCAAACAGTAAATTAATCTTGTTTGAAATTGGTTCCAATCACACAGAAATATGTACTTATATTTAACTATGAGAAATGATTACTAAACTAATGGGTTTTTAATTATTTTAAAAATTTTTAAAGATATTGTATACTAAAATATTCCTTTCTATTAATTAATACATTCTCAATAATTAAATAAAAGCGGTATTTAAACTTTTTATTAAACACCTCCACTCCACAATCAAGCCCTATCCAAAAAAAACCTCCTACTCCAATATGGCATATAATCCCAGAAGGATCGTATAGCATGCATTCGTTTCCTAAGTGATTGTAGACGGTTTCTGAGCATTGGCTATAAGGGAATTATTAAATGTTTTGAAAGCTATACACCTGGGAATAGAAGCAAAGCGATATTGACAGGTGGAATAAAAACTACCCCAAAAACGCCCCAATATGCCATAAAATCCCAGAAGGATCGTGTAGGAAGTATTCGCTGCCCCAGTCGTTATAGACGATTTCGGATAGGCGGACGCCGCTGTACTTTTGAGGGAGGTTGAGGGTTTTTATTTTTTCCAGATGCTTGGCCAACCCCTCCACTTCCATAAATACCATGGTATTGTCTACCCAGTCCTTGACATAGGCCTCCTGCAGGTAGAAGCCAAAGGCACCGGATTTGAAGTAGGACATCTTGCTGGAAAGGACGATTTCGGCAAAGCCCAGATCGGTATAAAATTGACGGGACAGCCCATAATCTTTGGCGCCAATAAACGGCCGAATTGACTTGATTTTATGTTCCATAGTTTATCTCGATTAATTCAAAAAGAATTAACCAAGATAAATATTATATAAGGATTTATCCATAAATCAAAGCAAATGGGTCCATGCTTTCATCTTGGGATTAATTTAATCGGAGAAATAAGGATTGCTATATACTGTATTTTAGAAACAGCCCTGTTCAGTAACAGACCTATGCTTCCTTTTGCGTCAGCTCCCAAAGCTCTACTACTTCATCAGTACGCCAGTTCTGGTTTCGCTTTGTTTTCTTTGAGGCTGGTTTAACAGATTTTTTAAAGCATCTTGCCAATTGAAAACGACCGCCTTCAGCCAGTTCTTTTTCTATTGGATGTTCTTTGGTCAGCTCCGTGATTTGAGCTAGGTTAGAGAACAAAAGCAGCAGTTTGCCATCGGGCAACAAGCGTTTCTTTGCCTCTGCAAAAAACTCAGGGAACAGCTTCTCATTGTAATAGATGCCTGTATCCAAGTTTTCCACAGCATTGGATGCTGGCAGCCAAGGAGGATTAAACACAATCAGTTCGGTCTGTTTTTCCCACTTTCCAAAAAGATGTCCCAGATCCAACTCTATCTTTCGGGACAATTTAGTATCTCCCATAAAGGCTTTTAACCCCACGATCGCGTTGGGATTGCTGTCTGTTCCAAAAACCTTTTGGAAGCCGTACTGCACCATTTGTAAAGCGAGAATACCACTACCCACACCAATGTCTATGGCCGTTTTTTTCGGGCCAGTATAGCGTTTTAGCCACTGATCAAACTGCGCCAAATGATCAAATCGGGTTGGGAAATAGGTGCCGTAATAAGGGTGTAATTTATTCCTTAGCACAGGAATGGAAATCCCATTTTTGTACCATTCCCAGGAACTGTTTAGTCCCTGTACTTGAGGAAAAGTCAGCAAGAAATCACTTTTTTCCGGATACAACTCTTCCAACCAACCGATAAAAGGGGCCTTCTTAAGTGCCAGTTTGTTCCCTGCAATTTCAATCAATACAAGGTTGGAAAGCTTGTGGTAAGCTGCCCGAAATTCACGTTGCTCCTGAAAAGTTGTGTTAGAAAACTTTTTTTGTAAATGAGCTTTCAATTCTTTCATAAGCAACAAGCCGTTGCTATAAAAAGCCGTAATCAACACTTGCTTACCGGCCTCTAATGCTTCTATAGAAAGCTTTATGTCTGTGGTGCCATCAAAGACAACTTTTGGTTTCGCGGAAGTAATCGGTTCCGGCTTGTTTATTTTTATTGCTTCAGTCATATTTTACGTTGTGCTTTGGATTATCCTGAAAAAATCCATTACTGATTCTTATTTATAAAATTAAAATCACCCCAGTCCGGATTAGTTGAGTACCGGATTTATGGGATGTGGATATTTTGCATTGCGGTTCTGAAACCTAAGGATAGTGTCTTTTACAATCACGCCTTTGTCTATATTTATCGCATTACTAATCGTCTGGCTATCTTTCCAACTTTCACGGCCAGAGATCACAAAAGGCAAATGCACGATCATCGCTGCCGATATGGATCTGGAAGCACTTTCCCAAAAATAACTTGGGGTATGATCTACCCCATAGTAATCAATAGCATCAATGGCTATCAATGGATTTTTAAAAGTAGTTGGCTTGGCAAAATAAAAGCCCATCCCTTCATCACAGCTCACATCGATAAACAGTGAACCAGGTTTTAACATTGACTTTTCATTTTCCATGACATAATTGATGGGATCATCTGTATCCTGGTAGGTTCCATTAATGATAATCTCAGATTCATTGATTAATTCCAATAACGGCCTTTCCGTACCATCGTGTTCTACCACGATCAGCCTGGGCTCATTTTCATTCCCCTTTCGAAGTCTGGCATAATGCACATCCAATACCTCTTCTCTTACTTCGTGATCTGGTCGCTGAATACAAATGGTAATGTCCCTAAAACCATGTGCTTTCAAGGCATAAATTGCCCCTCTGCTTACGGCTCCAAAACTAAAGATGATAACTTTTCTTTGATTTCCATAATGTCCATCTATCCCTTTTAATTGTAGGGCATGAATAACGGCACAATAGCCTGCCATTTCATTGTTTTTATAGAAGGTATGTCTTCCAATTTGCCCGCTAGGACTCCAAACATACATGTCTTCGAAAGCAATCAAGGTCAATTTCTTGTCGATTGCGATTTGGGTAATATGATCTTGTTGGGCGCAATGAGGATAACCCCAAAGCAAGCCGCCCTCTTTAAGTTCTTCCAGATCTGAAAGGATAGGTTTGGCAATGATAGCCGCCCCAATATCCGTCAGGATTTCACTTCGACTTGCGATTCCACCGGTCAGCTCACTGATCTCTTCGTCGGCTATATTGAAAGGCAGGCCATAACCTTTTTCAAAAATAAGTTGCTTTCGAATAGGTTCTGGAAGTCTTGTTAAATGTGCAGGATGAATAGGAACCCGTCTTTCGTCTTCTTTTTTCGAGGTACCAATTACACCCATTTCTAATAAAGCCATATTTTTTGCTTTGTGGCGCATTGCAAGGTAATGACAGGTGCAAAAACGCAAGATTAAAATTACTTTTAATAGGTAATTTCCAGCACCCAGGCATTAAGTTGGCTACGGAGTTTAAACAATTGAAATAAAGATTTATAAAAAAGTAAGCATCAGCAATTCGCTGAGATAGTGCGAAGGGATATTTAATAACTTCAGATCAATACTACTGTTACAAAGGTACTTTATTTAAAACCATTACTGGCATTATCCAAAATTATTAACATAAGCTTGAACCCAATTCATCAAAAAGCCCAATGGTTTGACGCATTGGGCTTTGAATGTATCAGTCCTATTCCTTTATATTTTGCACCTATAGGCTAGTAAAGAGGATAATAAGGAAAAGGGAATACGATGCTGTTCTAGGTAATTTAAATCTCACACTCATCCCATACATAAAGCACGCAAAATGAGCATTTTATTCAGTAGCTATTGATTATACTTTTTCCTGTATTACACCACAGGCCACTCTTGAACCGGCTGCACCGGAAGGCTGTGAAGTAAAATCATCGGCATCAGCATGAATAATAACCGCCTTATTGAGGATATCAGAATCCTGTCCATCACCGATAGACCATCCATCAACCACCATAACAAGCGATCCAATACCATCTTCACCTACAGTCAAATTATCTATATCACCGGCATGGTAATCATTTTCACCTCTCTTACCGTGCTCATCTTCAGTTGGGTTCCAATGACCTCCTGCAGAACTAGCGTCTGCTGCACTGCAATCTCCATTTTCATGAAGGTGGACTGCATGCTTTCCCGGTGTCAAATTGTTCACTGACAATACCAATTTAACCTTTCCCTCTGCTGTTTGAGTAAAGGTAGCCATTCCTGAAACCTCACTTCCATTTGCCGCTGACAGCACTGCATTTGCTGACTTGTCAGCCATCTTGGTTTCACTTTCAATAGTCTCCTGTTGGTTTTCTTTTACCTCTGTCCTATCAGTAGCACTTTCCCCGGAATCATTGGTTCCAGGTCCACAAGCTATTGCCATGGATACAGCCCCGATAAATAGAAAATAATTAAGCGTTTTCATAATCATAGTAATTTAGTTAAATCCGAGTTACTATTCAAGAAAAAACTATGCCAAAACTATAGATTATAAATTAACTTTATAACTATAAACAGATTCAATAAAACTAAGTAAGGATAACCTTTTTATTGTATTATTGTATTAATAGGCTTGGAAAATGGCTGCAATTAAGGGACAAACTCCTTGAAAGGCTAGCGGTAAAACACCAACAAAGCTGAATTTTATAGCTCCACTTTAACCCAAGTTATTCCGCACAGCAAGAAAATCAAATCCCCTTGCCTATGGTTGCCAATGTTTTCTGGTCAAAGCGACCTTCCAGTTCGATCACCATAAATTCGCTGTCATTATCAGACCTAATCATCAGCACTAACCCTTCCACAGCCTCTTTTCCTTTGGAATAAATGGCAAGTCCGCTGTCTTTGTCAGTGGCATCCATCATCAATTCATAACGCTCCCTGTTCAAACCTTTGCTTAGCTTGTGAAAATCTGCCTTAGCACGTGAACCTCCCACCGGCAACTTAAAAAACTTAACCCTTTCTATGCTTTCGGTAATGGCATCGAGATTGGCTTCCTCGATTTCTAGGTTCCATCCTTTGGCAAAGTCCAGAAAGTTTCCAGCAAGGTCTAAGTGAAAGAAATTTTCCTCGCCCTTGTATTGCTGATAAAGCTGATCCACACTTTTGCTTTGGGCATGAAGTACTGAAGGAAGGCTAAAAAGGAGGGTCAATGCGATTACAATAATTGAATTTTTCATGGTAAAATCTTTTAATACTAATGGTTATTTATTTTTTTTTAGCTCGGCCATACTCTTCCATTCCGGGCAAACTGGTGTTTTCAGAAAGCATATTGAGGTCTTGATAGGTGAAATCCCCCTGCATACTCATAAAGGTAAATTCACTGGTAGACCCTGAAACCATCAGCAATTCCTTGATCCTGCCTCCTTCTTCCCTGACCATAAATTTCAATGAGCTTTCTTTGTCCCTCACGTCCATGAGTTCTTCATAAAGGTTCTTTTTCAGGTCTCCCATAGCTTCATTGAACAAGGCCAAACCACCAATTTTCTCCGCAGATAGAATTCTAATGCCTTTGATTTTGGTGATCAGCTCCATCAGGTTTTCGGCATCTTCATCCTTCTGGTCCGCATTGGAACTTAGGAACCCCCCGGCCATTTGCATCAGCTTGGGGCTGATGTAAACCCTGGAAAAGCGTTCATCCTGCCTGTACTTCTCATAAAACTGCTCTATGACTTCCGTTTGAGCCTCTGCCAACCAAGGCAATAAGCACAAGGTCAGTAATAATATCTTTTTCATCGCTAATTATTTTTATTGTTGTCATACCAATCCATACCTGAATTGAGGTATTTGATCTTTTCCATACTTTCCAGTTGACTGGTTCCCTTCTTTAGGTTTAGCTTTATTTTACCCATGGCTTCCACTACTTGTTGATAAGCCTCGGCCTGCTGCTGTTGCTCATATTCCTTATAGCCCCACCAACAGGCGGTAACAGTAAGAAAAACCAGCATCACGGCAGCCAATTTTTGCCAAGGAAAACGTTGCTTGGGCAAAGGCAATTGAATACCTGATGACTTCTCTGAGCGAATCATTTGTATCCCTGAATAGAACTCGGCAAGTTTACTATCCGCCTTGTCCGCTTCGACTTCTGCAAAGAGGGTCTTTTCCTCTTCCAGGCTTGTCTCACCCTCCCAGTATTTTTTCCACAATTCCTTATTCTTGCTTTCCATAATTTTCAAGAAATGATTTCAACTTTTTTCTGGCCCGGTGCAATTCCACCTTTACCTGTCCTTCATTAAGACCCAGATAATCAGCCATTTCTTTGTGTGTAAGCCCTTCTACTTCCCGCAGGAAGAAAATTTCCTTTTGTTTCTCAGGAAGTTTATTCATAAACCTGAACACCATTTTAGCTTGCTGACTAGTATCTACTTCGGGTACAACTTCCATTGCCATTTCCCCAACTTCCTCCAGTGTTCCCCATTTTCCTGCCTCACGAATCTGCTGCAGAGCCTCATTTTTTAAGGTCTTCACCAACCATCCCGTAGGATTGTTAATAGAAGAGAGGTATTCCTGTTGCATAAATCCTTTGGTCATTGTTTCCTGCACCGCATCTTGCGCTTTATCCCTGTCCTTCAGCCAAAGTATGGCGAACCGGTAAAGCCTGTTCTTCAAGGGCCAAATCTGTGATTCAAAAAAGGACTTCATGTAGTAAGATGATGATCGGGAAACAAAAAGGTTACACTTTTGGACAAAAACTTTTTTAAATAATAGAGATAATTACCAAATTATCACCAATTAACTGGAACAAGCGGCTTATTCTCAGGTTTACTTTAAATTAGGCTATGGTCCTATTAATTTAAAATCCCATTGCATAATCCCTGTTTAAAAATAAAATATATAGTTTGCCTCCTGACTATTTATTAATTTGCCTATTCAAAGAATAGAAAAAATCAAAGCATGCAAAATACCGGAAATCATTCGCTAAAAATAAAGGACATAAAAAAAGCCCTGGCAAAACCAGGGCTTGTGGTGATGAGTGGGCTCGAACCACCGACTCACGGATTTTCAGTCCGATGCTCTACCAACTGAGCTACATCACCGCTGAAAGTGATGCAAAGGTAGCTATTTGTTACTTTTGTACAAGCAATTTTAATAAAAAAATCGAGGATAAATAATAACACATTCAATATGAGTAGCTTACCACAAATCCTTTTTTTATTGGTTTTAGGAACAGCAGGGTATATTCTGTACAAGAGGATAAACTTTATCCGAAAAACCATCCTACTGGGAAAACCCTTACAAAGGAATGACAAACCGGAAGAACGTTGGAAAACCATGTTACTGGTAGCCTTGGGACAAAAGAAGATGTTCAAAAATCTAATTCCAGCCTTACTTCACCTGGTAATTTACGTGTCCTTTATTATCATCAACCTCGAAGTTCTAGAATTCATAATAGATGGGATTGCTGGTACGCACAGGGTTTTTGCCCCTTTTCTGGCAGGTTTTTATTCAGTAGCCATGAATTTTTTCGAGTTTTTGGCTTTGGGAGTTCTTGTTTCTTGTGTGGTATTCCTTATCCGTAGAAACATCACCAAGGTACCAAGACTCAACATGAAAGAGTTGAAAGGATGGCCAAAATTAGATGCCAACCTGATTTTGGTAATTGAAATCATATTGATGGTAGCAATTTTCACCATGAATGCTACCGACCAAATCCTCGCTTATAAGGGTGTCGGTGGATATATCCCACTCGGCGGTCTTTGGATTAGTGGAAGCATCCAAGGGCTTTTTGAAGGCCTTGAAGTTGGCACGCTGGTTTTTATTGAAAGATTTGCCTGGTGGTTTCACATCATTGGCATATTAGGCTTCGCTGTTTATGTCACTTATTCCAAACACCTCCACATTTTCCTGGCCTTTCCAAACACCTGGTATTCCAATCTGGAACCCAAAGGAAAAATCCCCAATATGGAAGCCGTTACACATGAGGTAAAGATGATGCTGGGAATGCCTACTGATCAACAAGGGACTGAAACTGCTGAAGTTGGTAGATTTGGCGCAAAGGATATCAATGATTTGTCTTGGATCAATCTGATGAATGCCTTTTCTTGCACCGAATGTGGCCGTTGTACGGCCGAATGCCCTGCAAACCTTACAGGAAAGAAATTATCTCCACGAAAAATTATGATGGACACTAGAGACCGGGCCGAAGAGGTGAGTAAAAATCTACTCGCTGGCAAAAAAGGACTGGACGATGGCAAGTCACTTTTAGGAGATTTCATTACTCAGGAAGAAATTAACGCATGTACCAATTGCAATGCTTGTGTGGAAGCCTGTCCTGTCAATATTGATCCATTGGCCATTATTATTGAATTGAGAAGGTATACGGCCATGGAAGAAAGTGGCAGTCCCGCACAATGGAATGCCATGTTCCAAAATATTGAGACCAGTTTTGCCCCTTGGAAATTTCCTCCAACGGATAGATTTAACTGGGCAGCCGATTTAAACAAAGAAAAAAAGTAAAAATTCTATATTATGAGTGATAGCTATAAAGCCCCTACAATGGCCCAAAAAATGGCAGCTGGAGAAGCGCCTGAGATCTTATTTTGGGTAGGTTGTGCAGGCTCTTTCGATGACCGATACAAGGCAGTAACCTTGGCTTTTGTCAAAATCCTTAATAAAGTGGGTGTGAACTTTGCCGTACTCGGAGATGAAGAAACTTGTACCGGAGATCCTGCCAGAAGGGCTGGAAATGAATTCCTGTACCAAATGCAGGCCATGAGCAATATCCAGGTATTGGACGGTTACCAGGTAAAACGCATAGTAACAGCCTGTCCCCACTGCTTCAACACCATCAAAAATGAATACCCGGCTTTAGGGGGCAATTATGAGGTGGTTCATCACTCTCAATACTTGCAGGAGTTGATCAATGAAGGCAAGATCGTCATGAAGGACGGTGGTGAATTTAAAGGTAAAAAAATCACTTTCCACGACAGCTGCTTCCTTGGAAGGGCTAACGATGTATACGAAGCGCCTAGGGCAGTGATCAAAGCACTGGATATGGAACTGGTAGAGATGAAGCGATGCAAGTCCAAGGGTCTTTGTTGTGGTGCCGGCGGGGCGCAAATGTTCAAAGAACCTGAAGCTGGAAAAAAAGACATCAATGTGGAGCGGACAGAAGAAGCATTGCAAACTGGTGCAAAAACCATAGCCGTAGGTTGTCCCTTTTGCCTGACGATGATGACGGATGGTGTAAAAAACAAGGAAAAAGAAACAGAGGTAAATGTTCTTGACTTGGCAGAATTGATTGCTAAGGACCAGCAGTTATAGACCTAAAGTTGGTTTTAAAGGGCTGATTATAAGCGACAGTTTTGGTTTTCATATTTTTTTAGGGGAACTTAAAAAAAATTGTATCATAATAAATCTATCTTCGTTTAAATATAAATGCCAGGTTAAGCCTGTCAATATTTTGTAAATTTGTAGAAGACATATATTTAAAAAGAGTCAATCATGTACGTACCATTTGATGAAATGCCAAAAGATGCGAGAATTTGGGTATATCAGGCAGATCGCCCATTTGATGAGCAAGAAAAAACCTGGATTATATCAAAACTTGTTGCCTTTTGTAATCAGTGGAACACTCATGGTGCTGAAATGCCTAGTTCTTTTGACCTGAAATTTGACCAATTTATTATTCTTAGTGTTGACGAAAGCCAGTTGGGGGCCAGTGGTTGCTCTATTGATAGTTCAGTAAGAATTATGCGAGAGTTAGAGGTTAAATTGAATATAAATTTACTGGACAGTGGAAAAGTTGCTTACCTAGAGGGTGAAAATGTCAGGGTGGCATTTTTGCCCGACATCAAAAAACATGTCGTTGAGGGTTCTTTACAGTCCAACAGCAAAATGTTTAACCCTAGTGTAAGTAAGATTGCAGATTTGAATGACCAATGGCTAATTGAAGCCAACAAAAGTTGGCTAAAAAAATATTTTGCTAATTAATGCTGCGAGAGAAAAAATAGTATGAGAAACATAAAGTCTACCTTTCCAATAAGCCGCTGTTTACTTCCTGTTTTATTGCTTGTATTGCAGGCCTCTTGTACCAGTCTGCTACAGAAGGCCCAAACCCAATTTAACTCAGGAGAATATCAGTTGGCAATCGCCTCTTATTCTAAGTTATTAGAAAATGATTCGGCAAACAACGAGGCAAATTTTTATATTGCAGAAAGCTATAGACTCTCAAATAGAATAGAAAAAGCGGCTGCTTATTATGATAAAGTGAATGCTGAAAATGCCAGCTTTGAAAGTCAACTTCACAAAGGGAGAAGCCTAAAAGGCAAAGGAGAATATGAAGCGGCAAAGGAAGCTTTTGAAGCTGCCAAAAAGCTTACAATGGACGACGAAAAAATCGCCTTGGCCACAAAGGAAATTCAAAACATTGATGCTATAGCAGAAATAACCCCTATCTGGCCCAATCATGAATTGGAAAATTATGAATTGCTTAACTCTACGGGTATAGATTACGCCCCGATTGTAAGTGAGAACCAACTTTTCTTTACTAGCTCACGTGGGGCTGGAGGCATGTATGCAGGCACAGGCCAGGGATACACCCGATTATTTAAAACAAGAGCGGAAGGGATCAACGTAGATGTGCAGGGCGTACAAACCCTTAACGAATTCCGAAATGAATCAGGCCTTAACCAAGGAGCCATTGCCATAAGCCCTGACGGCAACATGATCGTCTATGCACGAGGCAACAGTGCCAGTAGAAAAGACCTTCCTGATGTTAGCTTATTTAGTTCCACATTCAATGGTAGTGGATTTACTGAGCCCGCCTATATGGGTGTTAATGGGGAACCAGAATATTGGAATTCCACCCCATCATTTAGCCCTGATGGTGAAACCCTTTATTTTGCCTCAAACAGGCCTGGAGGCTATGGAGGAACAGACCTTTACAAAGCCACTAAAATGGCAAGTGGGAATTTTGGTAAAGGTGTAAACCTAGGCCCTGAAATCAATACGCCTGGAAATGAGATGTTTCCTAGGTTATTGGCAAATGGAGAGTTTTACTTTGCCTCAGACGGTCATCCCGGATTTGGTAAGCTAGACCTTTTTGTTTTTAAGGAAGTAGAAGACACCAACAAGGTTATAAATCTAGGACCTAACTTTAATTCCATTGCAGATGATTTTGGGATTTTCTTCACCAAGTACCCTGAAGAAGGCTTCATCACTTCCAACCGCGAGGGAGGTAAAGGAGATGATGACATCTATTATTTCAAGGACATGACTCCAGCTCCAAAAGTGGTCAATGTATTGTTAAATGTAGTTACCAAAACAATTGCTGAAAATGGTGAAGAGCAAATTCTTCCACAGGTCCGTGTAATGCTTTATGATGACAACAACCAAACCATAGACGGCAACCTTACAAGTCAAAGTGGACGCTTGCGATTCCCACTTGAACCTGAGAAAAAATATTCAATGATCGCTTCCAAAAGTGGTTACTTCACCAAAAGTGTTCCTTACAGCACTATTGGCAAAACCCCAGCTGAAGAAGACCTGATACAGGATGTGACCAATATTACTCTGGACACTACCATTGTACTTGACCAGTTGATACTAGAGCGTGCCATAGTGCTTGAAAACATCTATTATGATTTAGATAAGGCTGATATTAGGCCTGACGCTGCAGTTGAACTTGACAAGCTAGTCAAAATCCTGAAAGACAATCCTGGAATACGCATTGAGTTGAGTAGCCATACAGATGTAAGGGCTACAGATGCTTACAATGACGATCTTTCACAAAGAAGAGCAGAATCTGCTGTGGCTTATATTGTGTCCCAAGGAATTGATGCAGACAGGCTGGAAGCCAAGGGCTATGGTGAAAGACAGTTGATTATCGAAAATGCTCAAACTGAGGAAGAGCACCAAGTCAACAGAAGAACAGAGTTTAAGGTTATAGAAATCACGGACTAAAATGCTTACCTTTGACCCTTATCTGTTTTTTCCAAATCTGATTTTATGAACGATAGGTACATGCAGCGGGGTGTTTCTGCCTCGAAAGAAGACGTACACCAAGCAATTTCCAACCTAGACAAAGGCCTATTTCCTAAAGCCTTCTGCAAAATAGTAGAAGATGTATTAGGAAATGACCCTGACTATTGCAACATCATGCATGCAGATGGTGCAGGAACAAAGTCCTCTCTAGCTTACCTTTATTGGAAGGCTACAGGTGACCTAAGTGTCTGGAAAGGAATTGCCCAGGATGCAATAATCATGAATATAGACGACCTACTATGTGTGGGCGCAGTCAATAATATATTGGTTTCCTCCACCATAGGAAGAAACAAAAACCTTATTCCAGGAGAAGTGATCGCTGCCATCATCAATGGCACAGAAGAAGTGCTACAGATGCTGAGAGATCATGGCGTCAATGCAGTGCTTACTGGAGGGGAAACAGCTGATGTAGGAGATTTGGTACGTACCATCATCGTGGACAGTACGGTCACTTGCAGAATGAAAAGAAACGAAGTCATTTCCAATGACAACATAAAAGCAGGAGATGTAGTCGTAGGTATGACTTCATTTGGTCAAGCGACTTATGAATCCGAATACAATGGAGGAATGGGAAGCAATGGGCTTACTTCTGCCAGACATGATGTCTTCGGGAAAAATATAAAATCTGCTTACCCTGAAAGTTTTGATCCTTCCGTTCCTGAAGATTTGGTATACTCTGGGAGCTATGACTTAACCAGTCCGGCGCCTGGCACTCCCTTAGACATGGGTAAATTGGTCCTTTCACCTACCAGAACCTATGCTCCTATCATGGCAGCCTTATTGAAAGAAAATAGAGCTGCAATACACGGTTTGGTACATTGCAGTGGAGGAGCACAAACCAAAGTGCTTCATTTTATTGACAATTTGCACGTCATCAAAGACAACCTTTTTGAAACCCCACCTCTCTTTAAAATCATACAGGAAGAAAGCGGTACTGACTGGAAAGAGATGTACAAGGTTTTCAATATGGGCCACAGAATGGAAGTCTACCTAGACGAAAAATGGGCCGATCAAGTCATCGCGATAGCAGCCAATTTTGGCGTAGAAGCAAAAGTTATAGGCCGCGTTACAGATCATCAAGGCAAAAAAGTTACCGTCAATAGCCAACATGGTACCTTCACTTATGAGGGTTAATATGTCCATTTAATTTTCAAAAAAATGAAAGTCCTATTAAAAATCGTTATTGGGTGCTTCATTTTTTTGTTAGCACTGGCATTATTGACCATCACCACTGTTGATTGGACACCCTATAAAGAAACGGCATACTATAAACAAACCCTTCAATCGCTAGAAAACCTGGCTTTTGAGGGGACTGATAATGGATACGTTTTAGGAGGATGGGCCAAGGCCAATATTACTCCTGATACACCTGCAAACCTTGTTGCCTATAGGCCACGAGGTCCCTATGAATTTGTTGAGGACAGCAGTTATATAAAAGCCATCATTGTAGGCAATAACAAGTTTAAGGTAGCTTTCCTTAATTATGAATTGTTGATTGTTCATCCTCAATTAGCACAAGCTTTGCGGTCAGCAATAAAGGAGCAAAAACTTCCTCTAGACCATATTTATTTTACAGCTACCCATACGCACAGTGGTATGGGAGGAACCATTCCTGGTCCCGTAGGGAAGATTGCCATGGGAGGATGGGATGAATCCCTGGTCAAGCATATTGCCAAAGGAACACTCAGTGCCCTCACTAAGGCCTTGAACAATATGGACACGGTTTCCTTACACACCAAAAAGTCAGAAGCCGCGAATTTTGTATCCAATAGATTGATTGCCTCCGACCCCATTGATCCTTATATTAGACAGTTAATATTAAAGAAAAACAACGGTAGCACTTGTTCATTTACTACCTACAGTGCACACGCCACCTGTCTTAGTAGCAAGTTTATGGGCCTTTCAGGAGATTACCCCTATTACCTATCCGAAGCTTTGGAAAGCAGGCATGAATTTGCTGTTTTTGCAGCAGGAGCTGTAGGAAGCCACCGCCCAAAGGCGCCTGGAAATGACATTAAAAGTATTCAGCAATACGCTTCTTCACTGGATTCAGTTGTGAGAAGTAATACTATAGACGAAGCAGTAATGGGCAGTCAGGTTTTGGCAGCAAAACTACCATTAAAGCTCCGCTCACCACATTACAGAATTAGTGACAATTTGCGATTGAGACCATGGCTTTTTAATTGGGCTATTGGAAATAATCCGGCTTATTTCGATGTCATCAGGATAGGCGACGCCCTGTTTATCTCTTCCTCAGGTGAAGTCTCTGGGGTATTTTATAAGGCATGGGAAGAACAAGCAAATGCATTGGGGCTTTCATTGTTTGTAACCACATTTAACGGAGGATATATAGGATACATCACCCCTGACAAATATTATTCAGGTGATTACTATGAAGCGAGGGATATGAATTTTTATGGTCCTTATAATGGGGATTATTTTAAAGAGATCGTTTCTGATTTGATAGCCTTTGGCGCTAAGCGATAAAGCTTGGCCTTATAAAATCCTTTTTCAAAGCTTACTGCTTTTTTTTCACCCCAATCCCAGTTTTTAAAGAATTTATCATAATCAGGAAGTTCTTTTCTCGGATGTTTGGCCAACAGGCTAAAACTTGTGATCATTAAATGTATCAGCCATTGCTTGTCCTTCACTGGATAAAAATCCAAAAATAACCAAGAAGTGCTTGGGGAGACCTTTTGCTTTACTCTTTGAAACAAAGAATTAATAGAATGATCTGTCAATACATCCAATAGAAATTGAGTGATAACAACATCAATTTCCCCCTCCTTGGGAAGTCCAAAATCTTCGGAACAGATAAATTCTACCCGGCTTTGACAGTCCAATGAAACCCTACCTTTTGCCTTTTCAAGCATTTTATTCGAGGCTTCCATGTAAATGATTTTTCCATTCTTGCCGCATCTTTTTAAGATTTCAGGCAGGATAGCACCTGTTCCTCCTCCAATTACCCATACCGTATCTCCCGGCTGAATAATTTCCAAAAATGTCCTTTTGCTTTCATGAAAGGCCTTGCCTAATACAAGAGAGGCAAGGTAATCATAAATAGGAGCAAGAAACCTGTATTTATCCACTGTACTCAATTTGTCCTTTGTCTTCATTTTGGGAGTGGATCAGCTATTCACAAATTGGGGTTAAAAAAACAATAACAGCAAAGGTAGGGTAAAAGCTAACTCAAGTCTCTTTCTGGTTTTTAAGTTATTGGTACCGGGAAATTCCACAAAACTCAAAATGTGCATCAAAAGCATTAAACCCCAAATCAGCGTATATATATGGTAAAAAGAAGGCAGTATAAGAAAAAGAACCACCAGGTAAAACAAACCAATAAGGGTAAGTGACCACAGTAATTTCCGTGTTTTTTCTATACCAAGGACGGTCACAATAGACTCCTGCCCTTCAGCAAAATCTTGCTCACTATCACTATAGGAAAGAAATACCAGATTATACCAAGCCAATAAAAAATAGGCACCTAAAAAAAACATCCAATAATTGGAGGAAAATGAAAGGTCTATATTCAATAGGGGAATTAAAACAAGTCCTGCCACATAAAATAAAGCAGTAGAAAACTCTTTAACAGCAGCTGTTTTTTTTCCTGCAATACGCAATATTGCCATAGACAATACGATGAGAAAGGCAAGACCTAGTCCAGAACCAAACATCCTTAAAGAAGGCAAAAACCATAAGGCCAACACAAATCCAGAGATAACGGCCAGGAACAGCAATCCCAATAGTAAAGTAAAATGGTCTTGATGAAACCTATGTCTATGGGACAAAGCTTTTCCTTTCACCTTTCTGGCATCCAATAAATGGTCAAAAGTATAAATGCTCCATACAGCAAGCGCCAAAAGCAAATAGATTTTCCAGGACAAATTCACTTTCATCAAATCAGCGAAAAAACACATCCCCGCACATGCCCCTGTTACCACATCCAAAGAAAGGAGGTTAAACTTTTCAAAAAAGACCAAGTAATTCAATTTCATTGCACCTGAAAAATTCCAACTGACGGGCAATTTAAAGAATTGAAAGGATCAAAGCATTTAAAAATTATGTAATTTCCACTTTCAAAGCAAAATCAAAATTCATGAACAAGTTATTTTATATCCTGCTGTTATTTATAGGGCAGGAAGTTTTAGCCCAATCACCTATTAAAGTTGCCTGTGTGGGTAACAGTATCACCCAAGGACCAGGCCGTGAACATCCTGACAGTTACCCACTTCAATTACAGGAGAAATTGGGTAAAAAGTACCATGTCATCAACTTTGGTGTTAGTGGACGTACTTTATTAAAAAATGGGGATTACCCTTACTGGAATGAGCCTCAGTTTGAAGGTGTTAAATCTTTTGCCCCTGATATTCTGGTTATCAAACTGGGTACCAATGACTCCAAGCCTCAAAACTGGAAGTACAAGGATGAATTTCTGGACAATTATGTGGAAATGATAGAGACTTTTAGGGCAAGTATGCCTGAAAACGGGAAAATATATGTCTGCCTTCCTGTCCCTGTTTTCAAAACTAATTTTGATATCACAGAAGAAATTATTGTCAACGAAATGGTGCAACTAATCCGCCAGGCAGCTGAAAAAACAGGAGCAAGCCTAATAGACATGCACCAGCCTATGGAGAAGTATGGAAAACTTTTTGCAGACGGTGTTCATCCTAATAAAAGAGGAAACAAGATCATGGCAAAATTGATCGCCAAGGAAATTCGCTGAGTTGCAGCTCACCATGTCATCAAAGCAAAAGCCTGTCCCTAACTTTCCAGGGACAGGCTTTTTTCAAGAAATTAGAGAAATTGGAAATTGAAATCCTTGCTATAATGTTTCACCTATCCAAGAACTCATAATGAATCTTATTAGAAATTAAACCATATAGGGATATTTCGTGTTAAATAAGTCATGCTCCATTATACCACATATTTATTAAAACCTGAAGCCCCTTGGGTTACTTTTGTGCATGGTGCAGGAGGAAGCAGCGCTATTTGGTTTAAACAGATCCGAGATTTCAAAAAATCCTTCAACGTTTTGTTGGTGGACTTACGTGGTCATGGAAAATCAAAAGACAAAGTCTACGAAAAATTAAAAAAATATACATTCCCAGTAATTTCCGATGAGGTCATGGAGGTATTAAACCATCTCAAGATTGAAAAATCTCACTTTGTAGGGATCTCATTAGGAACAATAATCATTAGGGAGATTACAGAAAGATATCCTGAAAGAGTTTCGAGTATGGTGCTTGCTGGCGCGATTATGAAGCTAAACATCAGAGGACAAGTATTGATGCGGCTAGGGATTTTGCTAAAATCTGTGATCCCTTACCTTCTACTTTACAAGCTGTTTGCTTTTATTATTATGCCTAGGAAAAACCACAAGGCTTCCAGATATTTATTTGTTCAGGAGGCGAAAAAATTATACCAAAAGGAGTTTATTCGCTGGTTTAGCCTCGCTTCAAGAGTAAACCCTCTATTGGATTTTTTCAGAATTAAAGAGACCAACATTCCCACACTTTACCTTATGGGTGAAGAAGATTATATGTTTCTACCCACCATTGCAAAGCTGGTCAAAACCCATCAGTCAGCCAAACTTGAGGTGGTTCCTTCTTGTGGACATGTAGTCAATGTAGAAAACCCAGAAGCTTTTAATAAGATAGCTTTGGGCTTTTTAACCCGGATTATGTAATAGGATTTCTCCGTCCTGACAATAGTCAGGGGTGAAGCCTGTCCCGTGTTGACGGGAAGTGTTGCAATCGCAAGACAATCAGGCTGTTTGGAGATTTCACCATAGCGGTGCTATGCTAAAATATCCAAACAGCAACGAAGTGGCTGATTTTGAAGCGATTTCAGCACATAATAGATTGTCTATTGCATATTTCGGGTTTAACTACAATTTAGGTTCATCCATCACCTAATATCTTAATGGGAACTTGAACAAATTCAGTCTTTTTTATACCTTACTATCTGCACATTATTTTAACCAATAGCTAATGCCTAGAACAGGAATTTATATTGCCTGCTGTTTCAGTATGCTCCTCTTTTTATCTACATCTGCCTTGAATGCTCAAGACCAAATCGATTTTGACATTACTTTGGCAGGGTTTAAAATTGGAGACATGAAAGCCAACAAGGTCTTAAATGGGGATACCACCCTATATTTACTAGAAAGTAAGGTGAGTTTTTGGCTGTTTGGGACAATAAATGTAGACTACAATATGAAGGTGAAATACCTTGATGGCATTTTTATTAATTCCATAGTAAGTTCTAAGACTAACAGAGGCGACTTTGTTTCCAAAATTTGGTTAGAAGGTGATCAGTATATAATTGATGCAAAAGGGTATAAATATGAAAACTCAGACACCATTAATGAACCGATCCATCATAGTGCTGTCCGGCTATTTTTTGAAGAGCCAAAGGGAGTAAAATTAATGATGGCCGAAAACTTGGGAAAATATTCGGAAATTAGGGCTCATGGTGAGGGGATTTACACCACCCATATAGAAGGCGATCAAAACAAATATTACTATCAAAATGGACAGATGCTAAAAGTCAGCATGCACAATCCAATAAAAAATTACGAAGTAAGGCGACGATACTAACTTTCAAAATAGCCTAAATGCATAGCAAAAAGGTATATTTGGGGATAATCCCAAATAACGATGCTACTACGAACCCTTTTAATTGTTTCTGTTTTTTTAATAAACGGCCTTTCTTATGGCCAAGATCTTGATTTTTCAAATGCTGTCATAATCCCTCATGGCAATAGTGAGCGATTGCAAAAATATGCCACCATACTACATGAGGAACTGACAAAGCGCGTGGAAAAAACATTTCCTATACAAACGAAGGCAAAAAGAACACAATCTTCCATCCTTTTGACCCAATTCGAGGATATCCCAAGCCTTCCTAAGAATTGGAGGAAGCTTCTTAATGAAGTACAGCCTATGCCTGATGAAGGGTTCAAAGTCATTATTGACAATACATCAACCAACCCGAACTCCATTATTATAGGGCAAGATGACAGGGGCTTATTGTTTGGAATAGGACACCTGCTTAGAAAAATGAATTGGGCTAAAGATCAGCTTTTATTGTCCAAAGCCATTGAAAAGTCCTCTTCACCAAAATCTCCCATTAGAGGGCACCAACTAGGTTATCGTCCCAAGACTAATGCTTATGATGCCTTTACAGTGGATCGTTTTGACCAATACATTAGAGAGCTGGCACTCTTTGGTTCCAATAGTATTGAAATTATGCCTCCACGAACGGATGATGACTTTACCTCCCGTCACATGACTATACCTGCAATAGACATGATCGGAGAGCAGTCGCGAATTGCCAATGAATTGGACTTGGATGTATGGATGTGGTTTCCAAATATGGAAGATGACTATGAAGACCCGCAAACAAGAACAATAGAACTAACACAACGCAAAGATGTATTTGCCTCTATTCCAAGGCTGGATCATTTGTTTGTTCCTGGAGGAGACCCAGGAGACCTTGAACCGGATGTATTGTTTGATTGGCTAGAAGAAGTGGCTACCAAGCTTCATAGATTTCACCCGAACGCCAAAATATGGGTTTCCCCTCAGGTGTTTAAGCCTACAAAGGCCTGGTTTGATCGTTTCTTTTATCACGTCAACCAAAAGTACGATTGGTTTGGTGGTGTGGTTTTCGGCCCTTGGGTTAAAATACCATTACCTGAACTGAGACAATTAACAGACGCCTCACTTCCTATTCGAAGGTATCCGGACATTACCCATAACCTAAGCTCTCAATATCCAATACCAGAATGGGATTTGGCCATGGCCATGACCTTAGGAAGGGAATCCATAAATCCTCGTCCGATAGATCAAAAAACCATCCACAACTATCTGGCCCAATATGCCAATGGAAGCTTGAGCTATTCTGAAGGCACCAATGATGATGTAAACAAATTTATTTGGACAGACCAGGAATGGAATCCTGAAACAGAAGTAATAGAAACACTTAGGGATTATTCTCGATTTTTCTTTGGTCCGGAATGGACAGATGCAGCAGCCAATGGTTTTTTAGCTGAGGAGAAGAACCTGCAGGGTCCATTGCTCTCTAACACTAGTATTTCTCAAACGCTGGCACAATGGCAGGACATGGAAAAAAGAGCCGATGCCAAACTAATGAGTAATTTCAGGTTTCAAATGGGCTTGATCCGTGCCTATTATGACGCATACATTCAGCAGAAACTGCTCTTTGAAACCCAACAAGAACAAAAGGCACAAAATGCGCTCCACAGGGCAGAAAAAGAGGGAAGCTTGAATAGTATAAAAGTCGCCACAGCCTTTTTAAATGAGCAAATGGCTGATCCTTACATTGCTCAATTAAAACATAGATGTTTGGAATTGGCAGATGCACTTTATAATAGTATTGGCGCACAACTGACTGTCAATCCGCATGGAGCGGCTTCTGGAAGGGGGAACTTCATAGACAATCTAGACGTGGTGCTTAATGATGCGCCATGGCTTTTGGCCAACCTTAATGAAATCAAGAAAGAAACCGAGGAGAAGCAGAGATTAGAAAAAATAGCTCAATTACTGAATCGAACCAATCCTGGACCTGGAGGTTTTTATGACAATTTTGGGCAAGGGAAAAGCTGGGAAAGGATATTAAAGCCAATAGAATGGAGTCAAGATCCAGGAGGGCTCTATGGTCCTAGAGAAAGTTTTGGCGTTGGACTAAGGGGCCAAGAGTGGGTTCATGAAATCCAGGCAGTAGGTTTCGGAGGCACTGCTACTCCATTGGCATGGATGAATCAAGTAACTACACTTTATGACACGCCCCTGATCATCAATTATGATCAGCTTAACCCAGAGGTTTCCTACAAAATCAGAATTGCTTATACCGGAAGGTTCCGAGCCAAAATGAAATTGACCACTGATGATGGGCATCTAATCCACGATTATATCAGAACGGGTATTAGGCCTTTGTATGAATTTGAACTTCCTGCCAGCTCCTATTCAGATGGCAATCTTGTTCTCCAATGGACTTGCAGCGAAGGAGAAAGAGGTTCACAAGTTGCAGAAATTTGGATTATTCCCAATCCATGATTTTGCCCTAGTAAATAGTCCGTGTATAAGTTCTTAATGGCCAAAGGTGATTTGCTACCGCGTCCGATAGTGTAAAATATTCACGTTTATATGAATATTCATTCAATAGGCAATTTATAACCTAATGAATTCTCCTAATTTTCGATTAATTGTGCTCAATACCAACTCTTCCAGAAAGTAGGATAGTTTACCATCATAACACAAGTCCAAACTTGCAACACAGCCTGATTTCCTTGCAATTACAACATATCCCTAATAATAAGGAATAGGGTTATCAAACCCTAGTAAATAATCCGCGTTAAATTATTGGTTAATAAATATTTAGCCTTAGATTATCGGGTATTATTATAAGAGCATTTAACCATGTCAATTTTTTATGGTCCTCAACCAAAAAAAATATTCCCTCTATTTTTACCTGTTAACATTGGGGCTCTCGCTAGCCAAAATACTATTTACCCTCCGTCCAGAAATAAATTTATTTACCGAAGAAGCACAGTACTGGTTATGGTCCCAGAATTTGGCCTGGCATTATTATTCAAAACCAGCTTTAGTTGCAGTGCTTAACTTTATAAGTACTGCAGTGATGGGCAATACAGAGCTTGCCATCCGCATCAACGCAATTCTATGTGGTATAGGAATAGCCTGGGTTACTTTTATCTTTGGCACCTATTTATACTCAAAAAAAGTTGGTTTTTGGTCTGCATTAGCCATACAGGCAATGCCATTTTGGTGGCTGGCTTCTACCTTTCATATGACAGACTCCTCCCTCTCCTTCTTTTGGATCTTAAGCATTTATCTTAGTTATAGAGGGATTAATGAGGAAAATAGAGTTTGTTGGATTTATGCAGGAATAGCTACAGTATTGGGGCTTACAGCGAAGTATGTGATGGTCCTGATCTTTCCTGTACTTATTATATACCTGCTGTTTATAAGAAAGTGGAAAACACAAAGAGCTAATTTCTTGGTATTTGTAATGATAAGTGCATTGGGATTCTTGCCGATTGTAATTTGGAACTGGCAAAATAACTTTGAAACCTTTCTGCATTTGCTGGCCTTGACCGGCACAGAAGGAACTAGCTCAAAACCATTTTCGTTGACGGCTGCAAGCAAAAGTTTATTAGAATTCGTAAAAGGGCAATTGGCAATCGTATCATTGTTTCTGTTACCCTCATGGCTACTAACATTTAAATTCAACTTTAAAAATATAAGTACCCCTTTCATTTTTCTTGTTCTACCGGGAATGATGGCCTTTCTTATTTTTGCCTCTTTGAGTATTTTTAAAGAGGCAATGGTTAATTGGCCTACTTTTTCCTATGCAGGGCTGGCAATAGTATTTGCTCGATGGATGACTTTACAAGGCAAGTTTTGGAAAATTGTTAGTCATGGTGGAATCTACATCAGTATTGCCCTACCCCTTATATTCATTTTACCAGACTACACCGGAATTAAATCGAGTAAAACTGTTAAGAAAAGAGAACAAAGGATAATCAAAAGACTGCTAGGTCATGAACAACTGGCGAAAAGAATTGATCACCTTACAGACAGTCTTGGCATAGACAATGCATTTGTATTTTCAGACTCTTATCATACTGCTTCAGCGCTTTCTTTCTACCTAAAAGGAAACCCACAAACCTATGTGTTGAATATGGGAAGCCGAAAAAATCAGTTCAATTTCTGGAATGGTATAGAGCAGTTTCTAGGGAGAGAAAACACGGGTATTTTTGTTAGCTGGAACTACGACTCCATGGAGGATAAAGTTTCTTTTCAATCATTAATCCATGAAGAGTCATTTATCACGAAATTTCACAATATCCCAAGGCGGGCCGTAAAGATTCAATATTGGAGCAATTTAATTGAATACAAGCCCACATTACCGACAAGCTATTAACCCTAATAAGCATAATTGTTTGCTCGCCGTAGCAGGTTAATGGTCTCTGAGTGCAGGATAAAAAAAGCCGCCACCTAATAATAAGCTAACTATTTGGAATTACTTCGAGGAGTAAGAAATTCATAAAATTCAAGCTGAAGAGATCAACTTTATAATATATATAATTCAATAAGGCTTATCGAAAGAGAAAAATTATTTTATTTATTTTTAAAAAAAAGACAAATTACGATCAAATCACATTCAATTCGCTTAATTTCAACCACTTAATAAGCAATTCTGTCCTTCATATGTCAAATAAAATGGTTTTTTGCTAGGACGAAATACAATTAACTGTATTTCGTAATTTTTAACACTTATATTATTGTATTTTACACAATTAAAAAATCTTTGTAAACTTATATAATGATTTACTTTTATATTAATTGGTATTGTATATTTTTCTTTAGTACATTTATCTTATTAAAAATATGAAAACGGAGTGAGTTGAGAAGTGAAGTTGGATTCCGTAGCGGAAGTTGGTTATTTTTTAATGTAGGGTTTGTCCAGGGTTTTATGATGAATAAGACCCTGGCATTTTTTTTTAATCCAATTCAACCCCAATCCTACCTTATGTGTTCCTCACCTGCGTTCCCTTATGGTTTTAGCTATAACTGGAAATAGAATACAATAAATTAGAGTATTAAGTTGAAAGGCGATTGAGACAAGTAACGGGCTACCTATGTCAGGTTAAGGCTTACTTTTTCCCTTAAATGTTTAAACCCGGATTAATAGGATTTCTCCGCCCTGACAATGTCAGGGGTGAAGCCTGTCCCGTGTTTACGGGAAGTGTTGCAATCGCAAGAAAATCAGGCTGTTTGGAGATTTTAGCATAGCACCGCTATGGTGAAATTGAAAACAGCAACGATTGGGTATTTTAAAGCGATTCAGCACTTAATAGAATGTCTATTGCATATTTCGAGTTTAAGGGTTAAAATCATTTAATTTACAAGAATTCCTATTGGTTTTAACTCATTATTTAAGTGGCGACACCTAATAGGCCAGTAAATTTTCTTTTATGAAAAATCGGAACCAGAGCAAAAAGCCCAAATTTATTGTCATAAGTGAGCAAATCATCAGTAAAATAATTTCAGGAGAATTATTGCCGGGAGAAAAGGTGCCCTCTGAAAATGAATTGATTCATAACTTTCAAGTTAGCAATACTACCGCCAGAAAAAGCTTGCAGGAAATTGAGTCCCGTGGTTATGCCCAGCGGATAAAAGGTAAAGGTACCTTTGTGCTCAATAAAACTGAAGACCATCACTTGGTCAGGACTTTGGGTTCAATCGATGCCACCAGAAGGGGGTTTGATGAAGGTTTGAAAGTGGAAGGCTTCAAGCCAAAAACAATTGTGCTCGAAAAGACCGTATTGGATCATGGTGTTTCAGCAGAGATAAGTGGAAAAAATTATATTATTGAAGGGCCTGTTCTAAAAGTACATCAATTAAGGTATGCTGATGAGATGTTGCTAAAAGATGAAACAAAGTACATCTCATTAAAGCTTTGTCCAAAAATCAATATGCTTTCCACGGACCTGTCTTATTTCAAGGTGTACGAAGACAAGTACCAGCTTAAAATTTCCGATATCAAACAGAATTTAAGTGCAATCATTCTTCCTCCGGATGATCCAACAAATAATTTTGAATATGAAAGTGCATTACCTGTATTCGTGCTCGACAGTGTGGTGTTGAGTAGGAAAGACGCTGTACTTGAATTAGAGAAATCTCTCTACAGAGGAGATAAATATAAATTTGCTATCATCGCCCACCCTGAGTACAATGGGAATTAAGTTCAATACTGGTCCTTTTCACGGAGGGTTTTCCCTAATTATTTTTTTTCTAAAAAACACTTTATCACCTTGTTTTACCTTAAATTATTCTCTTAGAGCGTTAAGATAAATTTTGTAATTTCGTTTTAATTTGCTTTTTTGTTCCGTAAGGTCTGGTATTGAGTAGTCTATTGAGTAAAAAATAGATAATAACTTGCATTTTAATTTTTAAGGTTATATCATTGTTTAATTAACTTAGAGCGTTAAGTACAATGAGCCCAAAAATCAAATGGTATATTTTAGCAATGGTTTTCATTGCTACAGGTCTAAATTTTTTAGATAGGCAGGTCTTATCTATGACCATAATAAAAATTCAAGAAGAACTTTCCATTTCCGATGTACAATATGGATGGGTGAACACTGGCTTTTTGGTAAGCTATGCCCTGATGTTCACCGTTGGGGGTCGCTTAATCGATAAATTTGGAGGAAAAAAAGGGCTTGGCTTTTCAGTTGGGATTTGGTCCTTTGCCAGTGTGCTTCATGGTGTTATGAACAGTTTTTCTCAATTGCTGGGATTTCGGTTTTTACTTGGAGTGGGTGAGGGAGCCTGTTTTCCCGGAGCAGCCAAGACGGTGTATGAATGGTTTGATGAAAAAGAAAGGGCCTTGGCCAATGGGATTGCGATAGGAGGAGCGGCAATTGGGGCAGTAGCGGCACCACCTTTGACCATTTTGATTGCAGGGGAATATGGTTGGCGATGGAGTTTTATTATACCCGGTTTGATTGGGTTGGTGTGGATTGTACTTTGGTTTAGCCAATCCTGGAAAAATAGCCTACATGCAAGAGAGGTTAAAGCAATGGCCACTATCGATGAGCATGTAGTGCAAATTTCTATTAAAAGGCTGCTTCAAAATAAGACCGTGCAGGTGTTTATTTTAATTAGGTTTCTCTTAGATCCTGTATTTTACTTTTTGATGTTTTGGGTACCCAAATACCTTAATCAGGAGCGGGACTTGTCCTTTGAGCGAATAGGTGAATTGTTTTGGATCCCTTTTCTTGCTTTGGGTCTTTCCAATATTCTGGGTGGCTGGTGTTCAGATAAATTGGTAGCTAGGGATTTCAGTATCAATGCTGCTAGAAAGTGGGTGATGGGTTTTGCTGCGGCATTGACTTTGGTGGCTCC
Organism: Cyclobacterium sp. L-R; assembly: GCF_056859355.1. NCBI lineage: Bacteria > Pseudomonadati > Bacteroidota > Cytophagia > Cytophagales > Cyclobacteriaceae > Cyclobacterium > Cyclobacterium sp. L-R. The sequence continues at coordinate 36,375 of NZ_JBSXOH010000028.1, forward strand.
TTTTATTTCTACGGTTTCTACGGTAGAAGTAGCCGTACTATTGATGTCATTAATGATGTTGGCTCATGGTTTTTGGATTACCAATTACATAACGGCCATAGCAGATGTATTTGGTAAATATGCTACTTCATCAGTGGTGGGTTTATCTGGGACAGCAGGTGCTATTTCTGGGATGATCATTAATCCATTGATTGGGTGGATTGCCCAAAATTATTCTTATGGACCACTTTGGTTGGTCTCTGGAATAATGTATCCTCTGGCCTTTGTCATTCTGATAGTATTTATACCAAAAATTAAAACAATCGAATTCGGTAAATAAAATTCAATTGGCAATTGGGATTGTATCAATTTGTCAAATTTAACATAGTGCGTTAAGAAAAAATATTAATCTTAAACTTAAAACAATGAAGGAAATTAATGGAAGTGGCAACCCAGCAGAGGGAAAATATAAAATTGAAAGAAGAGAATCCTCTTTGCCTAGAATTGGCGTTTTTGGTGTGGGCTATTTCAAATATTGGGCACAATTTGAGGGGCTATTGGATGCCTTATTGGCAAAACAAAAAGTGCTCATAGAAAAAATTGAAAAGAACAATGCAGAGGTAATTGATTTTGGATTGGTAGATGATGCACATTCGGCCTATGACCTAGTGCCTAAGTTACAAGCTGAAAATCTCGATTTGATATTTTGTGACATGCTTACTTATGCTACCTCGAGCACTTTTGGGACAATCATTAAAAATATAAATGTGCCTATAGTGCTGGTAGCCTTGCAGCCAGACAAGGCAATGGATTACAGTAAGGCTTCTACCTATATGCAGCTCTACAATGATGATGTATGCTCATTGCCTGAATTTGCGGGTGTTGCAGTAAGAATGGGAAAAAAAGTGCCTGATGTTATTATCGGTACCCTCCATGATGATCCTGAATCTGAGCGAATGATTGGTGATTATTGTCGGATGGCTAACGTATTACATGGTTTGAAAACAGCTAGAATTGGACATATAGGTCATCCTATAGAAGCCATGCTGGACATGCATACCGATTCAACCATGCTTACTGCCCATTTCGGGGTACATATAGTGCAATGTGAAGCCAATGAAATTGTTGGCAATTACACCAATAAGGTTTCAGAGGCTGAAGTAACTGAAGAAGAGAAGCGTATTTTATCTTTCTTCGATACCCCCGATCCTGTTTCTGATCCTATCTCTGAGAAATTAAAGAAGGAAGATTTAAATGTAGCAGCAGGAGTTTCTGTAGCCCTAAAGAAATTCGTTGAAGATAAAAACCTTGATGGACTGGCCTATTATTATAATGGAGAAGATCAAAGTGAAACTCAATTGGTAATGTCCAATCTTATTGTTGGGAATTCAATATTAACAAGTTCTGGATTTCCCATGTGTGGAGAGTCTGATTTGAAATGTTGTATGGCCATGTTTATCATGGATCGTTTCGGTATAGGCGGGAGTTTCGCAGAATTTCACCCCGTAGATTTCAAAGAAAACTTTGTTTTGGTAGGACATGATGGCCCTCACAATCTCTCCATCGCTCAGGGGAAGCCGGTGCTTAGAAGTTTAAAGAAGTACCATGGTAAACCCGGATTTGGAGCTGGCGTAGAGTTTAAGATCAAGGAAGGGCCGATTACCATGTTAAGTATAAGCTCTACTTATGAAGGTAAATTTAAATTTGTTATTGCTGAGGGAGAATCAGTAGAAGGGCCAATACCTCCTACAGGAAATACAAATACAAGAGGTTTTTTCAAACCCGATGTACGCACCTTTTTGACCAATTGGATCAAAGAAGGACCTACCCATCACTTTGCTTTAGGCATAGGACATCATGCAAAAAGCATCCAGAAAATTGCCAATTACCTAAATATAGAATCGGTAATAGTAGTCTGAATTAATGAATAACCCAAAATAACTGACCATGAAAACACTTATTAAAATTTTTGTTTTCGTGATGGTACTCTGCTTTAGCATGGGCCATTACGAGCTATTGGCACAAGCAGGCAATCGCCTGGTGGTAAAAGGAACGGTAACATCTGCTGAGGATGGGGCCACAATTCCTGGCGTGACAGTCCTTGAAAAAGGCACCTCTAATGGGACGGTGACAGACATAGACGGAGGGTATGAAATTACGCTTAGCAATGGAAATGCTGTCTTGGTTTTCTCTTATGTGGGCTTCGCTAAGATGGAGCTTCAAGTGGGAAACCGAAGTGCATTAGACATCGAACTCCAAATGGATATGGAACAACTGAATGAAGTTGTTGTCGTGGGCTATGGTACTCAAAAGAGAAAAGACCTTAGTGGATCAATTTCAAGAATTACTAGTGATGAGTTTTTACAACCATCTACAGGGAGTTTTGATCAGATGCTACAAGGAAAAGTGGCTGGAGTGCAGATCAACCAGACCACGGGTGCGCCTGGAGGGAATGTGAATATACTTGTAAGAGGAGTGAGTTCAATTTCTGGCGGCAACCAACCATTGTATGTAATTGATGGGTTTCCAGTAGATGGAGGATCAAATTCAAATATGCGTGGTTATGGTGGAGATTCTTTTTCCTCTGCAGATATGGCTTCCAATACTGCGAACCGGATCAACCCATTAAGCGCTATTAACCCTTCAGATATTGCTTCAATAGAGATTTTAAAAGATGCTTCAGCTACTGCTATTTACGGTTCAAGAGGATCAAATGGTGTTGTGATCATAACCACCAAAAGGGGAAATTATGAAAAGGCACAGATTAGCCTTGACATGTCCTATGGTTACCAGGAAGTAGCCAATAAACTGGACTTGATGAATGCCAGCCAATATGCTGATTTTGTAGCTGATGGAAGAGACAATGCATGGATTTTTCGTGGAGGAGATATAAATGACCCTAACGAGGTAAGGAATGCTGCCAGTAGGGTAAGGCCTGAATTTAGAAATCCTGGATCCCTGACTACAAATACAGATTGGCAAGATGTGTTATTCAGAACTGCTCCGGTAAGAAACGTTCAGTTATCATCTAGAGGTGGAACAGATAAAACAAGTTTTTTCATCTCCGGAGGTTATTTTTCTCAGGAAGGTGTGGTGATCAACTCTGATTATAATAGGTTTAATTTAAGGGTGAATGTGGATGCTCAAATTACCAACAAGGTGAGGATCGGAACCTCCACTTATGGTTCTTACGGTTATGGCAGGTTTGCCAATACTGAATCACATTACGGACAGGGTGGTTTGCTTTCCAATGTGCTAGCAGCTTCCCCAACCATACCTGTTTATGATACTGATGGTAATTATTATTTCAATCAAGACGATGTTACAGATGGATTAGGGTTTTTAGCCAATGTGCTGGCAGTAAGTGAAGGATCTGTGGACAGGAGAAATGTGATGAATGTTTACACTAATAATTATATAGAGGTAGACATCAATGAAAACCTGATGTTCAGATCATCTGCTGGTATCAATTATTCCTCAAGTAATATCCGCCTTTGGAGGTCTACCGCAGTACCTCAGTACACCTCTCTGAACTATCCGGCAACAGCCGGAGCAACAAAAATGGACAACCTCAATTGGCTGAATGAAAATACGTTGACCTTTAACAAGTCTTTTGACACCAAACATTTTTTAAATGCTGTAGCAGGCTTTACTGCTCAGAAAAACAGTAGCGACCGATTGTCTGCTGGAGCTTCTGATTTCCCAACAAACTACGTCACCTACCTGTCTGGGGGAATAGTCAATGCAGGAACGCAAACGCTTAACGAGTGGTCTTTATTGTCAGTGATGGCTCGGGTAAATTATTCCTATGACAGCAAATATCTTTTCACGGCTACCCTTAGACGAGATGGAAGTTCAAGGTTTGGAAGCAACTTCAAGTGGGGCTCTTTTCCTTCATTCTCCCTGGGATACAATATTTCTGAGGAAGAGTTTTTAAGCAATGCTGATTTTCTAAGTAACCTTAAAATTAGGGCCAGTTACGGGATTTCAGGTAACAACCAAATCGGAAATTATACCCATATAGGATTATTATCTGCTAGGAGGTATATTAATGAGGGTGGTTTGATACCAGGATTGGTGCCAAGTAGTCTTGCAAATGATGATCTGACTTGGGAAATATCGAAACAAACCAATTTCGGGATAGACATGAGCCTATTTCAGGACAGGGTCAACCTTACGGCAGATGTATATAGGGATTTGAAGACTGACTTGCTATTGGCTGTTCAACTTCCTGCTGCCTCAGGTTTTTACAGTTCCGTGCAGAACATTGGAGATGTCGAGAATAAGGGATTTGAGCTTGGGTTGAATACGGTGAACGTCCAAAAGACCAATTTTACATGGAATAGCAATTTCACTTTTTCTGCAAATAGAAACAAAGTACTTAAACTCGCTACCGAAGGTGGAAGAATTTCAAATTCGCCTTACCAAATTACAGAAGTAGGCCAACCTGTCTCTAGTTTTTATTTGATCAATAAACTGGGCATTTTCATGAACAGTGATGAGTTGGAAGGTGCTGCATTGTTTCATCCAAGAACTGAAGCCGGAGACATAAAATTTGAGGATGTAAATGAAGATGGTGTAATCAATCAAAATGACCGAAAAATTGTAGGAAACCCTTGGCCAGATTTTGTATGGGGTATAACCAATAATTTCGAATGGAAGAATTTCAATTTGAATATTGCTATCGTTGGTTCAGAAGGTGCCCAAACCTATATTGAATCTGGTGGTGCCTTAATGGGTTCCAATGGGGTTCAAAACGGTTTGGTCTTACAAGATAGAAGATGGAGATCAGAAGAAGATCCTGGAGATGGTATTATTCCACGAGCGATCAGAAGTAATCATGCCTTGGGCTTTGGTACCTCCTCAAACTTTCTATTTGATGCCTCTTTTATCCGTATTAGAAATGTGATGCTGGGCTATACTATGCCGCAAGAACTTGTTTCCAGATTTAGGCTGACCGGTATGAACGTCTATGCGAGTGTTGCCAATGTTTACACCTTCACTGATTACCCTGGTTATGATCCAGAATCCAGTAGCACAGGTGACAATGTAGTTAACGCAGGTATTGATTACCTAAATTACCCACTACCAAGGACTTACACTTTGGGACTAAAGATAACCTTATAACTTAAAATTATTGAGTCATGAAAAAATATATCATATATATCCTGACCTTATTGGCTGGGACCTCTTGCTCAGATTTTCTAGAATTGCAGCCTGAACATCAAATCAGTGATGGCTCCTTCTATAAAAATGCCAACGATTTTGAGACAGCGCTTATAGGTAGTTATTCAAGTCTTCAGAACCTGTATGATGCCAATTTAGTGTACGTTGGAGAATTGACAACGGACAATGCGGAAATACAGTGGACTACTCCTTCAATATCCGAGGTGGAATTGGACGAGGTCAACTTTACGCCTTCCAATGGCTTTTTGAATTCAATTTGGCAGATAAGTTTTAACCTTGTTTCTCAGTCAAATAATATATTGTCTAGAATTGATGAGGTGGACATGGGCACTCAGATCAGAGACCAGATAAAAGGCGAGGCTTTATTTTTAAGGGCTTTTGGGTACTTTAATCTTGTCAGAACATTTGGGCCTGTTCCAATTGTGGATGTGGCTTTCCGTAGCCCAGGTGAAATAGCGGCTTATGATATGACGAGAAAACCTGAGGAAGCTGTGTATCAAATGATAGAAGCCGACTTGAATCAGGCTACCTCCCTGCTAACTAATGTAGATGGCTTGGGTAAATCCAGGGCTTCAAGTGCAGCAGCAATGACCTTATTGGGGAAAGTTTATCTTACCCAAATGGACTATAGCAATGCCGAAACTGCATTAAAAGGAGTTGTAGAAAGCAATGCTTATTCGCTTGAATCAGATTATAAAAGTTTATTCAGCAATGGGAATGATGAATTGACTGAGTCAATTTTTGAAATCAAGTACATGTCGGGTAACTTGGGTGTAGGGAATGGCTTTTCCAGCACTTTTACCCCAGCGAGATTTGACATGGATATCTTCCCTAATCAAATGCAAGGTTCAGGAAGAATTTTACCAACACCTGAAATGTCCGAAGCCTATGAAGCCGGCGACCTAAGAAGGCCAGCTTCTATTGGAGATTCTGTAAGGGTGATTTCCGGAGGTTATGAAAAGGAATTGTATGGGTTGAAATTTGTAGATTTCACTACCGGTGTTCAGGGAGATGGTGGAATCAATTTTACTGCTTTAAGGTATGCAGATGTACTATTGATGTATGCAGAAGCACTCAATCAAAATGGCAAGCAGGACGAAGCGATGGTTTACCTTAATATGGTTCGCGAACGAGCAGGTTTGACAGAGGTGAGCGGATTGGATCAAGCGGCATTGACGGTTGCATTGGCACAAGAACGCAGAGTTGAGTTATTTTTGGAAGGTCACCGCTGGTTTGATTTGGTGAGAACAGGTAAGCTGTTAACTGAAATGAATGCTTATTTTGAGCGGAACAATTTAAATTTTGAAGTTCAGGCCTACAAGACGATAATGCCAATTCCGCTTAGGGAAATTGATATTAATCCCAGTTTAGGACAAAACACGGGTTATTAATGAGGATACGAAACAATACAATGCACAATTTTTGGTTGGTTTTGTTGCTAGTCTTGGTCTGTGTTCCAGGGTTAGCACAGGACAACCTAAAGGGTAAGAATTTCCAAAGTATTACTTTGGAATCTTCCCTTAAGCCTTTTAAGAAAAAGGACAAAGCTTATATCAGGGCAGTGGCTCATGAAATGTTTACCCAATGGCATTCTTTGTTGAGGCATACGGATACTGTATCGATGATGCTTTGGACCAGTGATGGTTCTGAGATTCTCGATTATAAAGGCACTATGGATCAACCACTAGAGTGGGCCAAATACATGGGGAATCCAAATACAGCGCATGAAGTGGGTTCAGGTCCCGAATCCCTTTCTTTGCATCAAAGGGCTTATGTCTATCGGGACGATGCGCCAGACTTTACTTATGGTGATTTAGCTTTTATCGTTAAGGTACTTAAAGAGGAAGGACGAAAAGTAACAGGCAAGCCAGTGAAAGTAGGAGCTACCTTTGATCCAGGTCCTGAATTTGCCAAATCTCCTTTCAAATATGAGAAACATCCAGAGATTTTGGGTGGAAATGCCATGGGGCACAAGACTTTTGTAAGTTCTTATTCAGTATTGAATGGTGACAGTGAGTCCTATGCAGGTTTTCCTGATGGTATCCCTGATCAAACCCCATTTGGAACCTTCTTTGGAAGACAAAGTCAGCATTTTCTTGATGACTTGGGTTTTGACTATATATGGCTAAGCAATGGTTTTGGTTTTGGTGCAGAAGGATGGGCAGCTACTGGAGCAATTTTTACCGGAGAAAATTTTGCCCAAGAAAAACTGGTGCCATCTGCAGATAAAGTAGTAGGCTTTTGGAAGTTGTTTAGGGAAGAATGTCCTGATTACCCTATCCAAACCAGAGGTACCAACCTTTCTGTAGGTGCTGATTTAGCCAGAGATGCGGTAGATTTAAGAAACATATACAAAGGAGGGTTTAATATGTTGCCTCCACCCAATTCACCTTGGGCAGCATTGGATGGAGATTTTGGGTTAGAATTGGCAGGTTATATGTCACGAATGGCCATGTTACCGGACAATAGATTTCCATTCAGGTATTATACCCACGATCCATGGTGGATCAATAGTCCTTGGCTAGATCGCTATGGAAGAGAACCACATGATATTTATTTGCCTTTGGCTGTAGCAAGGATTGATGAAGAAGGAAAGATAGGAGTACCTACGCATTTAAATTTCCTGACCATTGATGACACCTATGGCAATATGCCAACGCAGGTACCTGACGAGGTTATGCCTCATATCTTAAAAGCACGGTATGACATGCCTACAGCTCCTGGGCCTTTAGTTTGGGTCTATCCCTTTGATGAGTACCATGATTGGGCAAGGGATTATACCGACAGATTGCCAGAGATTTATTATGGGGACTGGTTTATGAGACAGGCCATCAACAGTGGACTTCCTATGAACACGGTGATTTCAACTACTTCTCTTCCAGGCGCCATTGCGAATAATCCAGGACTTTTTAAGTCTTCGATACTTATGACAATTGCTCCGGAAAAAAATTCTAACAATGAGAAAACACTCATGGATTTTGTGAAAAATGGTGGGCAACTTATAGTATTTGGGCCTGTAGATCATTCAAGTAAAACCTTTATGGATTTTCTTAACCTTTCCAATACTAAGCCGCTTTCAGGGGAGATGGAGCTGCTTTCAGAAGTGGATATAGATATTATTCGAGGGACTGTGCCAGATAAAATCCGGCATCTTTCCTTATTCTCTGGTGGAGGATTCCGTACCCTTATCAAAAACCCGAAAGATTCATTTACTCAAGCTTTGTCAAGTGTGAAGCAAGGGGACGAAAAAAGGGACATGGCATGGCTGAGACAACACCCTGATTGGAATGGAGGAAAGGTTGTTTATTTAAGAGGTACCAATTCCAGCAGTTTTACCGGCGGAAGGTTATTGACGCCAGACAATCCGGAAGAATTCCAGATCGTTCCAGCCATGCTAAGGCAACTGCTTGGGAATTTTGGGATGTATTTGAAAATAGAAAAGGAAAATGCGTCAATCAAAGATCCTGTACTTACAATCAATCGTTCTGACAATGCTTTTATCTTTTCCGGTTACAATCCCAATTCTACCGTAAAGCAGTCCTTTAAATTTGAACAAGGAGCGCCGCTGATTTTAGGCTTAGAGACCATTCTTGAAGATGGTTTTTCCAATTACAATATGCCTACAGCTTGGCATAGAGAATGTCGTGTTTTTGTTAAGCAGAGCTCAGGAATGATATCCTTTAAAGAACTTCATTCCGGACAAAGAGGGATAAGCAAGCGGTATAGTGTCAGTGGGTTACAAAATGGCTCGCTTAGGATATATCCATCCGATGGTGTGACGGCAGAAGATTTAAATGTATACTTAAATTCAAGGTATCCATGGAATACTGGTGAGATCCCATTCACTGAGGTAAAAAATGGCAATGAGCGCTATTTTGAAATCAAAGAGGTCTCTGGAACAGTAGCATTTTCATGGTAGTTTAACTTGGGTAACTAGTTTAAGATGAAAAAGAAAATAGATATTTCCTGGAGATTGATCTTATTTATGAGCTATAGTATGGTGGCAATAGCAGGTTGCCAAAGTGAAAAAACTCAGGAGAAGGAACTAAAGCCCAATGTTTTGGTCATTCTGACAGATCAACATACCAATGATGCCCTGAGTTATTTAGGTAATCCTCACCTGAACACGCCGGCCATGGACCAATTGGCAGCTGAAGGTACCTTTTTTACGGCATCTTATTGTACCTCGCCAGTTTGCGGACCAGCAAGAAGTAGCTTGATCACAGGAAGGTTGCCTCATGAAACTGGTGTGGTTTGGAATTCTACAAATATCCGACCAGAAGTACCAACCATCGGTCAGATATTTAAAGAAGCAGGCTATAATACCGCATGGGCGGGGAAATGGCATCTTCCTCAAGCTTACCCTGCCAAAAATAAAATGGATTCCGTAGCAGGTTTTGCAGTGGTTCCGTTTCAATCTTTGGATAAAGAATGGGATCTCGGAGAAGATACGGATGGGCCCATTGCAGACGCCACGGTAAATTACCTCAATAATTATAAAGAAGATCAACCCTTCTTATTGACAGTTTCACTTCACAATCCCCATGACATATGTCATGTACCAAGAAGACCGGATGAATATGCCAAGGCCCATGAATTGGAAGGTTTGCCTCCCTTGCCCAATAACTTTGAAATTGACCCAGATGAACCACAGTTTCTAGCAGAAAAACGCTTGATGGATCATTATGGGGATGAGTTATTAAAAACAAAGGATTATACACCCGAAGACTGGCAGGCATACCTGTACCATTATTATCGATTTACGGAAATGGTAGATGGGGAAATTGGAAAAATCCTACAAGCATTGAAGAAAAATGGTTATGATGAAAATACCATTGTAGTGCTTACCAGTGAACACGGTGATGGTGGTGCAGGGCACAAGTGGGCGGCCAAGTTAAGTTTGTATGATGAAGCTGCTACCGTTCCGTTTGTCATCAGGTACAAGGGCCATGTGCCATCTGGCAACATTGACAGAAACCAATTGGTATCAGGTATTGACTTAGCCCCGACTATTGTGGATTATGCTGGTTTGTCTTCATCAGTCAAATTCACGGGTAAAAGCCTAAAGCCCGTTTTGGAAAAACCTGGGGAGAAATTGAGAGATTATTTGGTAGTGCAGTTGGCAGACGATAAACTGGATTCCAGCAGGCAGGCCAGGTTGATCAGAAATGACAGGTACAAGTACAATTTATACAATCAAGGAGAGCGGAATGAGCAGCTGTTTGATTTGTGGAAAGATCCTGGAGAGCAGCACAATCTTGCTTATGTTGATGCCTACCAATCCATTAAACATGAAATGCATGTGGCTTTGGATGAATGGATCGCTGCTACAGGGGATGACTTTTATGAATGGAAAGCATTGCCAAATAGTAAAGAAAAATAAACGTATATTGATTTTAGACTAATACTAGAAATGCCTACGCCATGAAGTTAAAAGCTTTTATCATTTGTTATTTAGTTACGTTTTGCAGTATGTTGTCCTTTGGCCTTAAGGCCCAGGAAAGTAAAGCCTACAATCAGATGAGACAAAATTTCCTACAACCACCAAGTACTGCCAAGCCTACCGTTTATCATTGGTGGCTAGGTGGTCATGTGGATACAGTGAGATTAAAAGAGGAAATACGTTCTTTTGATGAAGCAGGAATAGCAGGGTTTACCATATTTGAAATAGGTTCTAGGGATACCGTTCAGGTAGGTGCAGGCCCGGAGTTTTTAGGGGACGAATCTTTGGCAACCATTAAAGTTGCTGTGGATGAAGCTAGTAAATATGGCATGGATGTAGGATTGAATACGGCAAGCAGCTGGAATGCTGGAGGGAATTGGCTTAGGCCACAACATGCAGCAAAATCAATTTACCAACGAAAAGTAAAAGTAAGGGGTGGAGGGAAGAAGAAGATAAAAGTGCCTTTCCCTGAGATCCCAGAGAAAGATCCTCGAGGCAGAAAACGACTTATTTCTTATGGAAAAGATGGCAAACCACTTTATTCTGAAGAGATAGCAGTCTTGGCTATACCGATGGTTACAGAAAATATGGTAATGGATACAAGTCGGATAATAGATGTTTCCCTTTATTTTGATGCTAAAAAAGAGGTGTTGGATTGGAATGTTCCGGAAGGAGAATGGAAAATTGTACGTTATGTCAGTTCCAATTCTGGAGAGAATTTGGTGTTGCCAAGTAAGTATTCAGCAGGGCCTATTGTAGATCATTTTGATGCTGAAGCCACGGCCTTTCACTTCAATTATATTATAGACCGATTGGAATCGGTGTTGGGGGATTTGCGTGAAACGGCCTTGAAAAACCTATACATGGCAAGTTATGAGGCTAGGGGGTTCAATTGGACACCTACCATGCCACAAGAATTTCAGGAATTAAATGGCTATGATATAAAGAAATTCTTACCCATTCTATTTGAGGAGGTAACGCTTTCTCAAGAGGCAACTTCTGCATTCAAGGCGGGCTTCCAAAGGACCTTGTCAGAATTGATGATCAAAAACTTCTACATGAAGTCCAAAGAAATTTGCAATGCACATGGGTTGAAAAACAACAGTGAGGCGGGAGGTCCAGGCTATCCTTTACACAATGTGCCTGTGGAGCCCTTAAAGGCTTTGGGTAAAGGTTTGGATATCCCTAGAGGAGAGTTTTGGATTAACCACCATAATTTTAGCGAGGAGGGAATGGATGTGCTGAGGGTGGTGAAGGAAGTCTCTTCTGCCTCCCATATTTATGGTTTGGGAATGGTGGAGATGGAAGCATTTACCACTTTTCAGCAGTGGCAAGAAGGTCCTTTCGAAATGAAACCTATGGGAGACAGGGCTTTTGCTGAAGGCATGAATAGGGTAGTAGTCCACGGATCTACACATAATCCGGAAGGTACCGGGAATCCCGGAATTGTTTATCATGCGGGTACCCATTACAATGACAAAAGGGTTTGGTGGAAGAAAATCCGACCATTTAATGAATACCTGGCCAGGATATCCTATGTTTTACAGGAAGCCGATTTCAAAGCAGATGTTTTGTATTATTATGGTGATACCATTCCCAATTACGGTGGACATAAGCGAAGCCGTTTTAACCCAGGAGAAGGGTATGATTTTGAGCTTTTGAATACAGAAGTGCTACTCGGTCTGAAGGTGAAAAATGGGAAAGTTTTGAACCCGAGAAATGGTGCTGAATTTAGTGTGCTGGCATTGACCGAAGAATATGAGATCAATCCGAAGGTATTGGTGAAACTGGAACAAATGGCAAAAAACGGGGCCATTATCACGGGGCCTAAACCCAGTAGAATTGCCCCGGAAAGAAACATGAAGGATTTACCGAATATGAATGGTTGGCTGGATAGTTTGTGGAAGCCTTTTAGCAAACAAGACTTTAAATCAGGAAATAAAGCCATTTATTACAATGTTTCAGTAGGAGAGATTTTGAAAGCATTAGAAGTCAGCCCTGATTTTGATTACAAAGACAAGGGTTTTTATAAGCTTGATTACACCCATTATCAAAAGGATGGAATGGATTTTTATTTCATTGTTAACACTACAAATGAATGGATTTCCAGGGACTTGAGATTTCGGCAAGCGGGAAAGACTCCAGAGTTATGGAATCCGGAAAATGGAAGTATAACGGCTATTTCTATTTTCGAACAAACTCAAGATGGTATTACCCTTCCTTTGACCCTTGCCCCTTACGAAAGCACCTTTGTGGCTTTTAGAAATGGGAACAATCAAGAACATTTCACAAACATTTTAACCAATGATATTCACCCACCTATGCTTCGATATGGGGAATATGGTGTTGAATTGTGGGAAGAAGGTGAATTTGAATTTGTTCAAAATGATATAATGAGCAGCTTGGTAAATCGTGCCAATATGAAAACGATAGACGGTGCTTGGGAAGTTTATTTTCCAGAAGGTTGGGGAGCACCGGAAAAAGCAATTTTCCCGGAATTAAAATCCTGGACAGAGGCTGAAAATGAGGGGGTCAAATATTTTTCAGGGACTGCCCGCTATGAAAAGAATTTTATATATGATATGCATGCCTCTGAATTTCCTGAGGCCAGGGTTTACCTGGATTTAGGTGATCTCTCCCATATCGCTGAGGTTTGGTTGAATGATAAGTTATTGGGTATAACCTGGGCGAAGCCTTACCGTTTTGATGTGACCGATGCTTTAAAACCGGGAATAAATACCCTAAAAATAGAAGTAGCCAATACCTGGTCAAATAGGCTAACGGGAGATGCAGTGACTGGAGCTAATTTCACCAAAACGCATGTGGAGGCCACCGTTATAAAAGGCATTCCTAAGTTAAGGGTTCCTTGGAAAGATGCACCGTTGATTCCTTCAGGAATCTTTGGGCCAGTTACTTTAACAACCGTTTTGCCAATTGCAATGCCTAAGTGATTTTGAGCGGCATTGTTGCTTTTTTTCTGCAACAATGCCGCTCAAGTTCTTGACTATATTTCTTAATTAGTCTGCTTGATAGACTGTAAAAGATTTCAACTCTATTTTGCTTTCATCACCTTTCAAAGAAAGACGGAGTTTATCGGTTTTTACGGGATCAAAATAGTGGATGCGCCTTCTTCCTATGGTAAGCCCTTCGGCCAAAAGATGCCAATTGGTGCCATCAAAACTCTCAAGATGGTACTGCTTGATATGTTGTCCATTGGCAATGTTTTCTTCCAAAACCATTAAGTTGGTTACCTGGTTTTCAGGAATTGACAGAGTGAAAATAGTATTGCCATTGTTCTCCGGCTGATCATAATTGGCCACAGGATTCGAAAAAGTTTGCGCAATGGCTTCACCAAATTCTTCCAGTCGCTTTACTTCAGCCGCTGGAATCAGGCCGCTAGTGTCTGGTGTCATGTTTACCAGCAAATTTGCTCCCCGACCTATGGATTCGGAATACACGTTCATCATAAAGGGGAGGTCACGTAAAGTTTTGTCTGAATCAGGCTTCCAAAACCAGGTTGACCTGGTGTGGAGGTTGGCTTCGGCAGGAATCCATCCCGCACTTTGAGGGCCCACCCACTTATCAAATCCTTCTCCCGGCTGAACGATATTTGCCAATGGATAAGCTGCCCATCCCTGCTCACTGCCTGACCAGCGGACATCTGGTTTGGTTCCTCCCATTACAATTGCATTAGGTTGTAGAAGCCGCACCATATTGTGTATTGCATTCCCATAGGCGGTGCCTAATGGTTGCTGAGTTTCTGGATCCATGACATCCCATCCAAACGGGTCGTAAGCACCATCAAACCAAAGGTAGGAGATCTCCCCATAGTTGGTTAGCAACTCTCTGAGCTGGTCCAAAAAAACTGGGAAGTACTTGTGTATGTCTCCTACAATTTTGCGTTCCCCTTGTGGGTCGGGTGTGCTGGTACATCCAAAATGCTTGTCTCCACCGGATACATAGAGGCCAATTTCCAGGTCGTACTTTCTACAAGCTTCTACAAACTCCCTGACAACATCCCCTTTACCCTTTTTCCAGGTAGCATTCTTCACCGAATAATCCGTGGTTTCGGTAGGCCAGAGACAAAAGCCATTGTGGTGCTTTGCCGTTAATACGATGTGTTTGGCCCCAAAAGATTTGGCTGTTTTGGCCCATTGTTCCGCATCCAGTCTGTAGGGGTTGAATATTTCCGCAGCAGGCACGCTCATCATGTCCGATTCAATGTAGGTGGCAGGGCCAAAATGGATAAATGCTCCCAATTGTCGATCCTGATAAGCCAATTGGCTTTCTGTGGGGCGAGTCCGTAATGGTTCAGTAGAGAAAATGGCTGTTCCATTGCCTTCTGTACCTGCTTCCAATACTGGTAACCAGTCTCCCTGGTGTTTTGGTGCCACATCTGATTGCTCTTCGGCTTTAAAGAAATGCTCGAACAATTCCTTCGGTGTTCCATCATAGGTTGCGCGTTGTAAATCTCCGGCAGTTGTTTGGTCACTTCCGGTGAAATAAAGGATGGTTTTGCCTTGAAAATAACAAAGTTCAACATCTGAAGCATTGCTTTCTGAGATGTCAGGGTCTATTAAAGGGATGTTTTTGTATTCCGGATTATAAGTAACAAAAGGCCTGTCTTCTGGTGCATCTTCCCAATTGACAAGGTCTTTGGAACGGGTAATACGTGTTTCATAGCTCGGATTGAGTGATTCCAAATAAAGTGTATAGTACCAACCTCCTTCATAATAAAGGGCAGGTCCGCCTACATATTTATCTACTCCGTAGACTGCGTCTGGAATCTCCCTCCAGTTTTCCAAATCCGAAGAGCTCATGTACCTAAAGGTAAAAGGTTTCCACTGCTTGTCACTGGTTTCATACAGAAGTACAAAGCCATCTTTTCCTCTAGTGACCGCGGTGTTAAAAAAATACTCATTGTCATTTGCTCGAAGGATGGTCTTTGGCTTGCTCCAATTGACAAGATCTTCAGAGCTGGTCATTGTGATTTCGGTCATTTTTCGCCAAGGTTTTCCTTGTCCATAATTCCCTGCGAAAACATAAACCCTACCTTCCCAAGTCAGGACCGTTCCAAAGCCATGGTTTTTTAAAGGGGTGGAAATTATCTGATTTGTTTGAAGGTCACGGATTCGTACTTCATCCTCATGGAAATTGTCCCCAGGTTTTGCCCCCGGAATATCCCAAAACCGCTGGTTATTTTCCAGTAAGTACAACTTCTCCTGAAAAACAAAAGGAGAGGTTTCCACTAAGGGTGACCCCAGTCGTTCTTCTTTCTGGATAGGGTTTTCCCAAGGCTCTTGCGCCAAAAGGTTCTGGCATATAAAGAGTAGGGCAATACAGGCAATGCTTTTAATACGATTCATGGTATAGGTTATACAGCTTAAAGTCAATTGATACTATCAGGTAAATATATAAAAAGTGGGTGGGTTTTATTATTTTGAGCTGATTTGAAAAATTGTTAACTTATAGGATAGATTGAACGCAGAGCCACAGAGTCGCGAAGAAATATTTTCTGCACCCTAATGAGGATTGAGAAAAAACTAATTAAAGGGGCGCCTTTTCAATAAGAGGCAACCCTATACTCTTTGCGTCTTAGCGCCTTTGCGAGAACCAAAAACCTGAAAAACCAATAAAATTTCACGCAGAGTCGCAGAGTCGCGAAGAAATATTTTCTACTTCTTAGCGAGAAAACAAGAGTTAAATATATAAGCTAAGCAAAGGGTCACGAATAAAAAAAGTATCTTCAACATCTTTGCGCCTTAGCGTTTTTGCGAGAAAAAGTCTAAATAGAATGTCTGAAAATGATCTTTCTAAAATAATTGTAGAAACCTGCTACCAGATTCATGTTGCTTTTGGTCCAGGTTTGTTTGAGTCTGTTTATGAGGAGATTTTGTATTATGAACTTGTTCAGTGTGGCTTAAGTGTTTCACGACAACAGGCCATTCCTGTGATTTGGAAGGGTATTAAAATGGATCAGGGTTTTCGATCGGATTTGATAGTGGAGGAAAAGGTATTGATAGAAATAAAATCAATAGGGGCCATTGCTCCGGTGCATTTAAAGCAGGTTTTAACTTACCTAAAACTCACAGGGCTGAAGCTCGGCTTGTTGATTAATTTCAATGAAGCTTTGATAAAAGATGGGGTGACAAGAGTTGTAAATAATTTATAAGTATTCCTCGCAAAGCCACAGAGTCGCAAAGAAATATTTTCTGCACCCTAACGAGGGTTAAGAAAAAAACCAATTAAAGGTTAACCTTTTCAATAAGAGGCATCCGTATACTCTTTGCGTCTTAGCGCCTTAGCGAGAATCAAAAACTTAAATAAAACCTTTAAAAATTTCACGCAGAGCCGCAGAGTCGCAAAGAAATATTTTCTGCACGCAAACGAGGGTTAAGAAAAAACTAATTAAAGGGGCACCTTTTCAATAAGAGGCATCCCTATACTCTTTGCGTCTTAGCGCCTTAGCGAGAATCAAAAACTTAAATAAAACCTTTAAAAATTCACGCAGAGCCGCAGAGTCGCAAAGAAATATTTTCTGCACCCTAACGAGGGTTAAGAAAAAAACCAATTAAAGGTTAACCTTTTCAATAAGAGGCATCCCTATACTCTTTGCGTCTTAGCGCCTTTGCGAGAACCAAAAACTAAAATAAAGCCTTTAAAAATTTTACGCAGAGCCGCAGAGTCGCGAAGAAATATTTTCTGCACGCAAACGAGGGTTAAGAAAAAACTAATTAAAGGGGCACCTTTTCAATAAGAGGCATCCCTATACTCTTTGCGTCTTAGCGGCTTCGCGAGAAAATATAATAGTCTTGGTGCCTAATCGATAAATAATAAAAACGCCTTAAAAAAAAGAAAACCCCAAATACTTGACGTATAAGGGGTTTCTAGTAGCGGGAACAGGACTCGAACCTGTGACCTTTGGGTTATGAGCCCAACGAGCTACCAACTGCTCCATCCCGCGATATATCTTTATTTTAAATAAAATCGCTTTGAAAAATGATAAGGTTTTAAACGTTTTTTGCTGCCTTATCCTTTATTGTGGTACAAAGGTAAGGGTATATTATCAAAAATCAAGTACCTTTGTAAAAAAAATCTGAGACCATGCCAGAAAACATGCATAAAGCAGGCTTCGTTAATATAATAGGCAAACCCAATGTGGGCAAATCTACTCTTATGAATGCCCTGCTTGGAGAAAAGCTTTCTATCATTTCATCCAAAGCCCAGACTACTCGTCATAGGATTTTGGGAATTATGAATGAACCAGAATACCAGATTGTATTCTCCGATACCCCGGGCATGCTTAAACCTAAGTACGAACTACATAAAAGCATGATGGGGTTTGTGAATCTTTCCCTTGAAGATGCTGATGTAATTGTATTTGTAACAGATCTTTTTGAGAATGATGAAGAAATAGAAGACATTATACAAAAAGTAAATGCTGCAGGTGTACCTGTTTTGCTTATCATCAATAAAATAGACCTGAACAAGGAGGAGAAACTTGCTGAAGTAACGGAATATTGGACCCAAAAAATAAAAGCAGATGTGGTAATCCCAATTTCAGCATTAGAAGGGTTTAACTTACAAAAGATTATGCAGGAAATCCTGGACCGATTACCTGTTCATCCACCCTTTTATGACAAAGAAGAACTAAGTGACCGTCCTGAACGTTTCTTTGCTTCTGAAATAATAAGGGAAAAAATATTTATTCAATACAAAAAAGAAATCCCCTATAGCACTGAAGTGAGGATAGAGGATTTTGAAGAAACTGATCAATTACTCCGAATGAGGGCATTGATATTTGTAGAAAGGGATAGCCAAAAAGGAATTATCATTGGAGACAAAGGGAAAGCATTGAAAAGAGTGGGGACCCAAGCCAGGATTGAAATGGAGAAATTTTTTGGAAAAAAAGTTTTTCTAGAAACCTTTGTGAAGGTAGAAGAGAACTGGAGAAAGAATAAAAACAAACTGAAAAAATTTGGTTACGACCAATAAATTATAGTATTATGGCCAATATAGTAGCAATTGTAGGGAGACCTAATGTGGGTAAATCCACACTTTTTAACCGACTTGTAGAAGAGCGGAAAGCCATTGAAGATAACCTCAGTGGGGTGACAAGAGACAGGCATTATGGACACGCTCAATGGGGAGGGAAGTTTTTCTCTGTCATTGATACCGGTGGGTATGTGACTGGATCTGAAGATATTTTTGAGAAAGAAATTCGCAAGCAAGTCAAGCTGGCAATAGAAGAGGCTTCAGTCATCTTGTTTGTGGTTGACTGTATGGTAGGACTTACGGATTTGGATGCCGAATTTGCCAAAGAGCTAAGAGGTGCTGATAAACCTATTTTTATGGTGGCCAATAAGGCAGATAATCTTGATGACCTGCTAATGGCCAATGAATTTTATGCGCTGGGCATAGGAGAGGATATTATTTTCCCTACCACCTCAACAAGTGGTAGTGGTATAGGCGATTTGTTGGATGAGGTGATAAAGAAATTTCCTGATGAGGGAGAAAGAGATCCTGATGAAGGAATACCTAAGTTGGCCATTCTGGGAAGACCAAATGTGGGCAAGTCCTCTTTTCTTAACGCCCTGATAGGTAGGGAAAGGTCAATAGTGACTGATGAGGCTGGAACGACCAGAGATGCTATTCACACACGTTACCAGCTATATGGTAAGGACTATATCCTTACTGATACTGCAGGTATTAGAAAAAAAGCCAAGGTCAAGGAAGACATTGAATTTTATTCTGTGATGCGTTCATTGAGAACATTGGAAGATTCTGATGTGATCATTATCATGGTAGATGCTACTCGAGGACTGGAAGCTCAGGATGTCAATCTTATCTCTTTGTCCATTAAAAATAACAAAGGACTGATGATTATGGTCAACAAATGGGATTTGGTAGAAAAAGACCATAAGACCATGCAGGCTTTCAAGGACAACATGACGGATAAGCTTGGGGAAAATAAATGGATTCCAATCATATTCATTTCCGCTCTTACCAAACAAAGGATCTTTCAAGCCATGGAATTGGCCATGAATGTTTACGAAAACAAGCAAAGAAAGGTCTCTACATCCAAATTAAATGAGCTATTGTTGCCGGAAATAGAAAAATATCCGCCACCAGCCAATAAGGGGAAATATATCAAGATAAAGTACATCACACAATTGCCAACCAAGAATCCGGTTATTGCTTTCTTTTGTAACTTACCTCAATACATTAAATCTCCTTATACCAGGTTTTTGGAAAACAGGCTTAGGGAAAATTTTGATTTCACAGGCGTGCCCGTGAAAATCACCTACAAAAAGAAATAAATACCATGAAAAAGTTCACCTATTTCCTCTCCTTGATAGTGCTGATGTCGATCTGGAGTTGTAAAACTTCATCAGAGGAACGCCCTGCCCTCGAATTGGTAAATAAAGAATGGACCTTGCAAGAAGCTACTTTAAGAGGAAGAGGTGTTGTCTCAATTTCTGGTGGTCCTTCCGTCCCTGTAAGTATTGAGGGTAATGGAGAGAATTATGACATGACGCTGGATTTTGGGGATATGGATCAATTGCTTACCGCCGCAGGGAGTTTCGTTTTCGATTTAGATGTAACGGCATTGGGAATCACACTTCAGAATGAAAAAATCCCCGTTCAAGGGGTTGAAATCTTTTCTGGCACCTGGGAGTTGGTTGGAGATCAGTTGGTGATTACAGACAAAGAGGAGGCTGTGATATTAGAGGTCATAGACTATTCCGAAAATATGCTCAGGTTGGGAGGAGAGATTGAAGTTTCCGATTTTGAGCGTTTTCAAGAAGAAGGACTTACAGTTAGCGAAACCAGTATTGAAGTGGTTTTAGTTAGGTAAGACAAATACGCTTGACTCTTTAAACGCAGGTTTGAAGATAGGGGGTGGTAGCAGGAATTGCACCTGACTTATAGGTCGATGTTTTGGCGGCATGGTTGCAAATATTACTGCAATTATGCCGCCAAATTTGTTTATTATAGGCTGGTTTTTATAGGGTTAAGCCTTTTTGCGTTGGTTTCTGATCCTCTCTTTATATTTAGCAGAGCGCTTAATGGCCTTTCCTTATTCCATCTAAAATTGCTTTTATTTCTGCAACTTTTAGACTGAAGTTTTGGGTGTGGAGAAGCGTTGGGCTTTTTTGTATTCATGAACCAAAATTGCGCATGAGTATAAAAGTGGGCTAACTACCTTTTTCCTTCGTAGGGAAGGTAGACCACTTTTTTTGTCTCAAAAAAGGGTTCTGTATAGTAATCCTCCAGGTGGTAACTTACATAGTTTAGGTTTAATGCTTCCAGTTCTTCATCCACCTCGCCTCCTTTGAGGTAAAAGACACCGTTTTGGAATTCTGGATGCATATCTTCTTTCCTAAATTTACCTTTGATCCAAGGGTAAAATTTCTCCATTTGTGTCACCGCCCGGCTGATGATATAATGGTACTTTCGGTCCGTCAGACTTTCTGCCCGTACTTGTTGGGGTTCCACATTTTTTAATCCCAATTGCTTGACCACATCTTTTACCACCGTAATTTTCTTTCCAATAGAGTCAACCAGGTGAAATTGTACTTCAGGAAACATAATGGCAAGAGGGATTCCAGGAAATCCTCCTCCGGTACCTATGTCTAGAATCTTTGTTCCAGCTTCAAATGTAATTAATTTCGCTATACCCAGGGAATGTAAGACATGGTGAATGTAAAAACTATCCATGTCCTTTCGACTAATAACATTGATCTTACTGTTCCAATCAAGGTAAAGTTCTCCCATACGCTCAAATTGGTCCATTTGATGTGCATTCAATTCTGGGAAGTAATGTTGAATCAGCTTGTGGTCTGGAGTCATTAATTATATATGTTTGTTTTTGCCCTGGGCAATTTCGTAAAGTAGTTCCCTTGAACGGTGAAGTTGTGCTTTTACAGTTCCCAAAGGTTTGTCCAGTTCGGCGGCAATTTCATCATAGGACAATTCATCAAAGTACCGTAGCTTGACTAGCTTTCGGTATTTTGCTGGCAACTTGTCTACGAATATTCTCACCATTTCTTTTCTTTGGGTTTTGATAAATTCGTCTTGTGGATTATTGTCGTCATCTTCCACATCTATATTTACCGCATTCCCTCCATCATCTGTCATGGTGTTATTGAGGCTCATGGTTTTGAGCTTCTTTTTCCGAATAAAGTCAATGGTATTGTTGGTGGCAATTCTAAAAAGCCAGGTGCTAAAAGTATAGTCTTTTTTAAATTTGTGCAGGTTTTTAAAGGCCTTGGCAAAGGCTTCCATAGTAAGGTCTTCTGCATCGTCAGCACCTCTGATCATTTTAAGAATCATAAAGTAGACGGCTTTTTTGTACCTCTTCATAAGCGAAGCATAGGCCTGCTGGTCATTGTCATTGACCGCTTTGTCGATCAATTCAAAATCCTCTAATGCTTTATCAGAAAAACTTCTTTCGTTTATTTCCATTTAACTGTTTTTGACAAATAACCTTTGGTTCCTAAGGTCCAAAAATAAATCATGTACATCAAATCAAAAAATAAGGTCCAAATTACCTTTCCAGTCCCCTCTAATTTTTTTCTAGCCCTATGTATGATTAAATATTGTAGTATGGCCCTTGTCAAAACTAACCCCAATACCAGTGCAATTGGTTCCCAGGTGCTTTCAAGAATTACAATTCCTACCGCGGAGAGCCAGAATACCAAATGACTTAACGAATACAAGCCTAGTTTTAGTTTATCTTTGGTGCGATAATATTTCCCAGCGTGGAAATGTCTTTTCTTTTGAGTGAAATAAGCTTTGAAGTTGGTCTTTGGCTGTGAAACAGTAATGCTCTCGGGATGTGCTACTATGGCGGTATTGTCGGCTGTAGCATAAAGGTTTACAAATAGATCGTCATCCCCTCCTTCAATGTGCCAGAGCGATTTGAAAGCTTTCTTTTCCATAAAAAAGCTTTTTTGGTAACAAAGGTTTCTTCCCACTCCCATAAAGGGGGATTTCCAATAGCCAAAAGAGAAATAATAAATGGCGGTAAAAAGGGTTTCGTACTGAATTATTTTGTTTAATAAACCTGGAAGTGCTAAATAAGATCCGTGACCGAGGGCAAAAGTTTTGCCTTCATTTCGAACTGGTGCGGACATCCTCTTGATCCAATGAGAAGAGACTGGTCGGCAATCTGCGTCTGTAAGCAAAATGGTTTCGTGTTTTGAAACCTTTATCCCTAAAGTAAGGGCATATTTTTTTGCAGTTACATGATCAGGTGTGTACCTGACATTTACAATTCTCAAGTTTGTATAGGTTTCTGCCAATGACCTCAATAAGTCTTCAGAGTTATCTGTAGAGCAGTCATTTACTACCAGTACTTCAAAATCAGGATAGTCCTGTTCCATAAGTAAAGGGACAAGGTCTTGTAAGTTTCTTGCTTCATTTTTGGCAGCTATGATAATAGAAACCCCACTTAGGTTGGTGTCCTGAAGGGCTTCTCTTTGGGCTTTGTGAAAGAAAACAAACCTGCCAAAAACCACCATTAAGTAGGTGAACTGTATGCCTAAAGCTAAAAAAAATATCCACCATAATGTGTTTTCCATATTTGCGCCTGCTGTCAGTTCTTTAAGATTAATTCAAAAATCTCAGATTTTTGTTTTATTGCGGTTATTTTTGTGTTCCAATAGGCATAGTCAATGAGCTGTATGATCCTTGTTTTAAACAAAAAAGAACAGGGGCATTGAAAAACAGAACATGACAAAGCCATGTTGAGCTCAGAAATCACAACAATTGGCTGATTCTGAAATAATTTCAATGCATACTATAATCGCTATCGCCTATTTCGGATTCAAATATAATGAGTAAATGGGGGATTTTTCAATGAAAGGGAGGAATGAAATTTAAACTTGAAAGCAAGGATCAAAATTCGAAAGCCAGAGCTGGTGAAATTCAGACAGATCACGGCCTGATTCAAACACCGATCTTTATGCCTGTGGGGACTGCTGGATCAGTAAAGGCAGTTCATCAAAGAGAGTTAACTTATGATGTGAAGGCACAGATAATTTTGGGGAATACCTATCACCTTTATCTTCGCCCTGGTCTGGAAGTGCTGGAAAAAGCTGGTGGTTTACATAAATTCATTGGATGGTCAAGCCCTGTTCTTACTGACAGTGGGGGGTATCAGGTTTTCTCCTTGGAAGGAAATAGGAAAATTAAAGAAGAAGGGGTGGTCTTTAAATCTCATATTGATGGTTCAAAACATCACTTTACTCCTGAATCAGTGATGGATATTCAGCGTACAATTGGTGCAGATATTATAATGGCTTTTGATGAATGTACCCCCTATCCCTGTGATTGGAGTTATGCCAAAAACTCCATGCACCTTACACACCGTTGGTTAAAGCGCTGTATTGATCATTTTGATAGTACAACAGGAAAATATGGATATGCTCAATCTCTGTTCCCTATCGTTCAGGGCAGTACTTATAAAGACTTAAGGCAAGACGCGGCTCGCTTTGTTAGTGACCAGGATAGAGAGGGAAATGCCATTGGGGGATTGTCTGTAGGTGAGCCAGCTGAGATGATGTACGAAATGACAGATCTGGTCACCGATATTCTACCGGAGGACAAGCCCAGGTACCTGATGGGAGTGGGTACACCTGCTAATATCCTTGAGGGGATAGCATTGGGTATAGATATGTTTGACTGTGTAATGCCAACTAGAAATGCCAGAAATGGCATGCTCTTTACTTCAGAAGGGATTATTAATATCCGAAATGAAAGATGGAAAATGGATTTCTCCCCTCTAGACAGTGGCTTCCATTCCCATGTCAGTAATTTCTATACCAAGGCCTACCTTAGACATTTGACCATTAGCAAAGAAATGCTTGCTGCCCAAATAGCAAGTATTCATAATTTATCCTTCTATCTTTGGTTGGTGACACAGGCTAGGGAGCATATCCTAGCAGGAGATTTTAGTAGCTGGAAAAATACTATGGTAGAAAAAGTGAGTAGAAGGTTATAAGAATTTTTTAAGAACAGCCGTTTCATTGAATACATAAGAGAAAGACCAGTTGGTATGAAACTATTGGATAAATTAATCATTAAAGATTTCCTCAAGACCTATTTATTTGTGGTCTTGATGTTGATTTTGGTTGTGTTGGTGTTGGATTTCACTGAGAAGAATGATACCTATATCCGAAATGAAGTTCCTGCCGATGAGATTCTTCAATACATGCTTAATTATGGCCTCTATTTAAATAATTTACTTACGCCAATAACGGTCTTCATTTCCGTGATTTTTATCACCTCGAAGATGGCGGGGAGAACAGAAATCATTGCAATCCTAAGTAGTGGGGTGAGTTTTTTGAGAATGCTAGTTCCTTTTATAATGTCTGCAGTACTGATTGCTGTGATTAGTTTTTTGCTGAATGGCTGGGTATTGCCAGTTGCTACTGCTGGAGTTTCAGAATTTAGGGTTGAATATTTGGACAAGCAGCAGATGGACTTGAACCAAAAGAACATTCATATTAAGGTAGCAGAAGATCTGTATGCTTATTTGTTTAAGTATTTTACCTCGGTCAATTCCGGGCATAATTTTACTTTGGAACATATAAAAGACGGTAAACTCATTTCAAAATTCTCAGCGGATAGAATTGTTTGGGATACGACCAAAAATGTTTGGAATGCTCGAAATTGGAGGCTAAGAGAATTGAATGAAATGGGTGAGACTTGGACCACAGGGGATGCTATGGATACAACCTTGTCTATTTCTCCCAATGATTTTGATTTGCCCTTGAACCATCATGAGACCTTGACATTACCTGAACTTTCCAAGCAAATTGTAGTGCTAGAGGAGCGGGGAGCAGACAATATCAGCTATTATAAAATAGAAAAATATGTTCGCTTTATGTCCCCCTTTGCTGCGATCCTACTTACTTTCATTGGGGTGATCGTCTCTGCAAGAAAAACCAGAGGAGGATCCGGGTTTAAAATAGCACTGGGCTTTATGCTGGCCTTTGTGTACATCATACTTTTTTTACTTTCCAGAACATTTGCTGAAGCGGGTACTTCCTATCCAATTTTGGCAGTATGGATACCTAATATTGTTTTTGGATTGACGGGATTGGTACTTTACAAAACCGTTCCCAGGTAAATATTCGCCTATGGTTAAGGATTATTTGTGGCTCCATTTTGTCGTTTTAATCTGGGGATTTACGGCAATACTAGGCCTGTTGATAAGTCTTCCTGCTGTTGAAATTGTTTTTTACCGCACCCTACTTGCGAGTATAGGGCTCCTCTTATTTCTCAAGTTTAGGAGGCGGCCATTGAAGGTAAGTGGTTCGGCCTTAACCAATTTTCTTTTAACTGGAGGCTTGATCGGGGCACATTGGATTTTGTTTTTCTGGGCAGCTCAAGTTTCCACAGCATCTGTTTGTCTGGCGGGATTGGCGACTTGCTCGCTTTGGACTGCATTGATAGAGCCTTTGGTTAATAGGCAACCTGTCAAATGGTATGAGGTAATGTTGGGATTGATAGTTGTTCTTGGCTTGGTAGTGATTTTTAAGTTTGAGTCCGGATATGCCTTGGGCCTTTTATTAGCCGTTCTGTCTGCTTTATTGAGTGCCTGCTTTACCGTGATCAATGGAAGGCTTACCAAAAGCCACAGTCCTTTTGTGATCACTTTTTATGAGATGATAGGGGCCTTTTTGCTGACATCAGCTTTCATGCCTTTTTATGCATATTGGTTTACTGTTGATGGCTTTTCATGGATGCCGCAGGGTATGGATTGGTTTTGGCTGTTGGTGCTTTCGCAGGTATGTACTGTGGTGGCTTTTACCCTATCGGTGAATCTAATGAAACGTATATCCGCTTTTGCAGTTAATCTGACAGTTAATATGGAGCCGGTTTACGGTATTCTATTGGCATTTATGATCTTTGGGGAGAAAGAAAAAATGACAACTGAGTTTTATGTTGGAACCTTGATAATTTTAGCTTCAGTTGGTATCTATCCGGTAATTCGATATGTGCAAAAAAGAAGGGGACTAAGAACCGTAAGAAAAATTCATTGATTAAAGGTTAAACCCGGATTATGTAATAGGATTCGTGATGAGTGTTGCAATCGCAAGAAAATCAGGCTGTTTGGAGATTTTAGCATAGCACCGCTATGGTGAAATTGAAAACAGCAACGAAGTGGCTGATTTTGAAGCGATTTCAGCACGT
>NZ_JBSXOH010000029.1:0-37014 GCF_056859355.1 Cyclobacterium sp. L-R
TTCCGAAACCCTAGCCTACGACAAGCTCAGGCGCCGGTACGATTCCGGTGGTTGAGCCTGTCGAAACCACGTATTGTAGTTATGTTCCCGTTTTCCGAACCCTTTGCCTTCGACAAGCTCAGGCTCCGGTTGGGTTTCCGAAACCCTAGCCTACGACAAGCTCAGGCGCCGGTACGATTCCGGTGGTTGAGCCTGTCGAAACCACGTATTGTAGTTATGTTCCCGTTTTCCGAACCCTTTGCCTTCGACAAGCTCAGGCTCCGGTATATTCATGTCTTTAGTTTAACGGCTGTTTGCATCTGTTAGCTTTCTAAACAATTCATTAGGGTTTTGTCTATTGTCCCAAATCAGAAGGATTTTTATATGCTCAGGGCTGTGCTTGTAAAATAGTGAAACCGTATTATGAATTATCAATTGCCGTATATCACTATTTTCAAAGATGGGAGCAAGTTCGGGGTCGATCTTTATTTGCTCAATTCTATAATCAAGTTGGGTAAGGAAAGTATCAATTACTTTTTGATTCCAGACTTCTCCTAAAAAATCTAAGATCACTTGAAGTGATCTAATTGCAGTTGGGGTCCAGATTAATTTCTTCATTGGTTTTTTAGAAGATCTCTTAAACTGCTGTGCTCAATGCAATTTTCTATTTTCTCAGCATCCGAAATCTTAAGTAATTCAACGATCTTTCCTGGTAAATCTTCTGTTGAAGCTTGGCGAAAAGCTTCAATTTGATTGATTTTCTGCTCATCCTCCAAGTTTGTAATCCAGTTGATAAGTGCTATTTTTCTTTCTTCAATCGTCATAAGTATAAAAATAATAAAAGTTATCTGGTTTCAATAGTTTTCAATGGCACTCTTTACCCAAAAATGACTTTTCAAAGGAGAGAATAACATCAAGGCTACATCTATTTTCATCTATCTCAATTCATAATACAATTTTTTTTCCGAACCACTATCCCTCTATCATCTTCTCCTCAAAGCTGATTTCGATAAACTCTGCGGGGTGAGTGAGGGCTACTTTTACGGATACACGTAAGATACTGTTTAAAATGTCTTCTGCCGTCATGGTGCTTCCCAAACCTACCGCTACAGCATAAGCATCTGCAGAACTAGCACCCATAAGACCTCCTAGTTTCCATACATTGGTTAAAAAGGAGTCAATCACGCTTTTTATTGCAAACCAGGTATTGGCATTATTGGGTTGAAATTTATAGGCCTGAATGGCGTATTTAATCGATTGTTCCAGATAGATAGCGGTACGCTTTACGTGGATATACCTCCAATCCCCGGAGTTGCCATCCAGTGTCCTTGCGCCCCAGACTAGCAGGCCATTGCCCGGAAATAATCGAATGGGATTGATGGCTTTCCCTGATAGAGGGGCAATTAGGTCTTCCTGAGTATCATGGCTTATAGCTATCGCCGGAGCAACTGCACCAATAATGTTAATATTTGCAGGGGCTTTCCAAACCCCTTCTGCATTGTCTACGGTGGTATAAATTCCTGCGATAGCACCGGAAGCCGGGGTCAAATTTAATTTTTTTAAAATGGCCTCCCTTAGCAATTGATAGGTTTTGCTTATCAATTGGAGGTTGTGGTCCGCCTTCGGCCTATTTTTCTCTTCGATTTTTAGTTGATCTTCTTTACTTAGTTTGCTGTTTGTGATAGGTGGATCATCAACACCTTTCCCAGCCGCTTGGCCTGTAAGTTGGGAGATCATCAATAAGAATGAACCTCTATTAACTTCAGGTATTTTTTTGGCTTCTAATTGGAGCAAGTAGTCCAGGGTTTTCAGGGCATTGGCCGTTAGGTTATTATAAGAAAAATCCTCTTTTGAGTACAGCAATGTATGAAGCCAGGGATAATAAGCAGCTGCATAAGCCTTGTAGTTTGGCCGGATAGGGTTCAGGTTTTCTCGAAAGGCATCAATGCTCTCTGAAGGATTTTTTTCAGTTTGCCAATAAGCCCAAGGAATGTCTAATATAGCCATTCGATTGCCCATACTTCCACAATGGTTGACCATATGGGATTGTAAGGTATAAGCGGCTTTGAATTTGTCCTTCAAAGGGATTTGGCTTTCATCAAATAATTCCACAGCATCCGGAACAAGGAGCAGGGTAGGTTCCGGTACTTTTTCGAATAGATCAATTCCTGCTATTAGGTCTGCTAAATTTGGGGCAAGAGTGTAATTACCCACACTTACGATATAACATTGATTTCCACCATTTTGATAGAAAAATTTTACTGCCTTGTACATCCGGTAATGCGGCCCATTGGCTTTGAGCAGGTAGTTTTCCCCGTTTTCACCAATGAAGTCGGCTTCACTTGACTCGGTCTTTTCAAGGTATAATTGAATCAAAGGTGGTTCTTTACCGTAAATCGTATAAAATTCAGACGGTGAGGTTACCCTCCGCGGCTTATTGCATAAATCCTCGCCATTGTAACTTGTGTTTTGCGTATAGCCTATAAAAGCCGGAATGGCGGTGGCTACTGGTACTATTGAATTCCCATAGGAATCTATTTCCGTGACATAAACGCCTGGGGTTTTTCTTTGTTTATACATGTTTTTTTGTTTGAGACTTACTATTGATTGTCTGGCAATGCATCAAATTCCCTTCTTTTGTCATCAAACCATTTTTTCATTTTCTCAGGAGATTGCATCAGTTGCTGCATTTCTCCCATGGCATTCAAATGGGCGGGATCCTTTTTTTGGAACATTTCCATGCCATGGTTTTTGCTGAGTGCAGCCATTTCCTCAAAGGTGTTGGCATGAAATGCCAGCTCACAGGCTCCCCCCAGTTGTTTACAAGTCATTGTTTTCATTATAGGATGGTTTTATTTTTAATTAAAAGGATTGCTGTACCGTAGGAATAGTTCTTTGAACAATTTTATGTTAGTTATTTGTACTTGATTTTTGTAATCCACTGTAAAATAACCAATATAAGTAAAATCCTTTGGCTTCGGAAGTCTGGCTTCGACAAGCTGGCTTCGACAAGCTCAGGCGCCAGTACGTCCCCGGTGGTTGAGCCTGTCGAAACCACGTAGTGTAGTTATGTTCACGATTTCCGAACCCTTAGCCTTCGACAAGCTCAGGCGCCGGCTGGGTTTCCGAAAACTATGCCTACGACAAGTTCAGTCACCGGTACGCCCACGGTGGTTGAGCCTGTCGAAACCACGTGTCGTAGTAATGTTCCCGTTATCCGAGACCTCTGCCTTCGACAAGCTCAGGCGCCGGTTGAGTTTCTGAAACCCTTGCCTTCGACAAGCTCAGGCGCCGGTACGATTCCGGTGGTTGAGCCTGTCGAAACCACATTTTGTATTAACGTACTTGTTTTCATTGATACCTCTGCCTTCAACAAGCATAGGCATCGGATTCTCGTCTGCCGAAATTTATGTATTGTTTGTGTTTTTTTCTTTACCCTTAAGGAATGTCCTTTAAAAAAATTACCTTGTACATTTATTTACCGGCATGCCTTGAGCATGTAAAAAGGGTTAAAAACTAAACATATGAAGCGTAGAAAGATGATGGCCACCATGGGAGCCATTTCCCTTGGATTAGCCTCCTCACCACTTTCAAAAGCAGAGGTAGTAAAAAAACCGTATAAAATCACGGAGAAAACTATTGAAACCGATATTTTGATCGTTGGTGGTGGTACTGCTGGAGTGGTAGCAGCCATTCAGGCAGGAAGAGCGGGAGCTAAAACAACCCTGGTCGAAAGTGGTAGTCAACTTGGAGGAACAACCACTACCGGAGGGGTTTCCTTTCCCGGGATTTTCCATGCCTGGGGAAAACAGGTCATCGGAGGCATAGGATGGGAACTAGTGATGGAAGCCGTAAATCTAAACGATGATATCCTACCCAACTTCTCCATTATACCCAATAATACAACCATTCGTCATTGGAGGCATCAGGTAACTGTCAATCCATCACTCTATGCCATGATTGCGGAGGAGAAGTGTGTGGAAGCAGGAGTTGATATTCACTATTACGAAACGCCTACAAGTATCGAATTTAAAGATGGAAAATGGTTTGTGAAAACAGTGGGTAAAGGGCTTAGCAATGAGATTATATGTGATCAGATTATAGATTGTACCGGTAATGCTACCGCAGCCTCTATAGCAGGTTTTAAGCTTTTGAGAGAAGAAGATACCCAACCTGGATCATTTGTATTCAGAATAGGTGGCTATGATTTGGAAAAGCTGGACCTGTCGAAGATTCCTAAAGAATACCATTCCAGGCTCAAGCAAAACATGCTTATCAATAGTGATGTGAAAGTGGAGTCATCGGTTAATAATTTCCCTCCAACTTCTCCTTATAATTATGTCTACGTACATGGTGCTGACTCCTCTACTTCGGAGCTACATACAAAGGCCAACCTGGAGGGAAGGGCTTCATTGTTGCAATTGATTAGGAAATTAAGAACATTCCCAGGTTGTGAAAAGATAAAATTATTGGATGCACGACCTGAGACGGCCATTCGGGAAACCTACCGAATTGACGGACTCTATAAAATCACTCATAATGACTATGTTTCAGGGAAAGTCTTTGAAGACTCCTTGTCCTATTCATTTTACCCTATTGATTTGCATAGAGACGGAAAATCCATTTATCAGGAATTTTTAAAGGAGGACGTCGTTGCCACCATACCGCTCAGGGCATTGATACCCAAAAACAGCCAGAACTTCTTAGTTGCTGGTCGTTGCCTGAGTAGTGACAGGCTTGCCAATTCTGCACTTCGAGTTCAGGCATCGTGTATGGGAATGGCGCAGGCCGCAGCGGCCGCAGCAGTATTGGCCATCAAACATAAGGTAACACCAGCAAATGTTCCTCTTCCAGAATTGAAAAATATGCTAAAGGAACATGGAGGAATAGTACCCAATGCATAAGTTGTTCATTCAACCCGGACTTTAAGATCTAAGAAAAAAGTATGGTGAGACCGTTAATTTTGGTACTGTTACGAATTTCTAATTTATTTCGGCCTTATGGAAATTAGTAAAATGGATTACTCAATGGCGTTAAAAACAAAAAACTGTTTGAGGCCTTCTCGGCCGAGTTTTTTTTGTTTAGCCAGGGAGTGATTCATTTTGCGTTAAGATTTACATACAGCCTTGATCTTTTAGATTCGTTTTTGGATCAAGGCCTGCCCTGATTTGTCCATCCTCAGGGCCAAAAATGAATAGGTAGAAATTTGGATAACCATTAGCGAAAGTCTTCAATAAATAAAAGAGGTAAACTATTCCTGTAATTATAAGATTTAGAAGGAATTGAAAAATAGGGTTTCTTGATATTTCTCTACCTGTCTGATTTTTTTTAGGGAAATGATTTCATTACGCAATAGAAGGTCTATTGCATATTTCTGGTTCAAAAAATAAATAGATGATCAATTGGATCAAAGGCTTATTGGTTGGTGCATTATTGCTCCCATTTTCTTTCGAAAATGGAGAGGACATTCGATATTTTCAACAATCCACCATACCGCTAACTGATTCCTCTGAGGTGATTGTATCCTCTATTTATGATTCTTTATCAAGTCAGGATATTTACCAGGTGAAAACATCTACTGGTACTCCTGTGCATTATTATATAGCATTTCAGGAAGGGGTATGCTTTGAAAATGAGTGCCGACCCCTGAATATCCTGATCTACTGGAACATTACCGGTAGGTACCTGGGCTTTGAACTGGTGGATGGAGAGTTCCTTAGTAAATTTGACCATGAACCCTTTTCTCAAGAAGAGTACGAGGAACTGGATCAGTTGTTGGCTGATCCATTCCTACCTTTGGGCAATTATACTTTTGAGGAGTTGGTCAAAAGGCCGGATACAGTCAGCCAATCCATGGATGGTGTTTCGGGCGCCACAATGAAAGACGTGTTGGAATATATTGTACCCGGAGCTGCTTATACTACCCATAAACTGTGGAATCTGATCCATGGTCCCATTCAACAAGAAGTGATTCGCCTGACAGAGCAGCAGCTCAATTCCTCATTGTTTAATAAAATCCTGCAGAGCAAAGATCAAAGTGACCAAACCTGGGCTTTGGAAAGGATCGCTCAGCTTTCTGATTTGGATGATTCTGTGGTTGAATCCCTAGTGAGGATACTTCTTGAGGGGGAGCATTTTCAATCCTACCTGCTTTTGAAATCACTTTCTTCAAAGCAACTGGAATCAGAGCATTTGCAGCTTCATCTTTTCAGGCTTATAGGCAAGGTGGACTATAGTATTGAAAACATGATTTTTGATAAATTGGTTGATGCGCCTCATTTACATGGTTCCGTTTTGCATGCTTCAATTTCCATCCTTGAAGAATTGAACGGGTCACAATTGGGAAAGTTATTGAAGCTTTTTTCACATCATAAAGTAAAAAATCTTGAGTTTAATCAGGCACTAAAGCAGATGGTACCCCATGATAACAGTTTTGTGAAGCGTCAGCTGTTGCAGTTTCTAGAAAATCAAAGCCAAAGCATAGGCTCCTCAGGGGATTTGTAAGTTTAGTGTTGACCTACATCTGATTTGCACCTGGTCAAAGTTTATCGTTGCGTAACTTAGACCTACCATAAAGAAAGTTTTCAACTTTCATTAAAAGGCTCTTCTTCAATATGGGATTGGAATCAATGGCTTGGGTAGGCTTAGGAACTGAATCCCGTTAAGCCAAAGTCACAAAGCTGTGTAATTTTATTATTTAGTCCTTTAAAGCGTTTCGGTTAGTATGATTTTGTCAGCATTGTTGCAGAAAATGTGCAACAATACCGCCAAAATCAAGTTCGTGCAGATTTCCTTTACCACGGGCTTCACCCGTGGCTTTTATAGTTTCAGCCTGTCAGGCTTCTCTGTTTCTTTAGGGAATGGCAAGAATATCTAATTAAAACGGGATAACAATCCAAAAATATTAACAATCCCAAAATTTATTTAAAAACCAATTATCAGCAAATCCTTCTAAGCGAAATGGGAGATTTAGAATTTTAAGAAACGTTTCTTTCTAAAATTTTGACCAGCCAAAAATTAGGGATGAAGACGGATTAAACCAAAAATCTTTTAATTTTCATACTGTACTACTTCATCTTCCAGCCCTACACAAAGAAAAGCTCTTTTTAGCCCGTAATTTCTCCCATCCTTTGCTTCATAATTGGCGAAGAGGTCTCCATTTTCCCTAAAAGCTTTTTGGATGCCTTCCTCTTTGCCCATATTCATATTGAGTACCTTAAATAGCTCACCTGTGGAGTACCATTTTTTTTGCACCCCATGTAACTTTCCTGAATTATAATTTAGGTGGGAGATTAAAAGGTGCCTTGAATCGGCAGACCAGGTTTTTTTCTCACCATGTAATTTCCCCTTGTGATAATGGGCTATGTGTTTGATTTGTCCATTGGCATACCAATCCTTGGTTTCATTTTGCTTTCGACCTTCCAGGATACCCATCTTTTGTTTTATAGTGCCGTCAGGAAAATAAGTTAAAGCATAACCTGAAAATTTTTCCCCATCTAAGGTCCAAATCGAAATCTTGTTGTCATAAACAAGCCTTGATTTATCGATCGTACTTGAGGGAACCTCCAAGCGGGTGAATGTTTCCTGTTTAAGGCTTTTATCATCCTTTTTTGAGGCTTGTCCACAGCTGACGATCAATTGAATTAGAAGGATACACATTAAGTTTCTCATGGATTATTCGTTATTTTCTTGGTTCCCTTCCATAAAGTGAAATACTGGATAAATTAAAATCAATAAATCAAAAAAGAACAAGTTTACATAATGGTGTTAGGAGTGCCTTGAAGGTCTACACCAAATAACAGAATGTATGAACCTATATAGGTCTCGTTGATGATGTGATAATGATAAAATTCTTCTCCATCACTATGTTGGGTAGCAGCAATATGTCCACCTGAAGCGTCTAAATCTGAAGGGTGATCACTTGTAGCATCACATTTTCTTCCGTAGAGTAAAAAACCATCCTGTAGTATTCCTACTAGTTTTTCATCGTCATAGGACAAAGTGGTGTTTTCCGTCACATTTGAAGCCTCCAAATGGTAATGGTAACCGGTAGGTCCCATATGCGCACCTGCATAGTCGAAACCAGAGGCTACATTGGCAGATAAAGCGATATTTGGACCTTCTTCATCATTAAAAATTGGAGCTCCGGTCACAGCGATGCCTATAGCCCCCAATCCTGTAGCTGAACTTGAAGAAGCCTTCTCCGGAGTAGCTTGCACAGTAAGTGTGTAACTCGTGCTTGATATAGTACCTGGAGACATTTGACTTTCATTGGCCACACTTGGTGCTATATACAAGCTGTTGCTTTCGCTCCAGTAGGGTGAGGTATGATTTGGCAATCCGTTGGATTCAATGGTTATCTCATCGTCATCAAAAGAAACAGTCACCGCATCTTCATTGAATTCATCGAAAGCTGCTACAGGTGTACTACCCGTGGAGGTTGCAATGGAGTCATCATCATCATTGCTGTCTGCCACATATCCACTGGGTTGGGTACAAGATGTGGTACTTACACTTGGATTTCCCAAACCGTCACCATCTGAATCCTGATACCATGTAGTTTCAGTACAAGTTTCTTCATCACTGGCGCATGAAGAAAACAAAAGGCTTGATACTACAAAAACGAGTGTTAATAAACTTGGGACTTTCATTATTCCTAAAATTAAAAATTGCTATTGAATAGAATCATTTAATAAGTTAGACGGGCTAAAGGAAAAAATCCCTCGATTTTATTCAAACTTTTTAATAGTTAAAGGAAAAATAGATAAAACCCGTATACTCAGGCAGTCTTTATGGATTAAGGATAAGATAATTAAACTGAAAATGGTTTTTTTTAAATAATTAAAAAATTACAAATGTTTCGGTTGGTTGTTTTCGAATTTTAAGATTTAAAGCCATTTCCCTTTTGTATTTCCATTTTATTTCCTCCCTAAAAATGGCCAATATTATTGGGTTTTTTAGGAATGTTTTGCTCTTCCATCCTTTTCTGAAAAGCTTCCTTACTTTCACCTGGGCTTGGCCATACATCGCTGGAACGATGGGAATCAGCCATCATATTATTGATTTTTTCCACCATCTCCGTATTGTCATCACTGATGTCATTTTGCTGTTGCGGATCAGTTTTTAAATTGTACAATTCCAAATCCGCACCACTTGCCTTGTGGCCAAAATAGTCTCCCCATCTTATGGCTTGATTTTGATTGTGTTCCCAGTAGAGGTATTCATGTTGCTTCTGTACTCCTTTGCCGATGAGGGTTGGCAATATACTGATTCCATCCAAGCCCGAAGGGGGACTTACTCCAGCCAAATCAGCTGCTGTGGGAAGGAAATCCCAAAAAGCCCAGATATGATCACTTTCTGTGCCTGCTGCAATGTGTGCAGGCCAACGAGCAATAGCTGGAATATGAAATCCCCCATTGTATTCGTTTCCTTTCTGACCTCTGGTAGGAGACCGGTGTTTGAAAAACGCACTCAATGTAGGCCCCTCCTGAACATCGAGGTATCTTTTTTCATAGCCCTGACTTGAATTCCCATTGTCAGAGGCAAAGAAGATAATGGTGTCATCATCCAAGTCCAAGGAATCCAGTAAGTTCATTAATTTGCCCACTTCTCCATCCATTCTGGAAACCATAGCCGCCCATTCTTTGTGTTGGATTGGCCATTCTTTGTCTTTGTATTGGCCAAGTTCTGGTACGATAAGTGGGCCATGCGGAACGGTATTCGCAAGGTACAAGAAGAAAGGCTGGTCTTTGTTCTGTTTTACAAAATCTAAGGCTTTTTCATTGATGATGTCAAAAGAATAAACAGCAGCTGAGGGGTCTTCAATACCATTTGGAATAACTTTTCCTTCCTCATCATATGCACTGGCCTTGGAATAATTTTCATATTCAAAATGGTTTTGATTTCCCGAGAAAAATACTTTTTCCTCATTGTGATATAAGAATTCAGGATAATAGGTATGGGCTTGACGCTGATTGAGGTATCCATAGAATTCATCGAATCCCATCTTGTTCGGGATTCCGGGTTGGTTATTCAAGGCCAAACCCCATTTGCCGAATAAACCGGTTTTGTACCCTGCTTCTTTGAGCAACATGGCAACTGTATAATCTCCTTCTTGTAAAGATTCACGGTACGATTGGTAAGAATTCCCCCTTACTCTGGCATGTCCCTGATGCAATCCCTGCATCAGAGAAGATCTGGAAGGAGCACAAACAGAACTACCTGCATAGGCATTGGTAAACTTGATTCCTTCATAGGCTATTCTGTCAATGTTTGGGGTTTTGATTTTTTCCTGCCCATAGCAGCCTAAGTCTCCCCAACTCAAGTCATCACTTAAAATAAATATGATATTCGGAGACCTTTCCTCTTTTATTTCCTTTTTATTGGAAGTACAAGAAAAACACACACTAAAGGCCAAAGTAAGACTGATGATGTAAGAATGATAAGTACGTGTAATGTTCATGGAAAGTAGGATTAAGGCTTTTGTGAATATTTAAGGGGTAGCTGTAAGGGACTTGAGTCTGTCAATGGCATTCTGATTATGAGGGTTTAAATCAAGTGATTTTTTAAAATTTACGATGGCTTTTTTATGGTTGCCTAAATAAAGAAAGCCCTCAGCCAAACTATCATATAAATTGGCTGATTTGGGGTATAATCTGATTGCCAATTTAAATACATTCACCCCTTGATTTGAGGTTTTGGAATTAAAAATCAATTGAAGTCCTAGGGTATTTAAGCTTCCTTCCGGAAGGTTAAGGTTGGGGTGTTTAATTTTACTTTGCTCATATAGTTCCCATAGTTCATTGTAATCCTTTGCAGCAGCCAAATCATTGAAATCATTAAAAGTAAAGGCAGTGCCTTTTTGCCCCTTCTTTTGGTAGCTTATTATTTCATTATTTGTTGAAATCTGTTCTAAATTGTTTTTGAAGGTTATTTTTTCAATATTATCATCCAATAAATAGGCTTTCAAAAAGCTCAAACTAAGTATTGATACCCATTTATAAGCATTCATTATTTCAAGATCACTTTTGTCTTGTCTAGTGTCTCGGGCTTTAAAAAGAACCCCAAGGGTGCTGAAATACGCGTGGGTTAAATCAAGAAATTTTAGTCGATAAGTTCGGTTGAGGAATAGGCTGTCATATAAATCAAACCTAGTATTAAGAGTCGAGTCAATCTTGTCTTCCTTGAGCACCATTTCAGGAATGTCCTTTTGGGCCATATGTAAGTAGGGCACATCCAATTTGTTCAAATCAAAGAAGGGTGATTTTTTCAATAAAGCATACTGGTACCTTTCGGTACCATCCAGACTGACCATGGCCTTGATGTTTTCATTGCGCATCTGGGCAGTAACATTGGATAAGCCGCCAAAACTAAAGCCCATGACAGCGATTTTATTGGGATCAGCATTTGGGAGTTGCATTGCCTTTTTTATTAGGAATTCAACATCTCTGGCTTGGGTTTCTATTTCCTTCTCTGGTTTATTTCCAAACCAGCGTGTCTCGGTTCCCCTGCTAGGACTTGCAATTACTATAAAACCCTCGCTTGCCAGGTATTCGCACAGGGCGAAATTTTCAATGGAGGAAGCTTGAAAACTTGGTGCATACACAACCAATGGATATTTTCCCTCGGCCTTTTCCAGATCAGTATAGGCATTGGTTTTCTCCTTAAGATGGGCTTGGTTGGCGGGACTGTTGGCATAATAAAACCAATTCAATATTTGTTCATTGGGAAGGTTTTCCCATTCCTCTTCCTCTTTTAAAATCTGAAGGTAATCAAGAACCCGTAGCGATGTTATGCTGTCAACATTTTGGGTAGAAGGATACCATATGCTTATAGGAATGGGCCTTGCGATTTTTTCATTGCTATAATCGTAAATTCTACTGTAGGTTCTGGAACTGTCTGCGCTGGTGTAATGCTGAAATCCAACGCTGTAGGGGCCTTTTTCTAGGTCTATTTTAGCCAAGGAAGTTTGTCCATAATTTAAATGAACTTGAAAAATAATGAGGAGGAATGCTACAAGGAATCGCATGGTTTTATTAACTGAGTTCATTGCAATGGTTGCCTTACTACGGTAAAGATTGTGGGCTTGGTCTGCAACTTCCATTTTATCGTTAAGTATTGGCTTATAGGTAGCTGGCTAATTTGTATGTCCCTAATTTAATGGGATTTTAGTCCTAATAAAAGTTATATTTACAACAAGTAGTAGGTAATCCCGAAATATGCAGTAGACATTCTATTACGTGCTGAAATCGCTTTAAAATACCCAATCGTTGCTGTTTTCAATTTCACCATAGCGGTGCTATGCTAAAATCTCCATTCAGTCTGATTTTCTTGCGATTGCAACTCATTACGAATCCTATTACATAATCCGGGATAATGCATTGTTTATTCCAAATGTGAAAAATCGGTATGATAATCTTTTATTAATAAGGGTATGCCTTTTGAGTGTTTTATAAAATGATTTTATTTTGACGTAAAAATAAAAATGACCCAATCAGGGTCATTTTTATTAGCACATCGGTAGGTAATTACTTTCATACCCAATGTAATTCTGAATTGGGTAACCAAATGATAATTAGGGTAATCCCGTTAGAATCATTACTGTTTAAACAAGTGTAAAAATCTCCTGCTCTGGTAGTCTTGATTTTGGCGTTTTGTCTGTAGTGTTAAAATCAGTCTCTGTCCGATAACCTATGGAAACGGCAGTTACTGCAGTAAATCCTTTTTCACGCAAACCAAACTCCTCATCCAATACTTTAACGTCAATTCCTTCCATAGGTACTGCATCAATGTTAAGTGCAGCCACTCCGAGTAAGAAATTGCCTATGTTTAAATAAACTTGTTTTTCTAACCAATGTGGTAAGTCTTTCAGATCGTATTTGTGGATGTTTGCAAAGGCGTTTCTACCGCCATGCATGCCTTGTTTTACCTGTTCATTTGGGAACCTGCCATCCAGGTCTTCCACGGCCAATACATGTTGCATATAGTCTTCATCTGCAGTGATTCTTGAACAAAATAAAATGACATGGGAAGCATTTAATACCTTGGCTTCATTGAAGGAATAAAACCCTTGTGTTCCTTTGGCAATTCGTTTTTTGCCTTCTTCAGTTGATGCAATAATAAAATGCCAGGGTTGTAAATTCGTACTAGAAGGACTCATTCTTAAAAGTGCCTTGACCTGTTCAAAATCTCCTTTTGAAATTTTCTTGTTTGGATCAAATTCTTTAGCTGAATAACGCCAGTTTAATACATTTTTAATGTCCATAATTTTATACTATAAGTTTTATAGTTGCAAAAGTAAGGATAGTGTAATAACTTTGCAATAACGGTCAAATTGGATAGTATAAAATTTTTGAATGAATGTATAAATTTAAAGGCAAAGAATACCCTTGTTGTGCCAGTCTAACTATGGGACTAATTGGTGGTAAGTGGAAAACAGTAATTCTGTTTCACCTAAGAAATGAAGCCATGAGGTACAATGAACTGAGGAAAGAAATGCCCACAGTTACAGAGCGTACTTTAAGCTTGCAGTTGAAAACCTTAGAAGAAGATGGTATTATCAAAAGAAAGGTATATACCAGTAAACCCCCTCTTAAAGTAGTTTATTCCCTGACCGATTTTGGAAAAACATTGATTCCGGTGGTTCAATCCATAGCAGATTGGGGACACAATGTTGTTCACAATGGCATTGAAGTTTCTGAATAAATAATTTCTAGAAAGTATCTATCTATTAGTTATTGTAGAATTTTGTTGGCTTGTACCATATGACGGTCATTGTGGTAAATGACAACCCTAAAAGTATCGCCGAGTTTCAATTTAAGCCATTTTGAGATACTGATGGCCGTTTTGGTTTTGTTAAGGTCTACCATTTTTGCCTTTTCGAGAAGATCTAATAGCTGTACTTGTTGAGTTAGAAACCGCTGGAGAGTTGTTTTGTCCAGTGAGCTACCTATAGGGTTTTTGTCCTTGAAGGTTTTCATTTTGTTCAATTTCTCCTTAGGTAGCATGGTTTTGGCAAAATAGTTACCAAGAAAACCGGATTTGAAGGTCGCATTTGATTCGGTTTTTGATTTGGCTATGCTTCTGCTAATTTCCGGGATATAAAAATCTCCATAAAGGTTCAGATGTTCTATACATTCCAAAATACTCCATTTTTCCGATCCGGGTTTTTGATTCAGTTTTTCTTCAGATAAGCTATTGAATTTTTTTACCTGATTGATGTTAATACCTGTTCGTTCCACTAAATCTTGTATTAATTTTTCTGAGGCTATTTTCATCGTTTTTTTTAACAAAATTCGACGTAAATCAATTGTAAAACATTGATTTAGATCAAGATTTTTTTAGCCTAGACAATGTTTCCGGTGTCATTCTTAAGTAAGAAGCGATGTGTTTGTTAGGGATTTCCTGAAACAATTGAGGACTTCTGGCCAATACTCTTTTGTACCTTTCTAGTGGTGAGCTTGTTAAAATATCTCGTTCTCTTTCCATCTGTTGGTAAATTAACTCTCCGAGCATCTGTTGCCAGATTTTGGTGTTTTCAGTTGAGCTGTCAATAAATGCCATGAAGCTTGCCTTTTTGATTACCTTTAAATGCGTTTTTTTGATTGCTTGGATGTATAAATCAGAAGGCTTTTCACTAATAAAAGAATCCAATGCAGCAATGAAGTTGTTTTGGTATCCAAACCTTATTATGTTCTCTTCAAACTTTTCTAGCACATAGATTCTCAAGCTCCCGCTGACCACAAAATAGAGGTTTGTGTCTATGCTACCCTTAACCTTTAAATATTCCTTTCTGTTCAATTCCAGGTTTTTCTCCCACAATTGCTTCTGGTCAATTTGCGCAATAAAGTTTGAAATTGGATTCATTTTTTGGTTAAGGTAAAATATGTTTCAATGATTACTTTGTAATTTTTGCACGATGGGTATATCCGCTGCCGCCCAATCCAACTGATTGAGTTCTTCAGGTTTTAGCCATTCCTGGCTTATATGCTCACGGAGGGAAAGTGCTTTTGAATCCACCTCACATAGGAAACCATGCATTGTCACCTTAAAATCTGGATAGGTATGCTCCACAGTAAGGTATAGAGATTTAATGGCAGGAATAATGTTCAGTTCTTCCAATAACTCACGTTGCAAAGCCTCTATTTTCGTTTCTTCAGGTTCTACTTTTCCGCCAGGAAATTCAAACTTCTTCGAAATATATTGGTGTTTGTTTACTGGTCTTTGAACACATAGGATTTGGTCTTCATGAAAAATTATGCCTGCTACTACTTCAATTTTTTTCATCAATACGTTATTTTTAGTCTATCTAAAAGTGAAGTACCCATATGCGTTTTAGGGTATTTTTAAACTGTAATTTCAATTGAATTTCCTTCGGGGTCGGAAATGACGCTTTCATAGTATCCATCTCCATTAGTCCTTGGTTCACCAATAATATGATGGCCGTTTTTGCATATTCTTTCGGTAAGCAAATCTACCCTCTCTTTCTTCCCTACTGAGATTGCAAAATGGGTTAAGCCTAGTTTTATTTCTGATTTGGCTATGCATTCACTTATATCGGGTGAATGCATCAATTCTATACGGGCACCATTTTCAAATGACAAAAAGTAGGAGCTGAATTTTTTCTTTGGGGTATAATATTTTTCATTGGAGGATAATTGAAAGAACATTTAGAAAATCCTGAAATACATATCTCTACCTAAACTTGGTGATTTTACGGCTTCTGCAGTTCCGGGTTTGGGGCTGGTGGTACAGCACTAAAATCTATCTTCGGAAAGGCAATATGCCAATCTGTTTTGCAGTTTTCTCTTAAATCAGCCATAAAGGCATCAATCCGTGCTTTGCCAACTGAGTGCATAACGAAAATATGGGAATAGGAACGCAACTGCCGTTCTTTCTCGGAAACAGGAACCCAAAGTCTATCCGTATCTAAGGACCATTTGTAATTTAAAGTTTCATTGACCAAACGAAAACGAACAGTCAGACTTAAGCTGGACCGGGCAATCCATAGATCCACTTCGTTACCAAATTTAGCTTTTAATTCAGATTCAAATTTGAACAATTCTGCCTCCAGATAGGCCGAAACATTTTCTGTTTCAACGGCCTTATTCATATTGTCTTCATAACTCATTCTGGAAAAATAATCCCATAGGATCATGGGCGAAAAAGCAGACCGAGAGCCTCCTAGAGTGGTGTCAGGCGTACCTAAAAAGGAACTTGCTGCATCTGGAGGCAACAGCTGGTAGCCAGTTCGAGTCATAAAGATACCTGAAGGCCAAGGCCCTCCAAGCCATTTATGCATGGAGCAACCCACACTCATCACAGCTGGATTACGAAAATCAAACATAGGGCCTTTTTCACTCAAAAGCTTACGGTTGTGGGCCATTTCGACAAATGGAAGATAAGCCGCACCGAGTGCACCATCCACATGAAGCCAAAAACCTCGCCGTATATCATACAAGGGATTTCCTTTTTCGTCCTTTCCATAAATCACTTTTCGTTCCCAAAGCCATGGATAGTCTTTGCCTAGCTCTTCTAACATAGCATTAATGGCAGGCACATCATCATAAGCCCCTTTCCAGGTGGTTCCAATATTGGCAACAACTACTACGGGATAGCCTCTGGCAACAAAAAAATGAACCAATAGCGTCAATTTATCAATTTTAACCGATCCTGACTTTGGATTGTCTTTGTCAAAATCATGGGAAGGAACCATTTCAGGCCAACTTCCATCATTGGTAATGGGACATTGTCCGGGATATTTTTCCTGTCCTATTTGCTGGAAAGTAGGCAATTCCAGTAAATGCGAAGCCTTTTGTATGGAATAATGAACATCTTCAGAATAGAAGAGCACAGGGGTGTAGGCGTTTTCAGAAGTTTTTTCATTTTTTATAGGAGCCTTATAAGAAAAATGTTGTCCCCTTGTTTCTCTTCCTCTTCTGGTGTAAGCATCAATTTGCGCATTTGTTTTTTGATCTTCAAGGATGGTCTTGCCTTTTAGGTAGTCTCTGGCATTGAACAACCCGTAAATATTTCCTTCAGTAAATCCCATTGTGAGTACATAACCCCAATACCTGGAATCTGCATCCTGTTGATCGATAGCAGCAGTATGGGGCCAATTGTTGTTCCATAAAGCAGCAAAATAGTCTAAAACTGCTCGCTCACAGAATTTTGAGTTAAGGGTATAACGACCGCTGCTAAAAGGATCTCCAATATTATTGGCATGCATGTCCATGAGGTAAGGAAAGCGATCAGCATAATTCTGGTCTTGATTTCCCTGAAAACCCGCAAAACTAGCATGTTGGGTTTCAATAAATTCTTTAAAGGAAGTCAAGGCTATTTCTCGTTCCTCATCTGTCAATCCTGTAGGAGGGATTTCGAATTGGCTGTAGTCAATTTGGGGAAAGTTTCCATTGACATCCTTGGGTGGTACCGAAACATAGACCTCATTTGGGTCATTACTTGGCCTTGACACAATGGCTCCTTCTGGTACCTGAGCAGTCCATGGAAGTTGTTTCGGGCCGTAAGGTACATGCTGTGAATCTTCGCAATTTTTAGACATGGTTATCTTTTATGTTAATTCAAACGACAA
This sequence comes from Cyclobacterium sp. L-R, assembly GCF_056859355.1. Classification (NCBI taxonomy): domain Bacteria; kingdom Pseudomonadati; phylum Bacteroidota; class Cytophagia; order Cytophagales; family Cyclobacteriaceae; genus Cyclobacterium; species Cyclobacterium sp. L-R. The sequence goes on from NZ_JBSXOH010000029.1 coordinate 17,570, forward strand.
CTGTTAAAGCTGAAATAGTACTTGCTACTGTAATGGTTAGGGAAAAAGTAAGTAGTTGGTTATGGTTTTCTTTTTATTGGTTACAAAATATTATGGATAATAACCTTTTCATTATCTGCATCCTAACCTATTTTTTAGGCATTGTCAGTTTTTAGTTGACTATAAATACTAATATACAGATAGTTAGCCAATGGAGCAAGTTCCGTAATTGGCGATTTACTTAGGCTTTATTAGCAAGTAAAAAGAGAGCAACTTGCAATAAGCAAAATAACAAATGCTGGAATTGGACTTGAATTATATTCAGGACAGTTTTTTATAAAAAAATATATTTGCGGGAACCAAGCTTTGAAATAAATAAGCTTAAGGGTGGGATTACCCTTAAGCTCGACAAGTAGACTAGTTTTCGGTTTATTTATTTGAATTAGGCAATCAAATTATTTGCGTAATTTTAAAAGTTATAACCAAAATGAAGCCCTGGCTCACCTATTAGAAATTTCGACCATTTATCGTCCAATTGCTTAAACGATTCAGGCATTTCGGTATGATAGGGGCGATGAGTAACTGCAATGGACGGTTCTATGAAGAATTTGTCATTGAATAACCTAAAATGGTAGCCAACTCGGTAAGTATTGAAGATTTGAAAACCGTTTTTTATTTTTTTGTTCTCTTCGTCCTTAAATGTTTGCCAGCCATTCATTACGTGTAGGCCAGTATTCAAGCCCTTCCACCAAAAATGCTGATAGGCAAAGGCAAATCCAAACTCCCTTATATAGCCTGGAAACTTTTCCTCAGGTGCTTCAAAAGAATCCCCATAGGGAATCCCTAGTGACCAGGCATATTTCCAGGTTTTTAGCTCTAAAGACAAGGCATCTTTAGGGCCTAAGCGGTACCCTAAGTTCAACTGGGCAAAGTCTGGGGAGTTGTCATCAGGAATTAAATTGCCCAACACAAAGAAAGAGCTTCCAATAAAGAACTTGCTGTACGTGGTGTCATTTTTAGCATACTGTGCCTTGAGCTGGAAAGGGGAGGCAAATAGCACAGTCAATACAATTACTAAGATCCATTTTTGCATATTTTTAATTTTTTAGGTTAAAAGATATTGCAAAGGTGCATGGACGGGAGCCTAAAAAACGTTCACTTAAGGTAAGAAATGAAATGGTTTATTTTTTTTCTTTAACAAGTCTTGCTTTCAGTCGACTTAATGATTGAGGGGTAATTCCTAAATAGCTTGCCAATTGATGTTGTGGAACTCTCTGAATCAAATCAGGTCTTGTTGCCAATAAATTTTCATATCTCTTAGAAGGGGAAGAATTTTTAAAATCGTCAAGCGAGGATTGCATTTTTACTAGCAATTCTTCTGAAACTAGACGACATAAGGTTTCAAACCTTGGGAATTTAGCAAAAACAACTTCATCCAAATCAGGTGTAGAAGCGGAGATTATTGAATCTTCTATACAGGAAAGGTAATAAGTTGATGGCTTGTTATTGGTTGCACATTCAGGCACTTCACCTTGGAGTTCTGTATAAAAATTTGTTGTTTTTTCCTCTCCATCAATAATGTAATATTTCCTGATACAACCTTTGAGGACAAAATAACCCAGATTGGATTTTTCGCCTTCCTTCAAAAGCAAAGTTCCTTTTTTTACCTGTCTGAATAAATCCAAATCCAAAATGACTTTCTTTTCATCATCGGTCAGTGGCATGTATTTAGAGATATAGTCAAAAAGTAATTGGTGCATGCCTTGTTTTAAATTATAATTTGAAGTGAATGGATTGCTTTTCCAGCGATCCATTCAAAATAACCTACCTTAATCAGGTTACTAATTTACTTGCTTTTTAATCGGTTTAAAAGAATATCCTATTTTACAAAATGAATGGATTTTCACTCAAGCTTTTCTAGAGCAGTTTCAACACTTCCTGGTTAAAATGACATGGCTTCAAAGGCTTGTTCATAGAGCCAATGACCAAAGTCATTTGGATGATTGATATTGTTTCCGAGTAAAGAGGATTGGTCTTTTCTTTCAAGCACTTTCATCCAGGTACTGTACACATCTACATAGGCACAATTGGCTTCTAATGCTGCCTGTTTAGCTGCTTCGGCAAACAATTCCATAGAATGGCTTCCATAATGCCATTCATGATTCGGAGGAAAGGTAGAGTAGATAATAACTTCCGCATTTTTCCTCTCTTTTATCATTCCAACAAGCTCAATAAGGTTTTGCTTGTACTGTTCTGGAGTATTGCTACCAATATTGTGATCGTTCATTCCCCATCCTACCAATACAAGGTCAGGTGAAGTTTTTCCAATATAGGTGTCCCACCATTTAATACCTTCAGAAGAGCTATAACCTGGGATTGAGACATCTTCAATTGTTACCTTCGCTTTTGGAAAAATACTCTTTAAGTAATTGCCATATAAATATTGAAACCTTAGGTCTGTTGATGAGGCTTCACCACCAGCGGTAATGCTATTGCCATAGGAGACGATAGATAGTGGTTCACCGGATTCCAGTTTTTGTCGGGAATTAGACAGGTATTTACTTTGGTCGTTAGGTAATGCAAGTCTAGCGCCATTTTTTGTGGCGTAATCTACCCATATAAAATAAGAGTGGTTGGAATAATCAGGGTATTCTCTGTGATCGAAGTCTTTTTTACCATACAAGACATGTTTAGAATAATCAGGAATGCTAGAGTCAGGCGTTCTACTGATCTCCCCATTGGCGTAATCAACGGTATAATCAACTCCTTCTATATATACTTTACTTTCCGGGTTGAATCGTTGGTAGGTGCTGCGAACGACTACACTATTTTCCACTAAAGAATCAAAACTTAGTTTTCCAGGTTTATTGGCAGCAAGTACCAGGCTTTCGCCTTGAATATCCATGGTTATTCCCAGATTGGATTCAGGAATACTTTCTTTATCTGAGCTACTGTAGATCGTACTTATCTCGGTTCCCTCTTTTCCTGCAGGGCCATATTTTTTCTTTGCTTCTGCTGCAAATTCAGTTTGACTTACTATATAAAAAAGCCCTATAAACAATAGAACATTCAATAAAATGGAGAGGGGAAATAGCTTTTTACTTTTCATTCGAGCTGATAAACTTTATTAACTGTAGTTTTTTATTGTGAGGTCTATGGAGGAAGCTTTTATTGTGCTTTTTCCTGAAATACTAATGATGTGCTGATTTTGGCGTTTAAGCTATGAAAAATAAACAAACAATCATTAAAAAGGCTTTTCAAAGTTGCAAGGCTTTATACTGCCAACCTAAAGTAGACTACAAACGGTATTTTTTTCTTTTTAGCCCTTCCCCAATCTAAGACTAGTGGTAAACTAGATGAAATAAAAACCCTCAGTTCTTGGCGAGCTGGCTAAAAATTGAAGAACTTGCATTTTTTTTAGGATTCACCCTTTTTGTTGGTCAAAAATATAGCGTAAAATAATAGAGAATATGGAGGATTTCTATCCAAATCAAAGATGGGTTAGTGAAGGTGAACCTGAGTTGGGAGTAGGCATTGTCGTTGAAACAAATAAAAACCGAGTGCAGGTAAATTTTCCTGCTGCTGGTGAAACACGACAATATGCTTTAGCCAATGCGCCATTGCGAAGGGTTATTTTTAAACCCGGAGATACGATTACGGATACAAATAAGCGCTCATTCACAATTGACAGGGTACAAGACGATGGGGAATTGATATTGTATATAGGGAGCCAAGGCACTTTGTCAGAGGCAGACCTGGGAGACGTTTCGGTAAAACATGGAGTCAATGACCGGCTTCTTATCGGGGATGTTGATAAGCCTGATGTTTTTGCTCTGAGAAGAATCACATTGGCCTATGATCATATGCGTAGGATCTCTCCAATTAACGGTTTTGTAGGGGGGCGTATAGATCTTATACCACATCAGTTGTATATCGCACATGAGGTAAGTTCCCGATATGCCCCGCGTGTATTGTTATCTGATCAAGTAGGCCTTGGTAAAACCATAGAGGCATGTTTGATCATGCATCGCTTGTTGTTGAGTGGACAGGTATCCAGGATTATAATATTGGTTCCAGATTCTTTAATTCACCAGTGGTTTGTAGAGATGCTGAGGCGTTTCAATTTATGGTTCCACATATTTGATGAAGAAAGGTGCGCTGCACTAGATGATAGCGCACCCGAAGGAAATCCATTCTTAGATGACCAGTTGATTATATGTAGCACTTCTTTTTTGGCAAGTTCACAGAAGCGTGCACAACAAGCCTTTTCAGCAGATTGGGACATGCTCGTGGTAGATGAAGCACATCATTTAGCCTGGTCTTTGGAAAAAGTAAGTCCTGAATATGCGGTTGTTGAATTACTGAGCCAAGTAGCGAAAGGCTTGTTACTTTTGACAGCTACACCAGAACAGTTGGGAGTTGAAAGTCATTTTGCCCGGCTTAGGTTACTGGATCCAGAAAGATTTTCAGATTATGAGGAGTTTATTAATGAAACGCAAGACCACAAAATAATCGCCAATATTGTTGAAGACTTGTTCACAGGGAAGGCCTTGAAGAAAAAGGACAAAGCCTTGCTGGAAACCCTATTTGGAAAGGATAGGATAGCAAAGTTAGCGGAAAAAGGAGCTGTAGGTAAAAATCAATTAATAGAAGATTTATTGGATCAGCATGGTCCCGGACGAGTGGTCTTCAGAAATACCCGGGCAGCCATGAGTGGTTTCCCCAATCGCAAAGCCCACTTGATTTCTTTGGTTGCAGAAACCAACCAAGAGGAATGGGTAAAACGGCTAGCCAAAGAATATGCTGTAGACAAGGAGTTACAAATAAATCCGACGATAAAGCAGCAGTTTAGGTTTTCAGAAGACCCACGTGTCAAATGGTTAGTGGCCTTTCTGGACAAGCTGAATCCGGAAAAAGTAGTATTGATTTGCAGAAGTAAAGCGAAAGTATTGGCTTTAGAAAAAGCCATGCAGAAGCTAAGCAGTGCAAAGGTAGGCGTGTTCCATGAGGACCTTACTATAATACAGCGTGATAGAAATGCCGCATGGTTTGCTGAGGAAGGCGGGGCGCGCCTTTTATTATGTTCTGAAATAGGTAGTGAAGGTCGTAACTTTCAATTTGCCCATCATTTGGTGTTGTTCGATTTACCAGTGCATCCTGAGTTATTGGAGCAGCGGATTGGTCGGTTAGATCGCATAGGACAGTCTGAGGACATAGATATACATGTACCCTATTTGAAAGGTAGTCCTCAGGAGGTATTGGTACGTTGGTTTCATGAGGGCTTAAATGCATTTGAAGAAAACATAGAAGGTGGTAACCAAATAGGGGAGTTGTTTAATAAAAGGCTGGAAGAAACGGCTATGGCTGCTTTATCAAGTGGATCAAGTGAGCAACTAGATGCATTAGTGGCAGACACGGCTGCCTATCAAAAAGAATTGAAGGAAACCTTAGCCAATGGACGTGACAGGTTACTTGAAATGAATTCGTTCCGGCCTTTGGTGGCCGAACAATTGGTGGAGAAAATTAAAGCTGCTGACCAAGATTTAAGCCTTGAAATCTATATGACCAAGGTATTCGAACATTTTGGCATTGAAATGGAAGATTTGGCCCCTCGAACGTATTTGCTTCATCCGGTGAGAACCAATAGCACTGCATTTCCCTCCATTCCAGATGGTGGTATCGCTATAACCTTCGATCGAAAGAGAGCTTTAAGTAGAGAAGACATTAGCTTTATTAGTTGGGATCACCCGATGGTGACTGGGGCCATTGATATGGTACTTGGTTCAGGTACAGGAGATGCTAGTTTCGGAGTATTGAGAGGAACAGAAGATTCAAGTATTTTATTAGAAATAATTTTTGTGCTTGAAACAGCAGGGAGACAAGGTATAAATGTAGATCGCTTTTTGCCAAACACCCCTTTGCGGGTTGTTGTTAACCATTCTGGTGAGGAGGTAACTGATGACTATCCAGTCAAGCTGTTCAACAAGCAATTGATACCTGGACAAGTAAGTGACTTGATAGAAAATGAAACTTTGGTGGATGAGATACTTCCGGACATGATTAAAAATGCTACTGAGATAGCAGAGCAACTTAAAGAGAAAGAAATAGAGGCTGGTCTCAAAGATATGAACCAAACATTGGATCATGAGATTGGTCGATTGGCTTCATTGTATAAACGAAACAAGGCGATTCGACCCGATGAAATTCGTACTGCATTGGAGCAGAAAAATGAATTGACTATGCTGATTGGAGAAGCACGAATCCGAATGGATTCAATACAATTGATCCGAGAAGAAAATAGATAGACCAATTTTTACTTTTTGGTCTTGATATAAGCTAGCATTAAAAAAAACAACACGAATTAGATGAATGTGTACGAACAAATAGTAGCTGAAATCAAAACAGCTTCAAATATAATAATCACCTCCCATAAATCTCCTGATGGGGATTCTGTTGGCAGTTCTTTAGGCCTGTTACATTTTATTGAAAAATTGGGTAAAACAGCAACGGTTTGTCATCCGGATCCAGCCCCCAGTTTTCTGGATTGGTTAGATACTTCGAGTTTTCTTATAATGACCGAACAGGGAGAAGCTGTAGAAGCTGCTTTTGCTACAGCTGATTTGGTATTTTGCCTGGATTATAATGGCACTAACCGTATTGGCTATGACATGCAAGTCCTGCTTGAAGGGCTGACATGCAAGACAATTATGATTGACCATCATTTGGCCCCTGAAGATTTCCCAACTATAACCCTGTCTGAAACTTCAGTTTCCTCTACGGCAGAGTTGATTGTTGAATTGATAGAGCAATCTGGAAACATCAACCTGCTCGACCAGAAAATTGGCACCCCTTTGTATCTAGGTATACTGACAGATACAGGAAGTTTCCGTTTTCCTTCTACTAGCCCACGGACCCACGAAATATTGGCAAAGCTATTGACTGCAGGTGTAGCCCACCACTTGGTTCATGAAATGTTGAGCGATAACAATACAGAGAGTCGTTTGCGTTTACAAGGCTATGCGATGTGCGAAAAATTGGAGGTTATGGAAGACTATATGGTGGCCATTATATCCTTGTCCAAAGAGGAGTTAGCGAAATACAATTATCAAAAAGGAGATACTGATAGTCTGGCAAATCAAGCCTTGTCTATAAAAGGAATGAAGGCGGCAATTGTGTTTACAGAAAGAGATGGCATCATGAAGATTTCTTTTCGTTCAAAAGGACAAGAGAACCCTGTGAATGTCTTGGCAGCAGAAAACTTTAATGGAGGTGGTCATGCAAATGCTTCCGGTGGCATGAGTGAACTTTCAGTCACTGAAACATTGGCTAAAATCAAAGATTTGGTACCAAAGTACTTTTCGGCTATTTAAGCCTGACATGAATTAAAAAAAAGGATCACTTCAATTTTAGAAGTGATCCTTTTTTTTATTATATCCTTCTCTCTCAAATGAAAAGCTAAGCAGTATTTTTGCACTGAGTGAAAATATCCAAACAGCTGAACAAGTTGAAAATTCTACTTATTAAGAAACTTTGACCAAGGATTCTAATATGGTTGGAATCTACTCCGAGATGGTAGGATGCGGCTACCTTATAGCCTTTTGCAATGGCTTCTTTTTTTGTTAACCCAACCCGGCCCATAGGTGGATCAACAAAAAGATTATAGGTGGTAATTCGGTCACTTACTTTTCGTTGCTTTCCATCAAATAAGTTTTCATCTGCAAAATCATAGTCATTGTAAGCTGTATGTGTAAAAGTCCCTTTTCCATTGGAATCGCCCAATGCTGACCATAACTTCAAACAAATGGCTTTCACTATCCATGTCTAATCTAGCTTATAGAGGCCAAAAGACTACTAATAATGACTGCAACACAAAAAATACAAAGAATGGAATAACCAGGTAGCCCATCACATCTCTGGCTTGGATTTTTACTCCTGTCCCCATAATTGGAAAGATGATCAATAAATAGAACGGCTGTAACAAATTGCTTAAACTTTCCCCGTAAGCCACTGAAAGGGATGCTCTGGAGATCATGGCTGTTACTTCATTTTCAGGCAAACCTGCACCAAGTTCTTTGATGGCATTGATAATGCTTGGGCCAAGGACAGCAAATTCCCCTCCAGCAGATGGAATGGCAAAATTGACTATTGCTCCGGTTAAATAAGCATAAAAGGGATAAGAGTTCAGGGTTGCTACTGCAGCCATTAATTGCCCGAGTTGATCTCCCAAACCTGTATACAACATGATTCCCATAATGCCTGCATAAAAGGGATATTGAAATAGAATTCCTGAAACATTGCTACTGGAACGCTTCATGGCAATGACGTAGCGGGAAGGTGTTTGGTGCAAAGCCATGCCTACAATTAAGAAAATAAAAATCATGATATTGAAATTTAAATCAAAACCTCTGGTACTAAAATGAAACACTATATAGGTAAGCCCCATAATTACAATAATCATTTGAAGGATGAAGCTATTGTTCAATTTATCAGATAGGGCGCTAAAAGGCAATTTCAATTCAGCAGCTTCTTCTTTAATTGTCTTTGGCTCAGAAATGCCATTGGAAAGCGTCAAATCACTCAATTCTTTATTTTTACATTGTTTTGGGCGCAATAGGAACATTAGCAATGAGCCACCAATTACTATAAAAACCATCATTATAATATTTAAAGAGGATTGTAAAGTATAGGTGGTTGGTATCACCTCCGATAAGAGACCCGATTCAATCAAAAAATTATTTTCTGAATTAAGTAATAATGGGATTGAACTTGATAAGCCTAAAACCCAACTGTTAAATGAAAAGTAAGCACATGCAATTAAAAAAGGGTAGTTGATCCCTTTTACTCGCAATGCTAATTCTTTGGCCAAAACACATGTGATTACCACCCAACCAAAGCTTACCATGGACAATAGCATGCCAATAAATACGACTATAAAATAGACCTGTGCTGGGGTTTTTATGTAAATGGAAAGGGAACCTATACCACGCTTTACCAAAGGGGACAAGGCAATGCTAAAACCAGTGATAACGATTAACGCTATTTGCATTGAAAATCCCAATAAGTCAAAAAATCCCGTATACCAGGATTTTATTATTTCCATCGGACTTGCTCCTAACCAGGTAATTGCACCAATTCCTGTGATTAGGGTTAGAATAATTGCGAAGACAAATGAATTAGGTAGGTATTTTATAAATAGATGGGTGAATTTTTCTCCTAATTTTTCAAACATGGTGAATTTTGTAAAAATGCCCTCAAGTTCAGGTTTAGTAATTCCACTTATAGAACATTGGGTTTTGGGTCTATTCGTTTTTTAATTGCAGGGCTTGTGATAAACTAATATTTCTAGGTTAAAATCATCTTTGAACAGTTGTTAATATAATTCCAGAGCTTAATATTAATTTAGGGTATCCTCGCCAATTGAGGGGAATGTACCAAATTCTGCAATAAAATGTTTAATATACTCTTGATAATTTTATAATAAGTAAAATTATACCTCTATATTCTTTATGTAATTAGTGAAATGTTTCGTGTTTTCTGTGAAAGTCAAATAAAAGACTCCTTTGTAAAATATTTAAGCCTCATAGGTATTAATATTAAACCCGAAATATGCAATAGACATTCTATTACGTGCTGAAATCGCTATAAAATCAGCCACTTCGTTGCTGTTTTCAATTTCAGCATAGCGGTGCTATGCTAAAATATTCAAACAGCCTGATTTTCTTGCGATTGCAACACTTCCCGTAAACACGGGACAGGCTTCACCCCTGACATTGTCAGGGCGGAGAAATTCTATTACATAATCCGGGTTAAATGCTTTTATAAAAAATAAATTAGAGATATTGATCCTATTTCAAATAGCTTAAATGGGATGCTGATCATAAACATGTATGAGGTCACCCGAGTCTTAGTCTTGCTGCGCTAGCTGATTTTAGAGGTAATGTTGCCCATTATGTACAATATTGCTGAAAAAATATATCATGAAAAGTTACTAATGGTAGCTTCACAATCGGATTTGATTAATCTGGGAGGATTATCTGCAAATAAAAAAAAATAAAGGTTATTGATGTAAGGCTTTTAGCAATTTGAAATTACTGTAACCAAGCATGCCCAAATTAGCATTTCTTATTGCCTAAGCTATCTGTTGTTTGATGTTTCTATTTGGAATCTCTACAGTGAAAGTTGACCCTATACCAAATTCTGAATTTATTATTATTGATCCATCAAGGTTTTTTACAGATTTCTTAACCATGTATAAACCTAATCCCACTCCATCACTTGTCTTTTTGTTTATTTGATAGTTGCGCTTCATAAGTTTTGGAATATCGTCTTTTTTTATTCCAATCCCATTGTCTTCAACTTTTAGAATCGCTCGGTTTTCATCAGATGAAAAGCCAAATAATATAAATTTTTTAGCCTTATTATTATCAGAATATTTTATGGCATTACTTATTAAATTAGAAAGTATTGATCGAAACTCAATTTCGTTGGTATAGAACTGACCTGATTGTTGAATGTCTAGCTTGAGCTCAATGCTGTCCGATTTTAAAAGGTGCTCAATAGTCTCTATGTATTTAGATACCATACGAGCTACATCCACAGATTGAAAATCTTCTATTGTAGAGATATGTTTTAAAGTTTCTTTTACAAAAGACCTTAAATTTGTACTGCCTTTTTCTATTAGATCTAAATATTCATTAACACTCTCAATATCTTTTTCTGATTTTGATAAATTGATTAGTCCCATGATTGAAGCCAAAGGATTCTGAATATCATGGACAATATTGTGCAAAGTAGTGTGAAGCCTTTCATTTATAATAAGAGTTTTACTGTAATTCTTTTCAACTTTTAACTCTGCATTTTTTCGATTGGTAATGTTAATATGTGCCAGTAATGTCAAATCAGGATTCCCTTCTACTTGAGTAACTCTAAGAATAAACCATCTATTTTCATTGGGAGAATGACACGGGTATTCAAGTTCAAAATAATCTAAATTCCGGTCGATTACTTGCTGAATACCATGTTTGGCATCCTTGGCCATTTTTGTTTCCTGTCCCTTTACAGCCTCGCAGGTAGATAAATAATTGTTATTAATTCCTGTTCGAGCATAATCTCCTTTATTCTCCATTGAAAAGGTATGCCAAGCCTTATTTGTAAATATTATATCCCCGGATTTATTAATTATTGCCATCGATTCTGTAATGGAATCTAATATTTCAAAATTGTTCAACATACTTTTTTTATCATGAGTTAAAAACCATGCCAAGCATATTAGAATGGACAATGGTATTATTGGGAACCATTAATCTTATCATTTCATTTTATTATCTAACAAGTTCATTTTCACGCCTTCTGTTGTCATTTTAACCGGATTTATAAAACCACCCTCATCAAAAGTCATCTTGTCGATACAAGTTTCGCGATGATTACCATTTGTTGTTCCCAATGGGCGACGGTGGTAAACTATATAGTATTCATCTGTATCAGGAATATTAATTACTGAGTGATGACCCGCGCCGGTGGCTATACTTGGGTCTTGCTGTAATACTTTACCTATTCGCTTAAATGGACCGAAAGGAGTATCACCAATGGCATAGGCAACACTGTAATCTGGTCCTCCCCAATTTCCCTCAGACCACATAAAGTAATATTTATCATTTCGTTTGAATACGAAAGGCCCTTCAACATATTTATCAGGAGTTACCTCTTTAAATGTTTCTCCATCATCAAAAGGCACTAAACTCAACAAATCATCGCTGAGTTGGACGATATTACAATGTTTCCAACCACCATAGTACATATAATGTTTACCATCATCATCTTTAAATACAAATTGGTCAATCGGTTGAGCACCATTGTGGAAAGAATTAATCAATGGTTTTCCTATGGCATCTACAAATGGGCCAGCAGGATTATCTGCCACGGCTACTCCAATTCCCCCCATCTCATCATCGCTCTGAATGTCGTTGGCACCAAAAAACAAGTAATACTTCTCATTGGCCTTAATGATAGAAGGGGCCCAAATAGAATAGGCCGCCCATGAAACATCTTTGATGTCCAGAACCCGTGAATGTTTTTCCCAATTGATCAGATCTTTTGAAGAAAAAGCATCAAGAAAGGTTTGTTTAAGGTATTGAGGATTGATCGTGTTTTTTTGAAGTTCAAGTTGCTGTTCTGTTAATTCTGATGTATTATCCACATCTCCATAATCATCTGAAAAAGTGGGGTAAATCCAATATTGATCATCGAATATTATACCTTCAGGATCTGCATACCAGCCTGGGAAAACAGGGTTTCCTGAATAGATTTCATCTTCGTTTTCTTTTAATTCTTCCTTTTTCTGTGACTGGCAGGAAGAAAGTATGGTTACTGCAATTAAAAATGATAAGATAGGAGACTTCATTGGGTTTATAATCTTTTTTTTAATGGATAGGCTTTGCTTAGCTGGGTATTGCCAAATAAAGCACTAGTAATTAAGTGACTTGTAGTTACAAAAGTGAATATAAGTTAAAAAGTTGATCGTTCCTATGGCTTGAATATCTGATTTCACGAGCTTATGTAAACCCAAACCTAGCTTATAAGTATGTTAAATGGAGCCTATATTGGTGTTAGTTTAAAAGGTTTATTTAATTGTAGGTGAGTAATTTATAAAGAGGCGTAGGTTAGGTAAAGGCATTTAATATTTTGACTTTACCTAACCTACAATTGATTGCTTCTAAAAACTTTTAAACAGATATTTTTACCGTAATGATGCTATTAAGGAGAAATTAATTTTAGATGCGCTTAAAGATAGTTGTTGCGTTATGGCCTCCAAAGCCAAAGGTGTTACTCATGGCCACATTTACTTTACTTTCTACTGCATCTTTTATCACAATAGGCAGCGATTGAGGAATCTCAGGGTCTATCTCTAATGTGTTTATGGTAGGAGGAATGATGTTTTTTTGGATTGCCTTAATGGATAAAATAGCCTCAATAGCCCCTGCAGCTCCCATTAAATGGCCTGTCATTGATTTTGTAGCACTAATTTTAAGGTTTTTAAAATTGCTTTTGAATGTTTTATCGACGGCTTTCATCTCGCTAATATCCCCTACAGGTGTGGAAGTTGCATGTGCATTCAAATAGTTGATTTCTTCTGGGTTAAGTTTGGCTTCTTCCATTGCCAATTCCATTGCTTTTATTGCTCCTATTCCTTCTGGATGGGTTGCAGAGATATGGTAAGCATCATCGGTCATTCCAGCACCTACTATTTCAGCATAAATCTTAGCTCCGCGCTTTTTTGCATGTTCATATTCTTCCAAAATCAATGCTCCAGCTCCTTCTCCCATCACAAAACCATCCCGTTGTATATCAAAAGGGCGAGATGCCTGTTGGGGATTGTCATTTCGGGTAGACAATGCTTTCATGGCACTGAATCCTCCTACTGAGGACTCTGTAATTGGCGCTTCCGAGCCACCGGTAACCATAATTTTAGCCTTGTTTAAGCGGATATAATTGAAAGCATCCATAATCGCAGAGTTGGAAGAGGCACAAGCAGAAACCGCAGTGTAGTTGATTCCCATCAGTCCAAATTTCATGGAGATCATACCCGAAGCCATATTTACCAGTAATTTTGGAATAAAAAATGGATTGAATCGTGGGTTTTTACCATTCTCAGCATAGTTGATGACTTCATCCTCAAAGGTTTGCATGCCTCCTTGTCCTGAACCCCAAATAACACCTATGTCAAAAGGAGAAAGGCTTTGTAAATCAAATCCGCTATCCTCTATGGCCTCTGCAGCCGAATAAAGTGCATATTGTGTAAATCGATCACTTCTTTTTATTTCGTTTCGGTTAAGTTTTGTCTCAGGACTGAATCCCTTTAACTCACTGGCAAAAGAGGTTTTGAATAGGGTAGGATCAAATTTGGAGATTTTCGATACGCCACTTTTACCATTGATGGCATTTTGCCAAAATTCGTCTACTGAATTTCCAATGGGAGTCAAAGCTCCCAATCCTGTTATTACGACTCTTTTCATAGGTTCTTTTTTTACTGGAATAGCGTTAAAGTAGATTTTGGGACTTAATAATCATTGAAGGGTGCAATTTTAATACTTCTTTGATTATAAGTAAAACAAGCGCCATTGTTTAAACGACCTTCCTTATTAATTTGATATTAACCATTACTATTCGGGTTACTAGTCATGATTAACTTATGGTTATTGATTACTTTTTAAGTTATCTCCTTCTTGTTATAATTGCTTTTTCAGCCCATTATTTTAAATCAGGGCAAAACTAACCAGTCGTTTTGAAGCAAAAAAATTTTTCACTAGTAATTTGTCTATGCTTTAGCATTCAATCATTGGAAAGTTGTAGGCATTATACTTGCTTATGAGGGTAAACTACGGGATTGCGATAAAATCATTATTTAGCCATTGAAGCATCAAAAGGCAAATGCTAATTGCCTTTTCTAACAGGTATTTAATATTCAGGAAATTGCTATCTCCTTTTGAAATAATAGCTATTAAACCATTTCCTTATTTAGGTTAAATAGGCCGTTTGGTAATATAAATAAACAACTAATTGGTCAGCTCCTTTTCATTTTATTATTTTGGACCTGCATTCTTACCTATAATTTGTCTTTATGAGTATTCGAAGTTTATTGCTTTACCTGATAACCGTTTTGTCTTTTACAGTTTTGAAGAGGCAAATGTGGGAGATTATACGCTTCCAGACCCATTATTAGACAAAAAGGGTCAGAAAATAACAAATACAAGTGCTTGGGAAGGCATAAGACGAAATGAGATTTTGCAAGATTTTTCGGAATTGATGTATGGGCAAATGCCTGAATTTGCTGTCAATCAGAAAGCTGAAGTCATTGCTGTTCGTAAAGATGCATTAGACGGTTTAGCCACACGTACAATCATTAACCTTAGCTTTTTTGATGATCCTTCTGCACCAACTATCAAGTTGATGGTCTATATTCCAAATGCTGCTAAGAAGCCTGTACCTATGGTTATAAAGATGAATTGGTATTGGAACAGTAGCCTGGAGAAAGACCCATCAATTCCACATTCTACAAAGTGGATGACACCTATCGCAGAAAAGGGGATTGTTGACAATCAGGTTACGGAAGCCACAAGAGGCATTAATGCCTATCGCTTCCCAGATTTGAATGAGTTGATGAAACGTAGATATGGATTGGCCACTTTTTATTATGGAGATGTGGAGCCTGACCATATTGATGGATGGAAAGATGGTATCCGTGGTTATGTCATGCGCAGCTCAGGAAAAACAAAATTGGCACCCAATGTCTGGGTGCTTTGGGTGTCTGGGCTTGGGGTATGTGTTGTGCCTTAGATTATCTAGAAACGAACACTGCTTTAGATGCCAATAGGGTTGCCCTTATTGGTCATTCAAGACATGGGAAAGCGGTTCGTTGGGCAGGAGCCCAGGATCAACGTGTTGCGGTGGTGATTTCAAATAGCAGTGGAGAAGGAGGGGCCTCATTAGCAAGCCGTAATTTTGGGGAAAACATTGCCTAAAGTATAGGTCATGCATCTTGGAGATATTGTGAGCAGTTCCGCAATTTTATTGTCAGGGCAGAAGCACTTCCTTTTGACCAGCAAATGCTGTTGGCGATGATTGCACCAAGGCCGCTGTATGTAGGCAGTTCTACTAGAGATCTTTTGGCTGACCCCAAAGGTGAATTCCTTAGTACCCTGGATGCAGGTCCTGTTTATGGATTATACGGTCTCCGTGGCTTGGAGACTAATGAATTGCCAGAACCGGATACCTCGATAGGGAACCATAAACGTTACCACATACGTACAGGAGATCATGACTTGACCTTATTTGATTGGGATCAGTGCCTGCAGTTTATGGACACTTATTTTCTAAACTGAAAGTATAGAGATGGTCTTGGTAAGTGACCAATAACAAGAGTTGGCTTGAATATGGAGTTCAATTACTTAATAAATGAGGAATTGGGTGCTTAGATTAGAATAAAGTGAGGCCAAAGTTTTTTGCAAGAATATTCTCGAATTGCTGTAGGTCTAGTAGCAATTCTTGTTGAATTTTGGTTATCGATAAATCGACTTTTTTGTTTTGCAATTGCTTCTCCAATTCGACCATTTTAAAATAAAATGAATCGGATTTTAGCGCATAATTTTGCTCTACTAGTTTTACTTCTATATCCTTTCGTTTTTGTCTTACTACCTTAACAATTTCAACGGCTGCATCAAATTCAACTTCCTTCTTTTCGACGGATTTTAATAGTCCACATTCAAATCTGGCACAATGTTTTGGCCTTTGTGAATAAACAGTACAGCCATCACAATATTTTTTGCAGGGTTGAAGAAAAAAGCCATTGCCTTTTTCCTCCTCGATAGCCATTATTTTTTTTATTGCTGGCATTTCTTCAGGATCGAGTTCTACAAACCCAATCAAAGTACCATCACAACAGCTTCCGCATGCCAAGCAAATATTCAATGAATCATCCATTTTTTTTGATTTAAAATCTTTTCTTAAGCTTGCTATTGAGAAGTACTAAATTCCTTAATAGGTCTTATGACAGTGCTTTAGCCTTTTTTTTCGCTGAATTAAGGGGGCATTAAATAGAAAAATTGTTGCTTTCCAGCTTAAGGCAAGGAGCTTTATGCATGTTTAGAATTGCAAATATAGCTCAAATATTGTTCGTTCTGGTGAATTAATATTTATGTTATGGGTCTTTAATTGGCGAAAGGTTAGGTAAACTTGTATTCTTTCCCAGCATTTAGCAATGCCTATTTTTGTGTAAGGGAAGAAATAACCCGAAAAATGCAATAGGTTAATTTATTTTGTGTAAATACCATTTCCTTTTATCCCTAGGAAACAATAAATGGGTAAAGTGGCTCATTTTACCAATGAAATATTATTCAGTTATTCCATTTTCCTGATAAGAAATTAACAGATGTATCGATAAAAAGATCGCCCAATGGACTGTCATGTTGGTGGGTAGAATGGTCAAAGTTTGACATAATCCATAAATAGGATTCTGGGATAGCTTTAGAAAGATGCAAAGCTATATCGAGGGCAATAATTGGATACCTAATACCATTAATTATCAAAGTTGGACAATTGATTGTGGAAAGGTAAAGAATTGCCTATAGATAGGAGGAATTAAAAGCCCAATGCGGTAATGGCAGGGTCATCCGCGTAAAATACATAAGCCCGCCAAATTGTAGCATAGTTTGTTTTGTAAAACCAATCGGTGTCTCCTCCATCCGTTACTTCCCATAAAGTACCATCCCGCCCCTCAGCGATCAGCGTATTTCCATTCTTCATTCTCACCGCACTGGAAAGGCCAGAAGAGTAAAGGTCATTGTCAGTAAAACTCCATACTACATTTGGTTCATTGTCTTGGCCTGCTACCAAATTGTAAGGGGGATTTAATTCGTATTCGACAACCTCAGATTGGTTTCCATATACACTGTTGGCATAAGCCAACATGTTACCAGATTTCAATAGGTTTGGATAATGTACATTATTTAGTGTGGACTTACCAATATTGTCATAGGTCTCAGGGTTGCCAAAACGGTAGACAAGATCACCTCCAAGTCCATAATTTCCTCCGGAATTAGTACTGGCTTCAGCTGTAGAGGTACTGTGGTCCAAAACCCATATTTCGCTATAATTATTAACTGTTAAATAGAGAAGGTTGTTTTTTTCATCCAAGGTCAAGCCGTTGATGTGCATAATGTCTCCATTGTTCCTTGTTTGATAGTTATAATTTACATCAATCTTGTTAGGGTTTTCAGCTATACTTCCATAATTAGCTTTTGTCTCGTCCAGGTCCTGAATTATATGATCCATGGCATGCCATTCCCATGCAATCTCCTGTGTAAGGGGATTCAATTCTATAATCGATTCAGGATTTAGATTATAACTTCCTCCAAATCCTTCTTCTGCGGCCTCTGTTTGGCTAATTTCTCCCCAAGCGGGAAAGATTATATTCCCATTGGATAAATATTCAACATCGTGGTGAGCTGTGTAGTCTGAAGAAGAGTAGGAGACTTCCCATTCGATAGACTGATCAGCATTGATCTTTCGAAAAATACCACCATAACCTCCATTGGTGATTGATGCATTGTTGTCCTTAAGGCAAACTAACATACTCCCATCCGAGAGCATGTTAATATCATTGCCCAAATTACTGTTAAAATCCCAATTGAAGAGTTCATCTCCTGCGTAGTTAATTAGATGCGCCTCATTGTTTTGCTGATCAGCGATTAAAAAATAGGTGTCCTCATCAGCTGTCTCTTCCATTTCAAAATCATTTCCTTCTAAACTATCCTCATTACAAGAACCAAGAAGCGTTAATCCTAAAAAAGTAGTATTGATCCAAAATTTTTTCATTTATTTATCAGATTCAACATATGACCCAATTTTAAAAATCGAATCTATCTGGTTTAATAGACGCAGTTAATTAATAAATCCCTTGGAGGAGGTATGAAAAAAATATTTGACTGATTACATTTTAATAATATTCATAATTAAAAACTTAAAACAAGGCGCTTAGCTCAGTTTGATTTGATATTAATATTTGTTTTTGATTACAATTTGGCCTGATTCTTTTTTATGGTTGATTGGGTATTGTTTCGGAAAATTGTCCAAAAAGGAAGTTTTAAGTAATTAAAGTAGGTTTTATCGATTTTGTACGGTTCAAATAATCAATTGATATACTGGTGATTATCAATAAAGTTCTTATTCTATAGTAATTAAAGTAAAATTAAGCCGTACTTTTGCGCCCGAATATAAAATAGTAGATGAAGCGCATAAATGAATACAAAAAACTCTTCGGAGTTGAAAAGGAAATCGAATTGACAACCTTGAAAAAGACTTACCGTGATTTAGTCAAGATGTGGCATCCTGACAAATTTCAAAATGGTGATCCTTTACAGGTAGAAGCAGAATTGCAAAGCCGTAGAATTATTGATGGTTATCATTTTTTGGTGAGTATAGCACCTGAGACTATAGCTGCAAATTCAGAAGCATATACAGAAACGATCAATAACGCTGGAATTGCTGATTATTGGCACAAAGGGATGTTGTTGGAAATCACTTTTATGGATGGGACTACTTACGAGTACTTCGGTGTGACCAAACAAGTCTATCAAAAAATGATTAATAGTGATAAGGTAAATCGTTTTGCTAAACGAAATATTTATCCAAAATACGTCTTTAGAAAAACCAAGAAAAGTTTGGAAACTGCTTAATACACATGGTTTATAGAAGTTAAACCCGAAATATGTAATAGACATTCTATAACGTGCTGAAATCGCTTTAAAATACCCAATCTTTGCTGTTTAGAGATTTCACCATAGCGGTGCTATGCTAAAATCTCCAAACAGTCTGATTTTCTTGCGATTGCAACACTTCCCGTAAACACGGAACAGGCTTCACCCCTGACATTGTCAGGGCGGAGAAATCCTATTACATAATCCGGGTTAAAG
>NZ_JBSXOH010000030.1:0-5440 GCF_056859355.1 Cyclobacterium sp. L-R
CAAAATTAGGTACCTGTTCCAAGTGAAGGGAAAGGTATGCCCCTAAACTGGTAAACCGACAGGCAACCGAGCCAGAAAATCAAAAACATTCAATTTTGAAACCCAAATAGTAAGCTAAAAGGCTTAACTTAATAGCATTGCATTAGACACCACTATTTCTGGCGCATTCCCGGCCTCGGAAAAAAACATCGAATCGGTAATCACTTTTTCCACCACCGGAAGCGCTGACACCCGATTGGTAAAAGTCAGCAGGGGTACAATGAATGAAAAAATTAAACTGCCAATGAGGTAAAACCTGTTGAATCGAAGCATTCTTTCTTCCTCTAAGATCAATTTATAGAAAGCCAAAAACAATGCAGAACAAACAATTTATTTAATGAAGTAAACTGTCATTTTTCCTTTCTTTTAATTTCCTGATCTACAATTTTTTTAAGGTCTTCCAATTCAGTTGTTGTAAGATCTGTGGCTTTAGTAAAAAACGAAGCAAACTGCAGTGGTGAATTGTCAAAGTAATTTTTAATCATTCCCTTCACATGCTTTGAAAAGTAATCCACCTTCTTCACCAAAGGATAATATTGCCGGGAATTCCCAAACGCCTTGTAGGCAACAAATTTTTTGTCTTGCAACCTTTTTAACAAGGTGGAAATTGTTGTAGTAGCAGGTTTTGGTTCAGGATAAGATTCAATAATGTCTTTCATGAAAACTTTGCCTTGCTTCCAGATAAACTCCATTAGTTGCTCTTCTTTTTTCGACAATTGCATTGCTCTATATTTATATATACTGATCTACATTTATACTTCTTACTCTACAAATGTAGACTAAATATTTAAACAAACAAACTTTCAAACGAATTATTTAATAGGAAATACATTATTTCCCGAGAACACCCCATCTAACTAGAAATTAGCAGGTTATAAAAAATACACATAAACACGTCCATTAGGACATGTTTTTCATCATGATGAAATGGGAAACTCTTTTGAATAAACTTATCAAATTCTTTCAACCCGGATTATGTAATAGGATTTCTCCGTCCTGACAATAGTCAGGGGTGAAGTCTGTCCCGTGTTTGCGGGAAGTGTGGCAATCGCAAGAAAATCAGGTCTGTTTGGAGATTTTAGCATAGCACCGCTATGGTGAAATTGAAAATAGCAACGAAGTGGCTGTTTTCAAAGCGATTTCAGCACGTAATAGAATGTCTATTGCATATTTCGGGTTTAATTATTTTCACAATTGGTTTTTGCTGCATATTCGAAGCCCTCAAATTAAAATTAAATAACAGCATTAAAAATTTTTCTTTGAGCTGAAATCACCTTCTAAGAAAAAAAAAACAATAAAAAGTAATTTCATAGGACCTAAAAATCCAGGCTAAAGGTAAACCTGATCCTGAATACTGCAATTACAATCTTGTCCTGATTGGAGACAATACCTTAAAAAGAAAATTATCCAAAATCACAAGCGCCATTTCGGACTCTTTTTTCATACTCAAATTACTGCCCCTACAACTTTTCTCAACCGTATAAATCCAATAGCTTTTCCAAGTCATCCAAAGTATTGGCCTCCTTGGCAGGCTTGTCCTTTCGCCACCTAAACATCCTAGGAAACCTCAATGCCACTCCTGATTTATGCCGGGAGGACCTGGCAATCCCTTCAAAAGCGATTTCAAAAACCAATTCAGGTTTTACACTCCTTACAGGTCCAAAACGGTCTACCGTATTGCGCTTCACAAAAGCATCTACCTGATTAATTTCTTTATCTGTTAAACCTGAATAGGCCTTAGTGAAAGGGACTAGCTCTTCACCCTTCCATACAGCAAAAGTATAGTCTGTATACAAATTGGCTCTTCTACCGTGTCCCCGCATGGCGTAAATCATCACTGCATCAATGGTAAGTGGATCGACTTTCCACTTCCACCAATCCCCCTTTTTACGACCCACTTTATAAGTGCCGGCTTTGTGCTTTAGCATTAATCCTTCCGCATGATACTGTCTGGATTTCTCCCTTTCTTTTACCAATTCTTCCCAATTGTTAAAGTCCACCAGATTCGAAATCAGAAGTTTTTCAGAAGCAACCTGCTTTACCAATTTCTCCAGTTCAACTCTTCGGTCCTGCATGGGTTTTTCCCGGATATCTGCTCCATTATGCTCAAGCAGGTCATAGGCAATCATTAAAACAGGTGCTTTTTTTAGAATGGCTTTGCTTACATTCTTCCTTCCTATCCGGCTTTGCAATACATTGAAGCCTAAAGGTTGACCGTTTTCGAAAGCAATGATCTCACCATCGATTACAGTTCCATTAGGTAATACATTTCTAAGAACATCAAATTCCGGGAATTTATCGGTTACCAATTCCTCTCCTCTGGACCACACAAACAATTGGTCCTCCCGAACAATTAGTTGCCCTCTGATGCCATCCCATTTTCTTTCAGCCATCCATTCACTCGTAGCGCCTAATTCCTGAGGTTCCCCCTCAATGGCATAGGCGAGATAAAAAGGATAGGGTTGTGAGATTTGATCTGCCGGATCACTTTCAATGATTAATTGATGGTAGGTTGTACTCTCCGCTCTCCAATCACCCATTAAGCGATGCGAAAGAGTATTTTCTTCAATACCACTGTGTTTGGCCAAGGCACGCGTCATTAACTTCTGAGAAACTCCAACGCGCCAACCTCCGGTCATCAGCTTGTTGAAAACAAAACGTTCGGTTTCATTCAACTGATCCCATGCCCAAAGTACCTTTTCTTTTTTTGTTTTCAAGATCCCCTCTTCTGTTTCAGGCCCCTCCTCTTCAAGGTCTTTTAAATCTATGATAAATGTTATCCATTCACTGAGGCTTTTGTCGTGCTTGCTTTCCAGGTTAGGGTGCATCAAGGCCATAGTTTCTGCAAGGTCTCCCACGATATGGTAAGATTCTTCAAACAACCACAACGGAACATTGGCAACCTCTGCAGACCATTGCCGCAACAAGGCTGTCCTTACACTCCTTTTGGGTTTTCGGTGGCTTAATAAGGCTATCGTCCACAATTTATCCTTGTCACTTGCTTCATTAAAATAATCTACCAAAGCAGCCACCTTTTTCAGGGTTTTGGTAGTTTGATCAAGCTGAGTAAAAAGTCGGACAAAGTTTTTCATGCGGCATCTGATTTTTCAGTTTCTTCCAATACTTCCCCTTCAAATTCAGTGGCCTCAATTTGCGTAGCTATGCCTTGATCATTTAGCCACTTACTAAAAATATTGGTATAACCATGCGTAACAATCACCTTTTCGCATTCAGTAGCTTTTATGGCTGTATTTAGTCCTTCCCAATCTGCGTGGTCAGACAATACAAAACCTCGGTCTACCGACCGTCTTCTTCTGGGGCCTCTCATTTTCATCCAACCTGAAGCAATGCCTACTTCAAATGGTTGAAACTTCTTTTGCCAAGAGGTACCTAAGGCAGAAGGCGGTGCAATGACCAAAGCGCCTTTGTATTCATTTTTGTTGATTTCAGGCCTAACATAAGTCGTCTCATTCAATTCAACACCCATATCTCGGATAATTTCATTGGTTTTCTCAATAGCTCCATGCGTAAAAATACGACCAATGGAGGGGTCAATTCCCTGAATCAAACGCTGTGCTTTCCCTAATGAGTAACCAGTTAAAATAGTAACCTTGTCTTCGGCATTGTTTTTTCTCCACCAACTATTGATCTCCTCAAACACCTCTTTCTGGTCCTGCCATTTAAAAACCGGCAAACCAAAGGTACACTCCGTGATAAATGTATTGCACCTTACTGGTTCAAAAGGGGTTGAAAACCCATCGTCTTCCAATTTATAATCTCCTGAAGCTACCCAAACCTCTCCTTTATATGCTACCCGAACCTGTGCCGAACCAATGATATGCCCTGCTGGATAAAAACTAAAGTCCACCCCATTGATTGTTTTATGTTCACCATATTCCATTGACTCTATATGGATATCCGACCCCAATCGATGTTGTATAATGGGTTTGGACAAATGGTGGGAGAGGTAAAATTTATTGCCCCAGCGAGAATGATCGGCATGGGCATGGGTGATGATGGCATAGTCTACCGGCTTCCATGGATCGATATAGACATTTGCCCTTTCGCAAAAAATACCTTTTTCAGTGAATTGCAGTAAGGCCATAATTCAATAACTGGGCTTGGTGAGAATACCTTAATATCGCTCCCTTTCCGAAAACATCGGGAGTTAAGGATAATTTGTCGTTAAAACCAAAATAGGCATTCAATTTTTGATTTAGCTGGATGAGTTCCGTTTGCTTTTTTCTCCTAAATTTGATTGCATTTCTATTTGGGGTAATATCTCATTCAATTTTTCACCCCCTTTAATTCCAAAATCCAATGTTCTGATTGGGAAAGGAATCATGATGTCTTCTTTATCAAATGCTTTTTTGATGGCTATAATTGCTTCACTTTGGCTTTTCAGGAACTCCAGTTGACTTTTAAATTCCACCCAAATCATGATTCTAAAATCAATAGAGCTGCTTCCAAAAGCCAAATAAACAAGATCAATGTCTTTGTTTTTATTGATATTCGGGGTATTTCTCACTGCTTCAATGGCAATGTCTCTCACGCGTTCCAAATCCTCCCCATAGGATACGCCTACATTTAGGTCTATTCTTTTATAAGTATTCTCGGAATCATTTACCAAAGGATTCTGAAACAGCATTTTATTGGGAATAATAACTTCTTGCCCCTGAAAGGATGTCAATTCAGTAGTACGTATTCCAATATGTTTTATCACACCGCTGTGGCCTTCACAATGAATTACTTGTCCAATTTTAAATGGACGTTTGATGGCCATGAAAAACCCAGCAATAAAATTGGTAGCAATGTCTTGAAAAGCAAAACCCAAGGCCAAGCCAATAATTCCCGCACCGGCAAGCAATGAAGAAACTGTCTTGTCAAGGTTTAGAAAACTTAAGGCTGTAAAGAGACCTATTGTCACAACTATGATATAGATAACTTTAGAAATTATGGAAGAAAGAGATTTATTCTTTATTGCCTTATCCAGTAGTTTATCACTAATATTCCTAACTAATCTCCCCGCAAAAATAAATGCTATTAGCACCAAAACTGCTACTACAAAGTTTGGAAGCATTTTAACCAGAAGCTCTAACCATCCAGTTAATTTTTCAGCTATAATATCGTAATATTTATTAATCTCCATGATGTAGTTTTGAATTAACAATTGAACAGTTTTAATACTACCTCTGATGCGAATCTGCGTTTATAAAGATTTACCAACACAGCTCACTTAACATTAACATTTTTCAGTAAAGATTGTTTTACACACCTTAAACCCGGATTATGTAATAGGATTTCTCCGTCCTGACATAGTCAGGGGTGAAGCCTGTCCCGTGTTTACGGGAAGTGTTGCAATCGCAAGAAAATCAGGCTGTTTGGAGATTTTAGCATAGCA
>NZ_JBSXOH010000031.1:0-36042 GCF_056859355.1 Cyclobacterium sp. L-R
TTGCATCTTCGGAGAACTTTTGTAATTCACTCATTTTGTCCGATTATAGGTTTACAATTTTTAATTAAATTGTGTCAACCTATTTCAGTACACGACCGATTTTCTTGCGATTGCAACACTTCCCGTAAACACGGGACAGGCATCACCCCTTACTATCGTCAGGGCGGAGAAATCCTATTACATAATCCGGGTTAAAACAGGGGAATAACTTATTTTTTTTAATGATTAATTTCAAGTGGATGAGTTTAAATTTCTCCAATAAAAAAAACAATCTACGACCAAATCGTAGATTGTTTTAAATTTTTTTCCTTTTTCAGGTTGTATAACAAGCGCCTTCTTTAGACTTTCTCCATGAAACACCAAGATACCGTTGTACCGCATCTATTTTCGGTTTCCCAGCTACCTTAATATCCGCATCATTTTTATCAATGGGCAATCCATCGCTCCATTTTTCACCTTCCCATATATCGTATTCCGTCGCATTCCCATCATAACTAATAATAGTCAATTTATTGCCATTTATGTTCCATTTCCCTTCCTCCTTAGTTGCACCATTTGGATCAATAAAATGATAGGTATTGTCTTCTTTCATAATAAGTTTACTTTCCAAAAAACGAATTGTATCCCCTTTAATGAGCTCATTTATATTTTGATCTTCACTTGATTTGAAATTAAAACCTGACTTGATTGCCATTACCTTTTCTATAGGTGCTGCCTTATTACAGGATATTATGCCTAGCATAATTACCAATAGCGGCAACCCAATAAAGTATTTCCACTTTTCTACATTTGTTGATTTGCGTTTGTTCATCATAAGAATTCTGTTTTGATTTGAAATTGATTAAACCCATGAAAAAGTGGGTTGGGTTGATATTTGGTTAAATTATTCACCAAAAGTCTGCAATAGGCTTTTACGCCTAAACGCTGAATCACTTTATTATCTGCTTGGTATTCATGAACTTCTCTTAAAGCTCCTTCAATTAGGTAAACAAAGGGATTAATCCATAAAAAGGATTTTATGATATGAAGGAATAGAAGATCCCAGCAATGGCCCTGACGAACATGTTCTGATTCATGTAAGAGAATATGTTGATCCTCACTGTTACCAATTTCAAATTCAGGCATTAGAATCTTATTGAAAAAGGTGGCTGGTTTAAAATCAGGATGAATATAAACCATTGCATCTTTAAATGATTGAACTGAAGCACATTTAATCTTTCTGAAAACCAGAAAAATCCCGAAAGCAAAAAATAAAAATTTTAATACCGCTACACCAATATAGAGATAAGCAATTACCTCAAATATTGAAGTGGATGGTAAAGAATTTGACACTTGAACAATACTTTCAACTGGATTAATAGAGAAAATAAATTCTCGAACAGGAACTGTGTTTTGCAAGGCAAGATCAAAATCAAGTATGGGAAATACAAGAGACAATACTACTCCTGCTAACAGGAAAAACCTGCTCCACGCGAAAAAGGTAAGCTTCCTAAGAAATAACCAATGCACCATCCAAACCAAGGCTAAACCTATACTTGCTTCTAATAGAAAATTCCAAAATGAGTTCATAATTTGCCTCCCTTTTCTATCAATTTGTTCACCTCTTCTAATTCTTTGCTTGTAAGTTTCTTTTCGTTTACCAAAAAGGACAACACATTATCGACGGAGCCTTCAAAAAAATCCTTTATGATGTTATTGAACTTTTTCCTTTTGTATTCCGACTCTAAAATCTTCACAAAATACTCGTGGGTCTTACCATATGTTTTATGGCCGAGGTATTCTTTTTTTTCCAATGACTTAATGGTAGAGGCCAATGTAGTGTAAGGTGGTTTAGGTTCGGGAAGTTGATCAAGAATATCTCTAACAATTCCCTTTTTAACCTTCCAAAATACGCGCATTGCCTGCTCCTCCTGTGGTATTAAATCTTCCATAAGTCAAATATAGTCTCATACAATCAGAAAACCTACGATGAAATCATTTTATTACGACTTGATCGTAGATTGTTATTTCATCCAATTAGAAAGCAAGAATTGCTCTTCTATCAGTTTGCTCCAATTCCGATTACTTTATCCCGTATATTATAATTAGGATTCAAAGACAGGAATAAATATAGTCGAGTGGTTAAATTATAGCGTCCTTGTAAGGATTGATGCACAAAAAAAAGCTACAATACTATCTAATATCCGCCGTTCTTATCTAGTTCACCCTTCCCTCCTCTAATGATAAAGGTGTATGCTGTAGAAAATCAGCTCATTTTCAGATGGTTTCTAAGGTAAAAACACCTCTATTAAAAAATTCCAATTAAGGAAGAATGGGATAAAGTAGATTTAATTTAACAAAATGCTGGAAATTCAACATTTCTTAAAAAAATATTCTACAGGATTTCAATTAGAAATTGATTCCCTGCTATTGAATGAAGGTATACATTTGATCCAGGGTAAAAATGGAGCGGGAAAATCTACACTTTTTAAAGCAATAGTAGGCATACAAACCTTTCAAGGAGAGATTTTATTGGATGATTTAAACCTTGAAAAGAAACCATTGGCATTTCGAAAGAAGGTCAATTATGCTGAAGCAGAACCACTTTACCCCGAATTTTTAAGCTTGAGTGAGCTCATCCTGTTTGTTGCCAAAGCAAAAGAAGCTCCAAGGGATCAAATTGAACGTTTAAAATCGAGCTTTGGCGTAACCGAATTTATGGAACAACCTGTCGCTACTTATTCATCAGGCATGCTTAAAAAGTCCTCATTACTTCTTGCCTTTTTAGGCCAACCAAAGTTGATCATTCTCGATGAGCCTTTTACAACCATTGACAAGTCCTCACTGGAAAACCTCATAGAGTTAATTAAACTAAAAAGAACTGAAGGGGTAAGTTTTTTGATCTCTTCCCATCAAACCGAATTTATTAATTTGATCTCTTTTGACTCTGTACATACCATTTCTAAGGGAAGGATTCAATAGCTACTATGAAAAATATATTTGTAAAAGCTTTTGTCAGCCCATTTTACAAAGCTTATTTTGGTTTTTTTGTAGTGGTCTTTATTGTATTTGGGCTTTTAATGGAAGCGCCTCAGCACATCAAAATTGGTGAAAGAATCTTACAACATCCCTTTGCTTTTGCTACCTTACTTTTAGTGTTTGTGATCTATGGCTTGCTCCAATACCGCTTCCATATTAATTTAATCCAAGGACTTAAATACCGAGTATTTCATCAATTGGCCCTTTTCAGTTCAAAAGATATTTTCAGGTATCAATTGCGCATCTGGGTATACAACCACTTGTTACTGCTTTTTTATGCTTCCTTCTTAACCTACCTGGCAATAGAAATGGGCTACTGGTATCAACCATTTTTCCTCTGGTTTTTGCTAACTGTTATGTTTTTCGCTCATAAGAATTTATTGGTTACAATGCTTTCTCAGGCTTTACCTGAACAAAAACCCATTCCATTAAAACAGTATGGTTTAAAAAACTTCCCTATTAAAAGAGCTTATTGGCTGCTCGTTCATCTTAAGGAAAACAGACCTCTACTTTTATTGGCCTCAAAAATCCTCCAATTAATCTTACTTAAACTGTTCTTTTATTCCTATACAACAGATACCTATGACGAAAGGTGGTTGCAATTTGGATTACTTTGTGTGGCCTACATTAACTTCCCCATCTGGTTGGAGAAAAAGGAATTTGAGCAAGGTAATCTAGCCTATTTTCTTAATCTACCCCGCCCTTTTCTTCGAAAAGCCTGGTTACACCTTTACAGTACCCTTCAAATCATTGTAGCTGAACTTTTGTATTTGGCAATTCATTTTCCAGACCTCCCAAATATTGGGCAGGCCCTCTCATTGTCACTACTGCTTATATCTTTGAACCTCGGCTTATATGCAATAATCAATAGTTCAAAAGAAATTTCAGACTTACCTAGAAATGCTATTTTTAGCTTCTTTTCCCTTTTTTTCCTGATCATCTTTGGTTTTCCTGTACTGCTTATTTCAGGGCTAGGATTGTTCGCTTTCCTTGTATCCATTCATTCTGCTTATAAGCAATGAAAAAAACCGATTAGGATAACGATGGGGTGACTGAGCGGAGTCGAAGTCTTAGTATGCGGATCGTAACCAGTTATCAATTGGTAATAGAATTACCAATTCCAAAAGATAAGAAGGTGTAATTACAAATTACAACTGGATGGGCGAAACAGAAACGGTGGCTGAGCAGAGCCGAAGCCTTAGTTACCGCATTATAACGGACTACTCATAAATATAGAATTGCAGATTATCCCAAGACAGGAATTTCCCCGTTCATTTCAAATAAAATTTATCACCCATCCATTTGATCGAATTATTTTTTATGTATTCAGATATATTTTGAAATGCTTTTTCATCGCGGATGATGTGTTCATAATAATTGCGTTGCCATAATTTTCCCTTAAACCCCAACAACCCAATTTGTCTGGTAACAGATGATTTATATCCTCGAACAATCGCACCAATATTATTTGATGGTGATTTTGGGGGCTGTGGCTGTTGTGGGATGGGGTGTGGGGGCGTTTTGCAAACGCCCTTACGCTCGTGCGATTCTTTGGTTACGGGCGAATTCAATTCTTTGGTTACGGGCGAATTCAATTCGCCCCTATCGTGTATTTCGATGATGCCGTGGATGTGGTTTGGCATAATTACAAATTCTCCCAATTCGACATTTGTGCGAATTTTGGGTGTATTTAACCATTCATTATGTGCGATTTTACCATATTCATTCAATTTCATTTTGCCATTTTCAACCTGCCCAAAACGACAAATCCTGTCCTGACAACATATTGTGATAAAATACAATCCTGCTTGCGAATAATCGTATCCCTTTAACCGAATAGACCTACGATGGTGGATATTTGGGTTGTATTTACTCATGGAAATCAAATATTATCCAAACTACAAATTATTTTCAAAAGAATCTCAACCCCTACAAACCAAAAAAACTTCACCACAAAGAGAAAATTTCTCTCCATGGTGAAGTCAAACTCCATTATTTAATGGCTAATTCAGTACGTAAAAATGACTATTGAAAGTCTTCTCTTATTTCAAATCGTTAAATAGAGCTAACAATTGGGCGACGATCTTGTCAGAAGCTACTTCTTCTACCCTATTGGTGGAAAGCCAGGTTTCGTAGCCTCCCAATTTATGTTGAGCAGGAGTTGGCAGATAACCATAGAGGCCATTGGCCAAGGCTATGGTAAAATGATCTTTCATTGGACTTTTTTGTTTCAACTCTAAGCCTATCTCTACAAAGGTCTCAAAAGGTATGGCGCCAATACTTAAATCTCCAATTTTAAAACCTTGGATGATTACATCAATGTAGTCTGGAAAGGTTTCCATCTGCTTAATCCGCTTGGCATAAGTTTTTTCAAGTCTATGCCTGCCTTCTACAGTTTCGGGCCTGGCATTCACTTCCTCTACAAACTTGGCCAATTCTGGACTTGGCCTTCGAACTTTTAGGTTCAATTGCGCTTGTTTGGCATCCAAAGGCACCCAATCCAAATAGTTTATATCATGGTATCCTTTCATCACTGCCTTGGCCACATCATCTGCCACCAACTTCATTTTTTCATAAGGAGGGCGGTTTACCCTAGGGCCTTGGAAATTGATATTGTTTATATCCCCGGAAGTACCATTGGACATCATGGCAACAAAGCCCGGATTCTGTCGGTCTGCGCCAAGTAATTCCTGAATCTTGTCAGCAAACATACCAAAATAATCTGCTGACACATGGCCTGTAGGAACACCTCCTACATAATGCAAGGAGTAATTGGCAAAGAGCGCCAAAGGCCGACCGTCTGTTGCTTGTATAGAAAGGTAAGAAACCTCAGGGTCTGTAGGACCAGCCGGTTCCAATAGGTTTGGGTTACCCACTCCAGGGTTCATCACGGCAATGTCATTCCCTCCCAAAGGATTTGGGGTTGGTGTACCCGGCTTCATCTTCCAACGTCTGTTGAATACATGTTGTGGTACATCCACAGATCCCCAGCCTATCCTTGCCGGCTCAAGGTTACCCAGGGCAATTTGTACACCATCCGAGATTCTGGAAGCCATAAAGGATTGGTAATCATCTAATGGTTCATCAGGGTGCCATTCCCTGCCTTTTTCCCCCACACCTCTAGCACTTGTAGCAGAATGGGTATGGGTAGATGCTATCAGAATATGTGAAGCGGGAATTCCTGTGGCTTCCTCAATCCGCTGCTTGGCTACATCAAAAACTTTTTGGTCAACGCCAACATTGTCTACAGTAACCATTACCAATTTATTCTCTCCATCATCCATAACAATACTTCGGGCATACAATTCATCATGTACATATTCTGCAGGAGGGGAATTCCAATTCCCAATGATTGGGCCACCTAATTTAGGGGTAATATTACTCTTGTGGGCTCCTGCCTGGAAGGACCTATTCCCTTGAGAAAACCCGGGGACAGAAACCATGTAGGTCAAAAATACCATACAAATGGTCAATCCGTGTAGCCTTATGTTCCTCCCGAACAGCATAAAATCTTTTGATAGAATCTTTTTCATAGCTTATTAATATTTATGATGGGTCAACTTGTTTGTAGGCTTCCAGAACAGCCAAATCGCCAGCTTTTCCTGGCATGCTAGAACTATGTTCAAGGCCTAAAAAGCCTCTATACCCTTTGTCCCAGATATGTTGCAGTAAATTTTTGTAATTGATTTCCCCAGACATGGGTTCAAAACGACCAGGTGTGTCACCTATTTGAAAATAGGCAATTTGATCCCAGGCATAATCAATGCTAGGTATTAAATTCCCTTCCTGGATCTGCACATGGTACACGTCACAAAGTAATTTTACACTAGGACTATCCACAGCCTTTGCCATGGCATAGGACTGTGGCAAAGAATGTAGAAACATGCCAGGATGGTTTATTTTATGGTTCATGGTTTCCATTACCATTACCAATCCATGGGGTTCGTAGATTTCGGCAACCCGCTTCAAGAGCTCCGTGGCATTGGCCATTTGAAAGTCCCAGGGTAATCTTGGATCAGCCATTCCAAGTACATTGTGAATAAATTTGGTATTCATTCGCTTGGCAACTTCCACAGAAGCCCTGACTTCCTTAAGCACATTGTCTCTGATGCTTTCATCCCGTCCAGCAAAGGTTACCTGCTTAAAATCCATGGTCCCTACAAACTGTCCGAAATCCATCCCAAGTTTTTGGAGGGTGTTACTGATTATGTTTTGTTCTTCCAATGGACGTCTTTGCAAAAAGGTGCATTCCCATGCGTGAAACCCATTGTCATGCCCCCACCTTATCTGGTCTTCCGGCGCCTTTCCAGCCACATCGGCAAACAGCCCAAAATCGGGTGAAAATTTCATATTAAAAGGGCTGGTCTTTGCTACAGCTTCTCTTCCTAATGGCAAACTAAGCCCCGCAAAAGTAGCAGCACCTGCAACAAGGCTATTCTTAAAAAAAGTTCTCCTTTTCATAGTATTGGTTTATTTTGGGTTTAAATCAAGGGGTCAGGTTGCCAAAATACTTGACAGCATGGGTAACATCTTCAAGATTATCCTCCATTTTATGCTCACATTCAGCATAGACTTCCCCATCAAATTGCTGCCTTTGAAGTTCTTGAACCACACCTTCAAAGTCAATCACTCCTTCACCTACCCTCACATCCTTAGCCGATTGTTTGGAGGCATCAAGGTCCTTAAGGTGAATGCTGATCAAATGGCCTTCCAGCTTTTTAAGGCTTTCCACAGCGTCAAGGCCACTTCTAGTCCAATGTCCCAAATCTCCACAGGCCCCGAAATTCGGATGGTTCTTGATGGCGGATAGGACTGAATCCGGATGCCAGTAAATACTTCCGGCCACCCTTGAATGCTGGTGCAAGGCTATTTTGATCTTATACTCTCCGGCAAGTTTATCCACCATGTCCCAATGCTCTCTTTTAGGTTCAGCTACCATGTATTCAATTTTCAAGGATTTAGCCAGCTGAAAAGCTTTTTCCCAACATTCTTTGTCTTGTGCTTTGCCCACATACATGGATTTCATCTTCAACCCATTCTTCTTCAAAAGTTTTCTAACCTTTTTCGCATCTGAAGGTACCAGTTCATTCATGGTTTTATCACCAAAATCTGAACCTAACTTGTGAAAATCAAAGCCTTCCACATATTTAACTCCCGCAGTTTTTGCCTTTTCCAATGTGGTTGGAAAAGGAAACCTATTGAAGGAATACAAGGCCACGCCGATGTTCCAGTCACTTTTTTTAACTGACCATTCCTGTGCAGGATTTTTAACCATGCTTGCAAAAACAAGCAACAATACTGGCAAAGTCATAAACACCCAATATTTTTTTAACATAGTCTTCTATTTTACTAATGGTGTATAAATTTTCTCTTTATTCTGAATTTCTAATAAAGGCCATCAGGTCTGCGATTTTTTGCTGGTCGAGCTGTTCAGCCAAGCCTGGCATCAACGAAAGTTGCATTCCTTTTATGGATTCTATGTCCTGCCTGTTTATGGTTTTTTCTACACCTGGGGAAATTCTTAGACTTATCGCCGCTGAAGTTTCATTCATGATCATCCCCTGAATAATTTCTCCATCTTTAAGCATCACTTCCCATAAATCAAAGCCTGGAGCGATAGATAAATTGGGATCCAGAATATTGGCCATAAGGTCTTTTGGATGCCAGTTGTGCAATGTTCCAAGATCAGGTCCAAAAGCCACTCCACTTTTTCCTCTAAATTGATGGCAAAGGGCACAATTTTCTATGTACACTGATTTTCCGGCAATAGGATCTCCGTTTATTTCCAAAGCCTTCTGGTACCGCTTATTGATTTCCTCTCCTTCATCCTTAGTCAATAGTTCTCTTGCAAAATTACGCGTGGCTTCATCACCATTGTTCATAAGCCTTACCCTCATTTTCCAACCAATCGCTGCTGTGGGAATTTCACCATCTTTTAGCGCCTCCAGCAATAATTTGACCCTCTCGGATTCGCTCATAAAGGTTCCCAATGCAACATCCCTTATTTCAGGGGTCAGGGAATTCCATTTGGCAAGAACATATTCAGGCACTTCTGTTCCTTTAATATTCCCCAAGGCTTGCATGGCTGCGATTTGCAATACAATCGGTTCAGTAGTAGCAATCATTCCTTTTAACTGTCCGGCATAAGGGCTTACATTTCCCTCTGGTAAGAACCTTAAGACTTCGACTCTTCGGCTCTCAGGAATAGACTGATCAGTAGCTATAGCCATGGCTTTGTCCATGCTGGATTTAAGCAAGTTCTCGTCCTTGAAATCCAAGGTTTTAATCAAGTTCAAAGCAGATTTTCTAAGCTTAGCATCCGGGTGCTCAAAAAAGGCCAGTACAATTTTATCCAGATAATTTGTCAAAATCTCCTCATTCTCTTCATTTCGTTTGACACCATCGGCTATGCCATCAAGCACTGCGGCTTCCCATCCTTTATTTCCTGATAAGTCCAGGGCTTTTTGCAGCAATTTTTCTGCTTCTCCATCATTTTCATTTGCAGTAATCATGGCCGTTAATCGCCTAATCAGACTACCATAAGCAGGTTGATCTTTGTCAAAACGGCTGAGCACTGTGCGAAGCAAAGGCATGTTTTGAGAGGAAGATGCCGACAGGGCTGCGATCTGTACCCATTCATCTGACAAGTCTTGAAACAACAATTCATCAGCTACTTGTGCCGCTTCAGGCGTCTCAATAAATCCTAGGGTGCAGAGTAGTTGAAACCTTACTCTGGCATTTGGATCCGCTTTTAATTCAAGCAACGCAGCAACTAATTCATTGGATTCGCTTAGGTGCATTTCGGCTAGCTTGATGGCATTTTCCCTAACACCTGCTTCAGGATCATTTAGCGCATCGATGATAAGCTCAGTACTTAGGCCTTTCAAACCCTCTAAAGTCCACAAAGCATGCAATCGTCCTTCGGCCGAATCTTGATTTTTGGCCATCTTTTCCAAATCTGGAATTACCTCCTGACTTTGGGCGGTAACCAAGAGTCTTTGCGCATTGTTTCTCCACCAATTGTTTTTACTGGCAAGATGTTGAACCCATTCCTGAGGACTTTCCTTGCCTAATGTTAAACCTGAAGACCAATCTGCTTTTCCAGCTCCCTCGGGGGTAATTCTAAAAATTCTCCCCATCCCTACTCCATCAGAAAGCCCACCAGCAGCAACAGCTTCATCAGACATCCACTCGGGATGCTCAATAATTCTACGATAATAATCCAACACATACAATGCACCATCAGGGCCTACATACATGTTTACTGGTCTGGACCAAGAATCTTTTGAGGCCAAAAATTCTTTGTTATCTCTCAACCTTTCGGCAACGAAAGTAGCCCCTTTCTCCTTCAAAATATCCACATGCACCAAGTTACTCACGGATTCAGACACAAAAACTGCCTTGTCAAATGGGGCTGGAAACGCACCGCCAAGATAGGCCGTAATACCACTGGAAGAAGTCGTCAGCCCAACTGGGGTAAAAAGCTGACGGTCTGGGTTAGTGGTTATTTGAAAGACTTCTGTTTCCTTTCCATGATCCGAGATGGATTCACTTGCATTGGATACAAGTAAGCCTGGGTTTCGGGAAAGGTAAGGTGCGGCAATGACTTCGTGGTAAATATGGTTTTGATTGTGTGTCAATAAATACCTCCCCCAACGGTCAAAGGTATGGCCGAACTGGGAACGTGTGGAAGCCAACTCTGCCACCTGAATATCAGGTTTAAATCTTACCGAATGGCCATTGGCATTTTTAGGTAGTTCTGTACCTTCAGGGTTGTTGGGAAAAACAATGGCTGAACCTTTGTCACCAAACTCAGCCTCATATTTTCTTGTACCAATATGCCCCAGGTGAGATAAATGGATCCAATTGTCTATTCCATAAACAGGATTGTTGACATTTACATGTGGATTGGACAAGGAGAATCCGGTCATTATGGTTTCCCGAACATCAGCCACCCCGTCTCCATCGGTATCTTCCAGGTACAAAACATCTGGAGCATCTGTTATCAAAACTCCCTTTTTCCATCTCAAAATACCATTTGGCAATACCAGGTTGTCCGCGAAGATTGTTCGCTGGTCCATTACCCCATCATCATCTGTATCGGACAACAATGCGATCCTTCCGGTACCACTTTTATCAATGGGGTATCCTGGCATTTCCACCACGTACATTCTCCCAAATTCATCTATTTCCATGTCCACGGGATCCATTACCAAGGGTTCATTGGCTATTATCTCCATTTGAAAACCAGGTGCAAGCTCAAAAGAAGCAATAGCATCCTTGGGAGCAATGGATCCATCTGAAGCCGAACTGGCCCCTTTGTCTCCACAACCAGGCAGGCAGCAGACAGCGGTAAGGCATAAAAAAGTAAACGTATTACTAAGTATTGTTTGTTTCATTATTTATTAGGGTAAAAGCTCCATTGGCTAAGGTTTGTAGATGGATGGACTTATAATTTTTTCTTTAGGCGAACTTCCTCTTTTTCCTCCCAAAAACTATCTATAATTTCGATGGTACGATCAACTAAAAGTTGCCCGCCTTCAGCACCAACTACATTACTTTGACAAACTGCACTATAGCCTCCACCTGAAATGGCCTTTTCGGTAGGTAGATAGGTGCCCGGGCCAGCCAGCTGTATGACAAAGGTTTGAATGGCTTTGCTTCTGGCTTGAATGCGAATACCATAATCGGTAAACAATTCAAATTGATTGGTAGCGATGGCGGCATCTCCAATTCTTAGAACATGAATCTCTGATGCATAGGTCGCTTCAGGATTTTTCTGCTGTGCTTTGTACCTTTTTAAGACATCTCCAAACCAAGTCATCTTTGCATAAAGCAATGGCTTTTTACTAGGATCTGCTGCAATTTGATCCTGACAATCTTTGACTACTTTCTCCGATTCAATGTATTCTTCTTCGGTGATGATTCGCATAGGAAGTTCCAGGTTTTCAGTTTCGTGAAAAAAGGCAACATTACTATGACTGTCATTTTTCACGATTTCATAGGTGTTTTCCACTGCCCTGATAATGCGTTCAGCGATGTCATCCATACGGGTCTTTTGAGAAAGCTTCTCCATTCTTGCCAAACCGGCTTTTCGGTACATACTATGTGGTGATTGGTCTCCGGCAGCGCCTATCCATCCCAATACACTTACCTCATTTCCAAAGCGCGCTTTTAGTTTTTCTCTTACTGGATGCCAATAATCTGCATTCACAGTAGTTTTATGCTCAAACTCCTGTGCAGGACAGGCTACATCTACACTCATTGCCAACAACTCATCCGCATCGTTCCAGAAGAACAAAGCATTCATGTCATGGTCTTCATAGCCTTCAAGGTTTTGAAATTCGTCTTTATTGGTATTCCCATACATTACACTGGTACCGTCTTTGTAGACCGTTCGTCGATTATACCCTACCGCTGTACGTTCCATTCCCCAGGTTACGCTTCCTTTGCTACGATTTTCCCAAGCTTCAACAATCCCATCTGCTACATTTCTTACAAATAATGCCCTGTAATCCTTCACCTTGGTCACTCCTTGTTCCGGTATAGGGTAGATAAAGGAAGATTCTTCCAAATCGTCTTCCAAAACCGGTGCAGTATGGGTATGGGTTGCGCTTACGATGATTTTGTTTACATTAAAGCCAGGAATTCGTTTGGCTACCTCATCCCTAAGCTCCTGGCGCAAACGGGCAGAAATATACACCAGGTCACAGGAAACAAAAACTGCGGTATCCAATCCAGCCTCACCATCTCTTGATTCAATGGCCACTATACCTGCATACAAAGGGGTGTCCGCCGTTTCTGCAATTCTCATATGAAACTGTCCCATAAGTGCCACGGGTAATTCAGGGCTAATGTCTGCTGTTGCTGCTCCCAGATACAGATCATTGGCTTGTAATGGCCCATTCAACCAAAAGGCCATGGCCAGTAACACACATAATCTCACCATAATATTATTGTTTTACTATTTAACTTATTTGTTCCACAATTTATCAATCACCTCCACGGTCCTGTCTACCAATACCTGTCCTCCTTCGGGACCTACTATATTGCTATGGATGATTGCACTATAAGCCCCACCATTTACGGCACGCTGTGTGGGTAAGTAAGAACCCCAATCTGAGCTTCCGGCAAGCTGTATCACGAAAGTTTGCAAAGCTTTGCTTCTGGCAATCATTCGAATGCCAAAATCCGAAAACAGCTCGAATTCATTGGTACAGATGGCGATGTCTCCCAACCTGATTACATGAAGGTCCATTGGGTACAATTGTTTTGGGTTTTCCAATTGCTTCTCGTAGCGTTTCACCGTTCTTTCCTGCCAGTTCATCATGCGGTAAAGAGCATCCGCTGCCTTGGGATCCTCGGCTATTTGTTCTTTTGCATTTTTGACAAAAGCTTTGGCTTCCAAATAGTTTTTTTCAGTGACCCAACGCTCAGGCAATGGCAATTCCTCTACATGATGCTCAAACAAGGGCGCTGAATGTCTTTCTTCTGCTACTGCGGCAAAAGATTCATCTACTGCCAGAATTATTCTTCGAGCCAATTCTTCTGTTCTGCTAAGCTTTCTCAGGTTTCGCATCCTGTCATCGGCATCTTTTCTGTACCTCATATGGGGCGTAATGTCACCTGCAGCAGCGGCCCATCCCAATACATTCACATCCTTTCCATATTTTTCCTTAAGGCCTTCTCGTACCGGATGCCAGTAATCTGCATTGACAGCATAGCGGCCTTCCACTTCCTGAGAAGGACTTGCTACCCCTACAACCATGGATACTAGCTTACCCTTTTCATCCCAAAAAAATAATGTATTGACATTGTGGTCCTCTGAACCTTCAAAACTTCTAAATTCAGGTAAATTGGTTTTACTACTCATGCCGGAAGTACCATCCGAATAAACAATTCGTCTATTATAACCTGCCACAGCATAGCCCATTCCCCAAGCCACAGATCCTGGAGCCCTATCGTTCCAAGCTTCAACAATAGCAGTACTTACTTTATCCACAAAGAATTTGCGATAATCCTTGACCTGGGTAACCCCTGTTTTAGGAATCAAATATTCCCCCTCTAGTGCTAAAACAGGTGCTGTGTGCGTATGGGTAGCATTGAGGAAAATTTTGTTTTCGTCTATTTCCGGCAATTGCTTTTTCACCCTTTGCCTCACAAGTGCAACCAAATCAGTAGGGATATACAGGGCATCACATGAAACGATGATGGCAAGATCTCCTGAGCTTCCTCTGGTCTCCATTACCAATACTGTTGCTGCCAAAGGGGTTTCCGCTACTTCAGCAATCCTAAGATGGAATTGACCTGTAACGGCAACAGGCAATTCTGGTGTAATGTCTACCGTTCTAGCCCCTATATATAGTTGTGAGGCCACAACAGGAGCAACTAGAAAAAGGGTTAAGCAAGTAACTATTGCTATTTTATTGAAAATTTTCTTTACCATTTTACTGCAATTCAAATTTGAAGCTTATAAATACCAATCAGTTTCCAGATTAATCCGGCCAAAGCTTATTGATCATTGCTACAGACCAGTTCACCAAAATCTGTCCTCCTTCAGGACCTACTTCGTTGCTCTCCACAATTGCAGAATAATGACCACCACGAACGGCTTCTTTGGTCGGTAGGTAATTACCTGGCCCCACCAATTGAAGCACAAAGGTCTGCATGGCATTGCTTCTTGCTTTCATTTGAATACCATATTCAGTAAATAGTTCAAATGGATTGGTACAAACTACAACATCACCAATTCGCAAAGCATGAAGCTCTACCGGATACATAGGTTGTGGATTTGATTTCTGAATTTCATATCGGTCTACTACTTTGCTGTACCAGACAATTCTACGGCTGAATTTTTGAGCGCTCTCAGGATCTTTCATGTCCTCGGCCCTCATTTTTAGCGCATGATTGTATTCTGTTTCGGTCACCAAGCGCATTGGAAGCTCAATATTGTTCACCTCATGCTTCATAACAGGAGCATCATGCTTGTCAATTTTTACCGTTTCATAGGTTTCATCTACTGCACGTATTATCCTTCCAGCGATCTCATTTAGGTGGTATTCATTTCTGAAATTTACATCACCATAATGTTCAGCAAAATCAGGACTCTTTTTTTCATTGCGCAAAGCGATCATCCTCCACTCTGCAAATTCATCATACCTAGGCCTAGGCGTTTGGTCACCTGCTGCTCCTATCCATCCTGCCACTACCAATTGCTGGCCATATTTCTCCTTTAAACCTTCCCGAACAGGGTGCCAGTAGTCGGCATTTACTGTAGACCTATTTTCCACTATTTGTGCCGGACTAGGTACATTGATGCAAGTGGCTACAAATTCTCCTTTTTGGTTCCAAAAAAACAAAGATTGAATGGCCTGATCTTCAAAGCCTTCGACTTTAATGAAATTTGCTTCATGAGTACGCCCATACATTTTAGCTGTACCATCTTCATATACTGCTCTTCTATTGTAGGCTACTTTTGCATGGCTAATGCCCCAAGAAACACTACCTCTTTCACGTTTATTGTAAGCAGTAACAATGGTTTTAGCCACCTTATCTGATACAAATTTCAAATAATCCTTTACCTGTGTAACTCCTTCAGGAATATTGTATCGATTGTCTCTCACAACACCTCCAGTGTGGGTATGGGTGGCGTTTATTATAATTTTTTTGGTATCTAAACCAGGCAGGCTTTTTTTCACCTGATTTTGGATCATTTCTTTTAATTCTGTGGGTATGGTTACCATATCACAGGATACCAATACTGTCGTGGTCTCCCCCTTTGATTCCAAAACAATGACATTGGCTGTCAATGGGGTTTCAGCAACTTTTGCTATACGGACTGTCATCTGACCATCTACAGCTACAGGTAGTTTAGGGGTAATGTCCACGGCGGCTGCTCCTACGAACAAATCCTGACCAAAAACGCTATTTGGTAGTAACTGGAAAGCAGTAAAAACAGTGAAGAATGAGATGGCTAAAAATAGGTTTTTCTTAAAATTTGAAACTCGAAAATCGATATGCGTTTGTTTTTCCATAATGATAAATTAATGATTTAATTTATTTATCAGATCCGTTTTTATATGAAACCGTGGTTTATATCCATGGCTGAAACTTTTCTGATTAAAGCGGTAATGTTAAGCTTACCACATGGTATTAATAATCGAAAGCGTTTCAGCTACCAATTCATCCCCTCCTTTAGGGCCCATAAGTGTGCTCGCCGGAACAGCACCATAAGCACCTCCTTCTATGGAACGTTTGGTAGGTAAATAAGAACCTGATCCTGTTAATTGCACAATAAAAGTTTGAATGGCTGGGCTCTGCGCCTTCATTTGCATCCCATAATCAAGGTAAAGCTCAAATGGATTTGTTGCAAAAACAGCATCACCAATCCTTACAACATGCACTTCTATGGGCATTTTAGGCTGGACTTTTTCCAACTCAAACCTTTCAGATACTACCAAACCTCTTCTTAGCTTGCTGTAACTGATAGTGATGGCCTTGTACCACCTTGGCGTTTTTATTATTGAGGGATTGTCGCGCAGCTCAGCTTTCAATTTGTCATATTCTGCCTGCCAGGTTTTAGCCTCCTTAGTGGCCTCCGCTACATCCTCTTTGCTAAGGAGACGTCTGGAAAGTGGCACCAATTTCATTTCATGTTTGAACTCAGGAGACCATTCTATATTGGCCTTCATGACTGGAAATAGATCGATGACTTCATCAGCTATTCGCTTGGCAATTTGCTTGCGTTGACCAAGACTTCCTCTGCCTGTCCCTTCTTCATCAAAGCCTAAGAGTTGTTGCATCCGTTCTTCGGCCTTGGAGCCGACCATTACATGAGGAGATTGGTCACCTGCCGCACTGGCTTGTGCCAAAACATATACTGATTCACCTAAACTTTTTCTTAAAGCCTCTTTGGTGTCATGCCAAAAGTCTGCTGACAATTTGTAAGAATGTTCACTTACTTGTGAAGGTGATGCTATATTGATAATTACACCGGTCAATTGCTTATTTATATCCCAGAAATACATCAGGTTTAAGCTATGGTCCTCATGTCCTTCTATATGACTAAATTCAGTTGAATTGGTATTACCATACATCAAAGATTTGC
Source organism: Cyclobacterium sp. L-R (assembly GCF_056859355.1). Taxonomy (NCBI): domain Bacteria; kingdom Pseudomonadati; phylum Bacteroidota; class Cytophagia; order Cytophagales; family Cyclobacteriaceae; genus Cyclobacterium; species Cyclobacterium sp. L-R. The sequence goes on from NZ_JBSXOH010000031.1 coordinate 17,126, forward strand.
CATGTTTGAGGGCCTGAAGTCTATTTAATCCCACAACAGCATGTCCAAGTCCCAGGCTCATTCCCCCAGGTTTCCTATTTTCCCATGCATTAATAACTCCATCAGCTATTTTGTCTGCTGCAAAGGGTATATAGTCTGCTGGGGACATTGCTGGTTTACCGTCTGCCATTTGTTCCAAGCTTACCCCATAAATGTCTTCGACAGCAGCTGTAGATGCCACGTATGGTGCCGCATGGGTATGGGTAGCATTAACAATTATTTGTTCTGGCCAAATAGCAGGAATTGCTTTGATAACCCTGTTTCTTATTTCATCCCGTAAATTGGCCGTAGTCCTCATTCCATCACTAATTCCCACCAGGTCGCAACTTATCCAAATTGTTTTCTCAGCATTCTCGCCTCCTCCTGACTCAAGAGCTAAAATTGTAGCTGTAACAGGATCCATCACCCCTTCGGACAGTCTGGCATGAAATTGCCCAGCCACTAATACAGGCATATCAGGCGTTATGTTGGCTGTAGACCAGCCAACTTTTAAACTATTTTCATTTTCTGATTGTGCATACCCTTGAATTGAGATAAGAGATAAAAAAAGTAGGATTAAGACTTGGTGTTTTAAATAAATCATGTCAGGCTAAATTGATTCCAAAGAACAGTGTAGCAATAACTAATTTTAGTCATTGCCACACTGAATTTTTAATTGTATTTAAAATACTTAATTCTTCCTACTCCCATCCTGGATTTTGGGTTAGTTGGGGGTTTAATGAAAGCTCCTGAACAGGAATAGGGTATAAATACAATTTGTCATTCCATGTTCTGGTATTGCCAGGATAAATCACCCTGTATTCACCTGTTTCCGGATCCGTTGCCCCTACATATGTCAAAGGATTTTCTATGAGTTTACCGGCTTTCCACCTGACAAGGTCTTCCCATCGTGTTCCTTCTCCGGCAGTTTCAATCCTTCTCTCTCTACGGATCTCATTGATTAGAGGGGTCACAGGAACTTCCCAATTCGGCCAATTAGGGTCTTCAAAACCCACATCAACCATTAAATGAGGCATTCCTACTCTGTCTCTAAGAAGATTGATGCTATTGTCCAATACCTCCTGCGTAGCCTCTTCAAGTTCGGCTTTAGCTTCAGCATAGGTCACAAGGAGTTTTCCATACCTATAGGTAAAGACATCAATAGTAGTTTGATTTTGCAATCTGTCCACCTCATAAGGTGAGTATCCTTTTGTGATGTAATAACTTGTTGTCACATAGTTATTGTCAAATTCAGGCATGGTTCGGTAATCAACACTTCCATCAGAGTAAATTCTATAGGGACGATCTGGAACATAGATAGACTGTTTCATCCTTGGATCCCTGTCTACAAACTCTTCCTCAAAATTTTCATCTCCCTGATATAAAGGACTTAGAGCTATTGGAAGTCCATCTTTACTCAAATAGGACTGTACAAAGTCTTTAGTGTAACCTGTATGTGGTTCTCCTAATGACCTTACATTATTATGCATGCGGATTCCTTCTATAAACCTTTGGAAAAAAATGACTTCTGAATTACCAGTGAGGTTTTGTTGAACAAAAAGATCAAAATAATCTTGTTCTGGGTTACCTGTGGAATAAAGACTAAATCTACCAGAGTTAATTACTTCTTCAGCCGCCTCTGCCGCTTCAGCTAAAATCTCTTCATGATCACCCAAACCATGATACTTTCTAAAAGTCCCTTCAAAAAGACAGGCTTCTGCCTTGAAAGTAAGTGCTACATATTTGGTCAGTCGATTTTCACCCGATTCTTCAGGTAAATTCTCAATGGCAAAGTCCAAATCCATCAGCATATTTTCAAATACTACCTTTCTGGAATCCCTGGCTTTGACCAAGCCTTCGGAATCTGTTTGTAAATCCTCTTCATACCATGGAACATCTCCAAAACGTTCGATCATCTTTTGGTAATAAAAGGATTTGAAAAATCTTATCTCACCTTCATACCGCAGGACCAAGGCATCTTTTTCCATATCTGCTATTCTAGCCAAGGCATAATTGCAACGTCTAATCGGTTGCCAATCACTTTTGCCCCAACCTCCTCCGGTAGCAGGTATTACATATTCACCCCAAAGGTAAGAATTCCTATCACCAGGGGCATTGTTGTCCGATTTATCATCTTTTCTCCAATTAACTTGTGGATCTCTCAAGTCAATATAAAATTGATTGGCATAAAGCTCAAGATCTGTAGAGGTGCTCCAAAACTGGGCGTCACTAATTTGATCCAGGGGATACCTCTCCAAATATTCATCGTTACAAGCAGAAATTACTACAAGTAATAAAACAGAAATATATATAGTTATCTTTTTCACGATAGTATTATTTAGAAATTGATATTAGCACCTAAAGAAAATGACCTGTAAATTGGGTAATATTGGGCCCCATTCATTTCAGGGTCAGATAAATTCTTGTACTCGTGAATACCTGTAATTTCCCAGATATTATTTCCTGATACATACACCCTAACCAATTCCATTTTTGCTCTTTGCGTCAAAGCCTTAGGAAGTGTATAACCCAATGTCAACTGCTTTAATCTTAAATAAGAAGCGTTTTGAAGAAATCTGGTTTGAACAGCGGTAACATCAGAACCACCTGAGACCATTGGTCTTGGAAAGTAAGCATCAGGATTTTCTGGGGTCCAAAAATCCGAAAGTAATTTATTGTGCGCATTCCACTCACTGGTATAGCCACCTAACCAAAAGTTATTACTTAACCAAACATCACGTTTAGCTACGCCTTGGAAAAACACATCAAGATCAAAATTCTTCCACTGAAGATCTGTCTTCACGCCAAAGCTGTATCTCGGGGTATTGTTACCTATAATTCTTCTGTCTCCAGGATTTTCTAAGGTTCCATTGCCAGGAGAAATCTTGCCATCATTGTCAAGATCAGCAAACAATAAATCTCCTGCTTTTCTTTCTATTCCTACTAGATTACTGTGGTCCAATTCTTGGGCTTCTGCATCTGTTTGGGCAATTCCTGTTGTAGTATAACCCCAGATCTCTCCTATTTGCATTCCCTCATAGTAGTCAGAGATTAATCCAACAGGATTGCTAAACCTGGTAATCTCAGAAGTATAATCAGAGAAAATGAAATTAACACCCCACCTTAAGTCATTGCTTTGTTGCCTCCAACCTATTGTCAAGTCCCAGCCTGTGGTTTTCAAATCCGCCGCATTTTCTCTGGGCTCACTTTCTGCTAGTACAGCCGGAAGTGTTTGAGACCTTGTCAACATGTTTTTTGTATCCCTACGGTATACGTCGAAAGAAGCATTCAACCGGTTTTGGTATAGGGTGAAATCCATTCCAAAGTTTCTTTGCGTTACAGTCTCCCAAGTTAAAGTAGGACTTACCAAACCTGGAGCATACACTGTCAAAGGTCTGTCATCATTCAACAAGTAGTTGACTGTTCCTGCACTAAAGGTCGCTATATAAGGATAATAACCTGGTACATTTTGGTTGCCTAGATTACCATAGGAAAGCCGTACTTTCATCATGTCAAAAGTACTATCCAGATTACCAAAGAACTCCTCATTATCAATTCTCCAACCTAAAGATAGGGAAGGAAAAAAAGCAAATCTGTCAGCTTTGGGGAATTTGGAAGAGCCATCATATCGCCCATTAAATTCCAAAAGGTATCGCCCATCATAATTATAATTAAAACGGGTAAAAGCACCTCTTATGGCATATTGTGAAGCCCCATCCCCTACGTAACGCTCTCCATAGGCCAAATTCATAAATGGTATAGACTCAACAGTTAGGTTTTCTCTTTTAGAGTAGAAATTCCTGGCATCAAGGTTTTCTTGATTAAAACCACCCATGATTTTAATATCGTGCTTACCAAAGGTATTCGCATAATCTGCATACGCATTGAGCACATAGTATTTATCATTGTAATTACTCTTAGTCACTTGGCTTGGATTCGTAAAAGGATAATAACCACTTACCGAACCATCTACGAAGTACATTGGCAATTTTTTATAATAATCCTCTTCTTCAGTGTTCTTAATATTGGATGTATATTCAAAATTGATCGTGGTATTTTTTATAGGAGTAAGTTGTAAGGAGCCTGTTAGCCAAGTATCTTGAATTTCTCTTTTCCTATGCCCTGCTTCTCTGTAAAATTGCACTGTATTAGGAACAGAGCCACTTGAAGCATAATTGCCATCTGGAAAATAAACCGGCCAATTGGCCCATTGGTGCCACTGGAAAGGGCTGTTTCCTTCAGGGAAATGATTGGTGGAATTATTTGGAGGAAAAATATGGTTGCTGTTGTTCATGGAAATTTTCGTTCCAATTTTAGCCCAGTCTGTAATTTTATAATTCAGATTCGTCATGAAATTGTAACGCTTGTATTTCTCATCAAACTGCTTATTTATCCCTTCTTGATACAGGTAATTAAGTGAGGTATAGTAATCAAACCTATCGTCACCTCCAGTTATACTAGCAGTATATTGACTCATAGGATAACTGTCTCTCATTAGCTCATCTGCCCAGTTGGTGTTACCACTCATCAACCATATATTCGAATTCTGAGGATCAGGGAATGCGGATGGTTGGGAAGGATCATTATAATGCGCGATTATTTTGTCTTGATAAACATCTGTAAACTGGTAATAAGGCACACCGTTTCTAGCAATATTGGCGGTATTCATGTAGTTCATTCGCTCCAGGGCATCCATGGTCTCAAATTGAACAACCGGTGTATTTACTGCAGTATTGAAAGAAAGTGAAATGGAGGGCTTGTCACTTTTACTTCCTGATTTTGTCGTAATCAAAATAACCCCGTAGGCTGCTCTTGCGCCATAGATAGCAGCAGAGGCAGCATCTTTAAGTACAGAAATACTTTCTATATCATTGGGATTGATAAGGTTTACATCCATTGGCACGTTGTTTACCAAGATAAGTGGTGAACCACCATTTATAGATGTAAATCCACGGACATTAAATGTAGCACCTCCTCCGGGAGTACCTGTATTCTGTGTGATATTAAGGTTGGATATTTGCCCTTGAAGACCTTGTCCAATATTGGTTATGGGTCGATTCTCTAGTACTTCCTTACTTACACTTGAAACGGCTCCCGTAAGATTTTCTTTCTTCTGAGTACCAAAGCCTGTGACTACTACTTCATCCAAAGCTCCAATTTCCTCTTCTAGTGTTATATTGATAATTGTTTGTTGTCCTACAACTACTCGTTGGGACTGAAATCCAATAAATGAATACACCAAGGTGGCACCTTCAGGAACCGTTATTGAATAATTTCCGTCAATATCTGAGGCAGTGCCTGTAGTAGTGCCTGGAATGGCTATGGTAACCCCTGGTAGTGGTTCTCCATTTTGATCTACTACCTTACCTGTAACTCTCACATCTGCTATTGCGGCTATGTCAACCTTTTCAGTTGCTCCTTCTTTAGCACTTAAGCGGACATGAATATTGTCGTTTACCTGAGTGAAACTCAGCTGAGTTTGCCGGGCAACATTCTCCAGAACTTTGTAAACTGAAGTGTTTCTCTGGCTGATGGTCACTTTTTGATTTAAACTGATCATGTCATCATTGTAGGTAAACTTAAAATCAGTTTTAGCTTCTATGTTTTTAAAAAACCGCAACAAAGTTTTCTCCTTTAAATCTAGTGACACTTTGACTTCATCAATAGTTTTCCTCTGTGCATTGCCGGTATTAGCCATCAATACAGTGCAGAAAATCAATTGAATGGTAAAGCCATAAAATAATCTTTTGGACACCATAATAAGTTGTCTCAGTATATATTTATTCATAATATTGTATGGTTTAAGTTTTAGACGACTTAACTATTGCCTCCCTCCTTTGGTGGTAGGCTACTCAAAGCAGGGTTTCATTCCCCCCAGAATGGGCCCTGCGCTTTGATTTCTAACCAGAGTCAATTTTTTCCATATCATTTGCTTTAGTTGTATAATTTAACTTTTTTATCTTCGAGACTAAATTTTAGCCCGGAAGTAATATTTACTCCTTTTAATACATTCTCCAGACTTTCATTTTTGTAAGTACCAGTGTAAACCCAACCCTTTCGAATTTTCCCAATAAGGATTAGTTCTACTCCAAACCAGTCTTCAATTTTTTTTCTACATTCCTCAAAAGAATCAGATTTAAAAACCAATACATTGTCTTTCCACCCTATTACTTCAAGACTGTCAAAATCACTTTTGTACAGATCCCCACTTTTTTCCATTATTAGCATCTCATCTGGACTTAATGCTACCTGATTACCTCTTTTATCTTTTACCATCACCTTTCCGGTCAATAAGGCTACTGATAATTTATCTTCCTCCACTTTCACATTAAATGAAGTACCTAAAACCTCAATTTTAGTATCTTCTATTAATACAGTGAAAGGTTTTCCATTTTTCTTCACTTCAAAAAATCCTTCACCAGTTAACTTTACCCATCGATCGCCACTGCCTAAGTTGGAAGGGTAAGAAATTTCACTGGAAGAATTTAAATAGACCTTACTACTATCTGCTAAAGTAATTAAGGAGCGATTTCCCGAACTTGTATTTCTCTTAATTACAAAAGATTCAGTTAATACAGGAGTAGGTGTAGTATAAAGGAAGGCGTGATAGTATCCCATCCATCCACAGAAGCCAAAAATGATCATTGCAGCTATATTCTTTAGCCAACTATTTATTGATTCTCCCTTAGTAATTTGACTTATTGTCTTTTGGTCTTTGTCTGCATTTACTATATTTTCAAAAATATCAATATAGGTGCTATCACTCATATTCTCGCCCTCCTCGTAACCGACAGACCTGATGATAGAAATAGCCTTGAATACAGTGTCTCGCTTCTCAGGATGTTCTATCAGCCATTTTTCCCAAAAATGCTGGGTATTCTTGTCAGGATTTTTTACCCAAAGGATAAAAAATTCATCTACAAGAAAATCTACTAATTCATAGTCTTTATACCTCATTATATAAGTATCACACTTTTGATTTTTCTTTCTGGTCAATTAGGTATTCCTTAAGCATGGCCATTGCCCTATACACAATTTTTCTGGCTGATTTCACGTCGCTAAACTCCATTGTTTCGGCCACTTGCTTATAACTCATGCCTTCTTCATACAATAATAATATAGCTTGACGCTGCCTACTCGTTAACTTCTGAAGGGCTTCACTTACCAATAATTTGTTTGCCAACTCGCTTTCCCTTTTTATCAATATAGATTCAGGGCAGATTGAAATTGGGAAAAATTGCTCCTTTATTTCTTCATACCTTGTTTCAGATAGCTTTTCAACCTTTAAATTCTTTACAATTTCCCTTGTTAAAATTTTAAACAAGTAAGCTTTTATACATAATACCTCTCCTAAAGTTCCTCTTCTTCTTCGTAGGTAAATGAAAATATTTTGTATACAATCTTTTATCAACTCAACATCCTTAGTAACCTGAGAACCATAATGAAACATCTTTTTGACATAGGTCCGATAAATAAAATTAAAAGCCAATTCATCCCCTTTATCAAAAGCTTTCCATATTTCTCTATCTGATTTCTCTTTTTCCAATTCAAGAGGTTCTAGATGAAAAGATGATACCTCAGGCTGAATTGAATAATTATTCTTTTTAATTATAGATTTCATTGCTATTTAGTGGTAAAGGTTGATCGTAGTCCTCTATAAAAGAAGAGCATTAAAAGTCGAAAAACAACCCCATTAAAAAATTATTTTTTTCATAAATCAATAAAATAAATATAAATAATACATATTTTACCATTAATCAAAATTAAACCTATATATACAATAAAAATTGAAATAATATTGTGTACGTGCCCGAGTAAAATTTCTATAACTATAGAATTATTGGTAAATAATAAAAAAAACTTGACATTGTGCTAAAAAAATATTAAGTCAGGAAATGCTTTTTAAAGGTTAAAGAATAACTCAATGATTTTACTATCAGACTTTTCCTTCCAAATAACAATCTTACAATTGGTAATTAAACCCACTCAGGTTATATTTTATGATCTGCAATCCAGGCAATTTTCAACTTGATCTATTTTGTAAAAGTAAAAATATCTTCATGTATGGCCTTTATTAAAAATTTAAAAAGATTGCTCTTGGCTTTAGCTATACTATTGATAGGCCTTTCTAGGTATTTTTATTCCAGAGGCAAAGCTGAACTATTAACTGTTGTTTTGGTATCCATTGGTATGACAACAACATCAGCAGCAATGGCAAGAAACCTTTTAAAAGATAGTAATGCTTAATAGTGTCTGCAATTGTAATGATTTATTCCTTCTAGACTCATTACTTTATGGGTCATGATGATCCCTGCCCCAACTGTATTTTACCCCGAAATATGTAATAGACAATCTATTACGTGCTGAAATCGCTTCAAAATACCCAATCGTTGCTGTTTTCAATTTCACCATAGCGGTGCTATGCTAAAAATCTCCAAACAGCCTGATTTTTCTTGCGATTGCAACACTTCCCGTAAACACGGGACAGGCTTAACCTCTGACTATTGTCAGGACGGAGAAATCCTATTACATAATCCGGGTTAAATCATCTTCTGGACCACCTTGATAAAAAACAAAAAGGCTGCATCCAATCAGTGCAGCCTTTTGATTATAACTCAAATTTTTCAATTTCCTTATTTATTAGCTGCTAAATCCTTCCTCCTCATTTTACTCAGGCTAAAAAACCAAGGAGTAACCTGAGAAAAAGAAAGTAACAAAACTTGGCTTACTTTTCAGGAGACAAGTAGGAAGCGTATAACTCTGAATCATTAAATACCTGCAAAGCACTTTCAATCTCGGGGTCCTGATCCAAAGCCGCCTCTAAAATTCCTTTTTGATAATAGTACCTAGAAACAATCTCGTCCTTTAACGCCTCTTTTATTTCATCTTTAAAGGTGACAAGCTCTTGTTCTTTACTATGGCTTACACTACTTTTTAGTTTTTCAATTTCTTCTTTAATGTCCTCAAAGTATTTTTCTCGCTCCGCATATTTTTCCAAATCCTCTATGGTTTTCTCTACTCTCGTAGTGTAATCGTATTCCTTGTCTTGAAGCCAGTCGACAAATGAAGTATACAATTCATCACTAACTTCAAATTCTCTAGGCCTAGCTATGCTATCATGTTTTAAAGCAAATTCATTTACAAAACTAAATACCAGACTTCTTGTAACCAAACTATAGGTTATGGGTGCAAAGCTTCTTGAGCTTAGTTCAATATCAGGTTCAATCCCTGCTCCATCATAAACCTTCCTTCCATTCTTGGTTTGAAATTCTTGCCTTAGTGAATCAGGAACATAACTACCATTACCATCTTCATCTTTTATACTATAGTCAATTGCTTGAATACATCGTCCACTTGGTATGTAATATTTGGCGGTGGTAAGTTTTACCTGGGAATTATAGGACAAAGGAATGGTACTTTGCACCAAGCCTTTTCCAAAAGAAGTTCTACCAACCAATACTGCACGGTCATAATCTTGTAAGGCACCAGCTACAATTTCTGAAGCGGAAGCACTACGCTCATTGATCATTACAACCAAGGGAATTTCTTTGTCCAGAGGTGAAGATCTTGTCTTGTATTCAGACAATACTTTATCCAATTTCCCAATGGTCTTCACCACTCCCCTACCTTTTGGAATAAAAACATTCACCACATTGACTGCTTCAAGCAAAATGCCCCCAGGATTATCTCTAAGGTCCAAAATGATTTTTTTAGCTCCCCTCGCCTTTAAGTCCTGTAATGCCAAGGCCACATCCTGACCAGCATTGGTCGTGAAATCACTTAATTTGATATATCCTGTTTCTCCTTCTACCATACCATGATAGGGAACATTACTGATTACAATCTTCTTCCTCGTAAGTTTTACAGACAAGGTATCCTCACCACGCTTGACCACAACATTCACCTCAGTATTGGCAGGACCTTTAAGCAACTTAGAAATATCCCCGGTGTTTTTATCTATAACATTCACCGTATCCACCTTTAGTAGCTCATCTGCTACCTTCAAACCAGAAACCTGAGCAGGAAAGCCTTCATAGGGCATCATGATCATGTTTCTTCCTAGGCGATTACCAATCAAAGCACCAACTCCTCCATATTCTCCGGTGGTCATTACTCGAAAATCATCAGACTCTTCCTCAGGAATAAATTCCGTATAAGGATCAAGCTCAGCTAGCATGGCATTAATACCCACAGTAACCAACTGATTGGGATCAATTTCATCTACATAATAAGAATCAAGCTCTCTTACCAGAGAAGCAAAAATATCCAGGTTCTTAGCCAAGTCAAATAATTTGTCATTCTTTGGATAAAATGACAAGGTCAATACCGCAATTCCTATTACGGTAAGGCTAGTAAAAAACGCCTTACGGGAAACAAATTTATTCATTCTAGAGATGTTTTTGCTACAGGTATTTTCTTGAGGGTCTTTATCACTTTGGGGGCTATCTCATGATAACCCATCAGATCTTTTGAAACGTAAATTAAAGCGATAAGTTTATTGGAACCCTGTGCAGAAGGAAGAAGATGTTTGTTGAGACGGTAAGCCTCCTTCACTCTTCTTTTAATATAGTTTCTATCTGTAGCGTTTTTCAGCTTCTTTTTAGAAACAGATACCAGTAATTGATTGTCAGAAATCCCTGGATTATCAAGATAGAGCACCTTGAAGGGATATAAAAAAAAAGAGGAACCTTTATCAAAAAGTTCCTTTATTAACTTTTTGGAATGTAATCTTTCATTCTTTGAAAATTTACAATCCATAAAATAAGATTAAATAAATTACCCCATAAATATAAGGTGATAACGCATTATTTCTTAAGCGTCTTCTCAGAAGATACCGATAACTTATGTCTGCCTTTAGCTCTTCTGGCTTTAAGCACTCTCCTACCATTGGAAGTGGACATTCTCTCTCTGAAACCGTGTTTGTTTCTTCTTTTCCTGCGGGAAGGTTGAAATGTTCTTTTCATTATTGCTATATTTTAATCGCTTGATTCTCGTTTTTTAAAGGATTGCAAAGATAGAGAGGTTTTTTTTATTTACAAACCAGTGGCTTACTTTTGTTTAAGCCATTTCAATACATTTCATGAAATATACGATAAGTACACCTATACCAACGTCCCAAATTCTGGAAATTATACTGGATTTGGATTGCCAAAAAAATGAGGAAATAACGCTGCAATTACCTTCCTGGCGCCCAGGAAGGTACGAAATAGCCAATTATGCCCAATTTATCAAAGGGTTAGAAGTAACAGGTCCAGAAGGACAGCTAAGTGCAAAAAAGCTTAGTAAAGACAAATGGACTTTTTTTTCAGCAACAAAAGGAAAATACAAAATTTCTTACACTTACCATGCTGCTCAGCTCGATGCCGGTGGCTCATGGGTAGATCCTAACCAAGTTTATGTAAATTTCATTAATATTTGTTTTTCCATTTCAAATAGAACTAATGAGAAAATAAACGTGGAACTGAACCTTCCTCAAGACTACCATCTGGCCTGTGCCCTGCATCAAGAAAAAAAACATTCTTTGATAGCTAATGATTACCAGGAGCTGGTAGACAGCCCCTTTATGGCAGCAGCAGATTTACAGCATAAAACCTATGAAGTAAACGCCACCACCTTCCACGTATGGATCCGTGGAGAGGTGTATTTTGATTGGAAAAGCCTTTTGAAGGGGTTTAAAAGCTTTACGGAAAGACAAATCGAGGATGTAGGTGACTTTCCAGCCAAGGATTATCACTTCCTTATTCACTTATTGCCTTTTCCACATTACCACGGAGTAGAACATCAATACTCTACAGTAATAACCCTTGGACCGGACCATTTATTTAAAACCCAAGAGGGAATGGACAGATTGATGGGAATATCTTCTCATGAACTTTATCATTTTTGGAATGTCTGTCGCATAAGGCCAAAGTCAATCCAACCTTATGACTTCTCAAAAGAAGCCTACCTTAAGGAGGGACTTATAGCTGAAGGGGTTACTACTTTTATGGGTGATTTTTACCTTTTGAAATCAGGATATTATTCTACAGAAAGGTATTTGGAGGTTATAGAAAAGCTAATGGAAAGAAGCTTTGAAAGTCTCGGTTGGAAAAATCAATCGATTGTAGATTCAAGTTGGGACCTTTGGCTTGATGGATACAAAGCAGGAGTGCCAGACAAAAAAGTTAGCATTTATACACACGGTGCACTTTTAGTGTTGGCCATGGACCTGATGTTAATGAAAGGGAATCAACGGATGCATTCTGCCATGAAGCATATGTGGGAGCGTTATGGGATAACAGAAAAAGGCTATGAATTGAAAGATTTTGAGCAGGTAGTAATTTCCCTTGCAAAGGACAAAGAGGAAATGAAGCAGTTTTTTGCAGATTACGTTTGGAGTAAAGGAGACCTTTATTCACGCTTAAAAAAATTGTTACCACAGATTGGACTAAGCGTAGTGAAAAGAAGTAACAATATCCCGCTACAGAGTGATTTCGGAATTGCTACAGATTCAAAAGGAATACTGAAAAAAATCCACCCAAAAGCGCCTGCTTTTAAACAACTGATGCAAAATGACAGGATTCAGTCTTATTCAATAGACAATAAAGGCCTGCACTTGCAAGTCAGGAGATGGGGCAAATCAATGGCTATAAGCTTGCCCAATGAAAACGCACTCTACTATGCAGCCTATAAAATCACTTCAGCCGGTGAAAAATCAGCCTTCAAGAAGTTTGTGGAACTTTAATACAATTTGACCTGAGTATTTATTAAGCCACCGCTAATAGCTGATCAATACAATCCGGTCTAAAATCACTAGGTAAAGCCTTGTAAAATAGAAAAGGGACTTAAAAGTCCCTTTTCTTATTCAAATAATGAGTTGTCAAGCGGTTCATTCACCTGTATACTGACTACATGGGTTTCCATGGGCACCGGCAACATCGGGTTGGAAATGGTCACCTTCATGGGAAACATGATGCCTTCCACCTCTTGGTATTCGTCAAATTCCACATCACCAGCAACATCGGCAACCATTTTTAATTTTAGCCCTGTAGCAACACTAAAATATTCTGTACTTTCAAGTCCAGCAGAATTGGTTACAATAATGGTATAAGCATCTTCTCCTTTTATGGTGGCATTTTCTCCTTTATTCACTGTAAAACCCATTTCTTCATAATACAGCTCTGGAAAAGCATAAATATTGGTTTTTAGGGTTTCAAGCTCATCAGCTGATAAGCTTTTAACTTGCCCCATAGCACTCATGTACCCTTCATTGTCTTTTACCACGGTTTTCTGGATCACATTTCCATCTACTACCATCTGTTGCATCAATCGCATCCCCTCCATGTCCCTATTGGTGTCAATTTCAATTTTCATTCCCTGAATCTCAGCCTCCATAACCAAAACAATGGTTTTTATGGATGAAATTTTTTCTTCACCGCCAATGGCTTTTATATAATCTTTAATGATTTCCTGTGGGGTTTTATCTACCAAAGGATCCTTAACTGTAGCAGCATAAGAAACAGCCTGTACCATTACAAGCAATAAGGCTAAGCCTAAAGGAAAAATAATTTTTCTCATCGAAATCATGAATAGTATTAATTAAAATCTTGGTCAGAAACAGGAACATTCAACTCAACTTTTGTTACTTCAGTTTCAAGGGCAACTGGTAACATAGGGCTTTTAATGGACATTTTTACAGGCACTAAAATCCCATCAAATTCTTTGTATTCATTAAAATCGGTATTCCCAGAAAGTTTATTTTCACTCCTCAGTTTTAACCCATTTTCCATACTATAATAATTGATTACCTGCCCTCCTGTAGGATTGGAAATGATTATTTTGTAAGTCGCTTTGCCATCTACATCTGCAGCCCCGTCTAAAGTAAGGGTATAGCCCATGAGCTCATAATACAATTCGGGGATTAACCATAAAGAAGCCATTTTAACATCTTCATATTGTTCATCTGTCAGATTTTGGGATTTACCCATTGAACTGACTGTAGCCTTGCCGTCTTTTACTATGGTCTTAGAAGCTTCATTCCCCATAACGATGACTTTTTGGGCTAAGCGCTGATTTTCGACATCATATACAGCAGACATGTCTAATTTTGTGCCCTGCACTTCAGCTGACATTTCTAGCTTGGCTGTTTTTATATTTTCCACAGCATCCACTCCACCCACTGCTGTGAGGTAATCGCCAATCACGTCTAAAGCTGTTTTATTGTCATCAGACAATTCAATTTCTTGAACCTCTTCTCCTTTGTAATTGTACATACTGATCTCTCCAAACTGGGACAAACCTTCTTTTATAGCTGAGCCATTGCCTACCACCGTAATGTACATATTGTCTGGTTTGAGGTATTTGGACGCTACATTATTTATTTCCTCAACAGTCAACTCATCCAGGCGCTGAAGGTAAGTACTATAAAAATCTTCCGGCAGATTGTACCTGTCAATATTAATGGCAAAAGTAGCAATGGTATTGGGGTTTTCAAGTGACCTTCCAAACCTGCCACTAAGATTGGCTTTGGCCATTGTTAATTCCTCTTCTGTAATGCCATTTTCTTTTAAATTTCTGATTTCATAAATCATTTCATAGACAGATGAATCCGTGACCTCATTTCTTACAGAGGTGCCTGCAAAGAACCTGGCGGTTAACTTATCAGAACCAAAGCTTGATCTGGCCCCATAAGTATAGCCTTTGGTTTCACGTAAATTCCCATTCAATCTGGAATTAAAGCCCTCCCCCAAAATAAAATTCATTACTCTTGTAGCCATATAATCCGGATTGGTGAGGTGCATTTCAACCGGAAAGGCAATATTAATTACTGACTGAACAGCTGAGGAGCGATCCAAGAGTGCTACTTGGTTCTCGTCAGGAAGCTCAGGTTTTTGATAGTCAAATGTTGGAACATCCCCTTTTTCCCAAGATGAAAAATACTTGTCCACCAATGTTTTGGCTTCCTTATCATCAATGTCACCAACAATAGCGAGGTAAGCAATATTAGGTTTAAAATAGGTTTGGTAATATTCTTTAACATCCTCCAGGCTTACATTTTCTACGGTTTCCTCGGTCATGGTTTCTCCATAAGGATGTTCCCTACCATACACCAAAGCTTTGGAAATTACTCCAGCCAAATAATCCGGATCGTCTTTTGAAGAAGCCAGAGAAGTTAGGGTTTGTTTTTTGAGCTTATCAAGCTCTTCCTGTGGGAAAACTGGATTGTACAATACATCGGTCATTAATTCCAGTACTTTTCCCTGGTGTTTTTTAAGCGATGAGCCAGAGAGAGAAGTAGCACCTGCACCTAGAGAGGCACCAATAAAGTCAATTTCCTCATCTAAAACTTCTTTTGTTCTGGAGGAAGTGCCTGCCATCATCATGTCCCCAACAAAACCAGTCAATCCTGCCTTCTCCCCTTCAAAAAGTGGATCTCTGTCTAAGATCAGATAAAAGGCCACTCTAGGTAATTTATCATTTGGCACTACAAATACCTTCAGGCCATTGTCCAAAGTAAAAGTGGCAGGATCCGTAAATTCAATTTTAGGTGCTGGCCCTGGAGGAGGTAAAACACTTCTATCAACTTGAGCTTGTGTTCCGAAGGTAATGAATGCAGCAAAAAGCAATATATATAAAGTCTTCATTTTTCTAGCTTTAGGGTTATTATTGGTTTTGAGCCGTTTCCTGTGGTTTAGGAAGGTAATACAATACAACTCTTCCATCTAGGGTCAAATACTTATTGGCCACACGTTGTATGTCTTCCCTGCTTACTTTTCGGTATACTTCCAATTCTCTATTGATGTATTCGGTATCGCCATAAAATAAGTTTGCCTCTGCAAGGTTTTGGGCAATTCCTTCGATGGAGGAATTCTTACTAACCAAGTCATTCTCTATAATGTTCTGTAATTTCTGGAAATCCTGATCCGAAATACCTTCTTGTTGAACTTGTTTTATTAAAACATCGATTTCATTCTCAAGATCCTCAGGTTCCACCCCCATATTGGCAATCCCATACATTATAAAAATGCCTCCATCTTCAAGGTCAAGTGGAATTGCAGCCACTACCAAAGCCTTTTGCTGCTTGTCCACAAGCTCTTTGGTCATCAGAGAAGATTTGCCACCTGTAAGGTAGGTAGAGAGCATTTCCATAGCATAAGCATCCGGATGATTTTTCGGAGGTAAATTATAGGCTTGAATAATGGCTGGTATTTGGATATTGTCATAAATAATATCCCTGATCTCTTTGTCTTTTTTCGGCTCTATTATATCGGGCCTATAAATGGCTTTCTTTCCTTTGGGGATTTCGGAGAAGTATTTCCTTACCCATTCTTCCGTCTGCTCATAGTCAATGTCTCCGGCAATGGTAAGGATCGCATTGTTTGGTACATAAAAATCTTTATAAAACTGCATAAACTCATCCAGGCTTGCAGCATTCAGATGGTCCAAAGATCCAATGGGTGCCCATTGATACGGATGCTCGCTATAAGCACGAACTAGGGTTTCCGGCAAAATGGTCCCATAAGGCTGATTGTCATAACGCTGCCGCTTTTCTTCTTTGACCACTTCCCGCTGTGTTTCCAAGCCTATTTCATCAATTTTAGCATGCAGCATGCGCTCGCTTTCAAGATAAAGTGACAGTTCAAGATAATTGGAGGGCATTAATTCATAATAATAGGTGATGTCATTACTGGTAAAGGCATTCAGCGCACCCCCGTTACCTTCTACGAGATCGGTATATTCACCCCTATCAATATTTTCTGACCCTTCAAATAGTAGGTGCTCAAAGAAATGAGCAAAACCTGTACGTTCCGGGTCCTCATTTTTGGAACCTACATGGTACATCACAGAAGTAACAACTATAGGGGTTTTGTTGTCTTTGTGCATAATCACCTTCAAGCCGTTGTCCAAGGTGAACTCCCTAAAATCAATCTTCGTCTGACTGTAGGCTGTTGTTTGAACAATAAACAGACAGGCCAGCCAAATTAAATGCTTTTTCATAGGTATATTATTATAGTAAAATCACTTTATCCACAATCAATTGTAAACGAATTTAAAAGATAATCAAAAGCTTACATGGTCAAAAGAGGCTTAAGGGTTATTAATACTGCCCTACCAGCTTATGATTTAACCTGCTCTACTAACGCTTTAATGGCCGCAAGGTTTTTTTCATTCTGTTCTTCAAGTACAGCAAAAAATCCTTCTGATACGAGTTCTGGATTTCTTAGCAAAACACCAAATTCATCTACTCTTTCTTTTTCTTCTTGCAGGCAATATTTTGCTATTTCCTTCGCATTGTCATGATCCAAAGAAGTTTTAAAGTTGTTCCAGGATCTTGAAAACAAGTTCATCAAACTCCCCTCTTCTACTGGAACGCCTTCCAAAAGGTAAATCTCTTCCTTAATGGCATCTATCAAAACCAATTTTTCTTTGGCACGAGCTATAAAAAACTCCCTTATTTCCCCTTCTTCCACATTTCTAGCAGCATCCTTGTAACTTTTTAGGCCATCATAGGTGTTTTTGAGTATTTGGTTCAGGTATTTAATCAGTTTTGTTTGGTTAGCCATATAAAATTTAATGCGAGTTTGAAAGTATAAATATATTAAAATGCTTTTACCCCTCCTACAGGACAGTAAATTAGCTTTCCTACCTATTTGATTTAAGATTTGCAATGAATATATTGCTATCTGCTTAATAACAAAAACCTTTAGCCAATAAAACAATGAAATCCTTTTCCTTTCTGATTCTATTTCTCTGCTTAAATTTTATTTTTGTTTTATCCTGCACACAAAAAACAAGCCAGGAAGAATCAAGTAAACACTGGTACAAAGGCAATCTACATACCCACTCTTATTGGAGTGATGGGGATGAATTTCCAGAAGTAATCATGAAATGGTACAAGGAGCAGGGCTATCAATTTGTTGCTTTGTCTGATCACAATATTTTCCAGGAAGGTGAAAAATGGAAATCGATTAAAGCCGACAGTCTCTATCGTGATGCTTTCAAGGCCTACCTTTCAGAATACGGTGAGGAATGGGTGGAATATATGCAGGAGGATGAAGAGCTGAAAGTAAAATTGAAGACTTATAAAGAATATGCTCCGCTCTACAATGAGAAAGAAAAGTTCCTCATGATTCCTGCTCAGGAAATCACAGCTGGCTTTGAAGGAAAACCTTTACACCTCAACCTTACCAATCTGGAAAGACTTATTGTTCCAATGGAGGGAGGCAGTGTAGTGGAAGTGCTACAGAACAATATCAATGCGGTTTTGGAGCAAAGAAAGGCCTCTGGCAAACCAATGATGGTGCATATCAATCATCCCAATTTCATTTGGGCCATTACGCTTGAAGACATGATTCGGTTAAAAGGAGAACGTTTTTTTGAGGTATATAATGGTCATCCTGCGGTTCATAATTTAGGTGATTCCACCAGAATGGGTTATGAAGCCATGTGGGATTTTATCAATATCGCCTACTTGGAAAAAGGCCAACCTTTGATTTTTGGCCTGGCAACTGATGACAGTCACAATTACCACAAACAAGGGGCAAAATTTAGCAATGCCGGTAGAGGTTGGGTAGTCGTTGAGGCGGATTCATTGGAAGCTGGCACTTTGGTAGAAGCGATGGAAAGAGGTGATTTTTATGCATCTACAGGCGTGGAATTGGAAAAGCTTAGCTATGCTAACAATATTTTGGAGGTTGCGGCCCTTCCCAAAGATGGGGTAAATTACACTTTGGAATTTATTGGCTGTAAAGAAGGTGAAAAAGACACCCAGGTATTAAAGACCGTTGAAGGCAATGCTGGATCTTTTGAGGTAAGTGCTGACTTGCTATTTGTACGGTGCAAAATTACCTCTTCTGAACCACAGCACAATCCTGTTGAAAACATGAAAAATCAACTGGCCTGGACCCAACCGGTAAGGC